>NZ_JBEZDO010000027.1:0-145036 GCF_040648355.1 Nonomuraea sp. NPDC049152 | reverse complement strand
CGATCAAGACGATGCGGGATACGGGTCGGGACATGTTGGACAAGTACAAGGAGACGTCGCGGGGTGGTTTGGCGGTCAACGTCATCGAGTGCTGAGGCTGTCGCCGCTCTGCCCGGACGCGGTTGGCCTGGCCGAGGCCGTGACCGGGTCATCCGGACGGCACGGTCTGGGCGGCGACCAGTTCCGCGTACGTGCCTCCCATGGCCATCAGCCCGTCATGGGTGCCGCGTTGCACGATCCGCCCCGCGTCCATCACGAGGATCAGGTCGGCGTCCCTGATCGTGCTCAGCCGGTGCGCGATGACGATCCGGGTCTGGACGAGCCGTCCCAGATTGGCCTCGATCACCTCCTCGGTGGCGCTGTCGAGGTTGCTGGTGGCCTCGTCGAGCAGCAGCACTTTCGGCTGCGACAGGACGGCGCGGGCCAGGGCGAGTCGCTGCCGCTGGCCGCCCGACAGTCCGGCGCCGTCGGTCAGCATCGTCTCGTATCCCATTGGCATGTCCATGATCTGGTCATGGAGCGCGGCCAGCCGGGCCGCTGCGACCACCCGGTCCAGAGAGGCGCCGGGGTCGTTGAGCGAGATGTTGTCCCTGATCGAGCCGTTGAACAGAGAAGGGTCCTGGGTGACCACGCCGAACTGGCGGCGCAGGGTGCGCAGGTTCAGCTCGGCGGCAGGGACGCCGTCGTAACGGATCTCTCCCTCGACCGGGCTGTGCAGCGCCAGCAGCAGTCTCGCCAGCGTGCTCTTGCCCGATCCCGAGGCGCCGACCAGGGCGATCTTCTGCCCCGGCCGGATGGCGACCGAGACGTCCCTCACCGTCCACGGGCCGCGAGGGTCGTGCCGGAAGCTCACCCCGCGCAGTTCCACCGCGCCGCGCAGCCGCAGCACCTCGATGCCGTCGCTCGGTTCCGGCTCGGAGGCCAGGATGTCCGACAGCCGGTCGAAGTGGGCGCCGGCCTGCTGAAGGCTCTGCAAGCCGGTCATCAGCGAGCTCAGCGGGGTCAGCGCCCCGACCGCGATGGCGTTGAGCGCGATCAGCGCACCCACCGTGAGCTGCCCGTCCAGCACGCGCCAGGCGCCCAGCCACATCAGCCCCAGCGGCGCCGCCACCCGGATCGCCGACAGCGCCGACTCCAGGAAACCCCTGGTGAGGCCGGCGCGCACATCGGCGTTGAGCTGCTTGGCGAAGTGGGCCGACCACTGCTCCACCGCCCGCCTCTCCGCACCGGACGCCTTCAGCGTCTCGATGCCGGTGATCGCCTGGAAGAGGCTGCTCTGGGAAGCGGACAGCGCGGTGAGCTCCTGCTGGGTGAGCGTGGCGATCCGGTTGGCGGTGGCCAGCAGCAGGAACGTCTGGAGCAGCGCCACGCCGGTCAACGCCATCCCGAAGACAGGGTCGTACAGATAGACCAGCACGAGGTAGCCCACGGCGAGCGGTCCGTCGAGCAGCGCCGCCACGACCTGGCCGGTGAGGATGTCGCCGAGCGCCGAGACGCTGGCGGCACGGGTCACCAGGTCGCCCTTGCCGCGCTGGGTGAAATAGCGGTACGGCAACGCCACCAGATGACCGACCACGCCTTCGGTGAGCTCCTGGTCGGCTCGGGCTCGTACCGCCACCAGCAGCGCCGCCCTGAGGTAACCGATGACGAACTGGGCCGCCCCCGCCAGCAGCACCGCGCCGCCCAGCAGGGACAGCACCTCGGCCGCCCGTGACGGGACGATGGTGTCGATCAGCAGCTCGGAGAACAGCGGCAGGGCGAGGCCGAGCAGTTGCAGGAGCAACGAGGCGGCGATCACCTGCGCGAGCAGGCCGCGGCGGCGCCGGAACAGGGTGCGGACGAACTCCCTGCGCCAGGCGCTCGCCATCGAGGACGTGCCGCGGCGGAATCCCGCGTCGGGTTCGAAGACCAGCAGCACGCCGGTGAACCCGGCGCCGAACTCCTCCGCGGTCAGCCGGCGGCGGCCCTGCGCCGGGTCGACGACGTCCACCCGGTCCGGCGCCCAGCGTTCGACCACCAGGAAGTGGTTGAACTCCCAGTGCGCGATCGCGGGGAGCGGCACGCGCGCCAGATCCTCGGGCGCGAGGGAGAAGGCCCGCGCCTTGAGGCCGTGGTCACGGGCGCCGTCCACGATGGCCTTGGCGCTCAGGCCGTCCCTGCCGACCTGGAGCCGTTCGGCGACCTGCTGCAGGGTGGTGCGCTGACCGTGGTGACACAGCACCATTGCCAGGCAGGCCGCGCCACACTCCGTGTCGTTGTTCTGCAGCAGGACAGGGGGGCGGCGCAGCATCAGGACGCCGCCTTCAGCGCCAGCGCGGTCAGCACCGCCGCGCCCGAGACGACGACGGCCGCCAGCACCCACAGCACCAGGAACGAGGGGCCGCTGATCACCACCGGCATCCGGGTGCCGCCGGCGCGGTGTGCGACCCGGTTGCGCACGGCTTCCTCCCGGTAGACGGCTCGTTCCTGCGGGGGCCGGGGACGCGGGATGGGGCGCGTGTCGTCGGAGGCGGTCACGACCAGTGCCATTCGACCGTGGCCGCGGCACGGCGCTCACCCAGCCAGTCGGCGAAGGCGGCCCGCCCTGCCGCCTCCAACGTCTCGGCGTCCCTGACGGCAGGCGTCCTGGACAGGACGGCTCCGCTCAGGTATCCGCCGTCGGGCGCCTCCTCGGGCCCGACCACCTGGCCGACCGGCGCACCTCGCAGGGCCTCGGGCAGATCCGTCTCCCAGCGGGTGCCGACGGTCACCACCGCGTCGCCCAGTGAGGCAGGGACGGCCAGCAGGTCGTCCACGGCGCCGGCGGTCACCTTTTCCCCGCCGGTGACCCAGACGGCCTTGACGCGGGTGAAGTCGCCGGGATGGGCGGCCAGATGGCCCGGTGCCAGCTCGGCCTCCTTGTCCCTGCGGAAGCGGCGGCGGCGGGCGATCCCTTCGACGTACGCCTCGAACTGCTCGCCTGACATGCCTGCCGCGGACATCCAGCCGAGCGTCGAGGCGCGGTCGTGCAGTCCCCTGCCGCGGCGGAACTCGTCCGCCGTCGCCTGCAGGTCCGCCGCGCTGACCGGCTCACCGTCGTCGCCCGCCGCGGCCAGCAGGCACTGGTCGACGATCTCCTGGTACGGCGAGGCGCCGCGCCCCGACAGCGACCTGAGCATGGTCAGCGCCTGGGGCAGCGACACGTGCATGCCGTCCACGCTCACCAGATGCCCTGCCGCCCAATGCGTCGAATGGTCGATCAGCCAGGGCACGCCGTCCTCGGGCGGGGCGGTCAACGCGACCGTGCCACCGCCCGGATGGTCGAGGATGAGGTCGTAGTCCACCACGGGCGATCCGGGGCGCTCGTCGACGACGAGCTGCGCTCCGGTCCGCGGGTGCCGCGCGGCCCACTCGTCCGCCGCACGCCGTGCGGCCGCGACGCCGGAGCGGCGGCGGGGCAGCGAGCGCAGCAGGTCGGTTCCCGACTCCAAGGTCTTCGCGAACTCGGTCATCGATCTCCTCCGTCCATGAGCCAGTCCGCGATCGCGTCACTGACCGGCAGCCCGGCCCACAGTTCGACGAACCCCCACGCGCCGTTGGAGTTCAGTTCCAGGAAGACGTACTCGCCACCGGGCGTGACGATGAAGTCCAGAGCGGCGTAGGTGAGCCCGACATCGGAGACCAGGCGGGCGCAGCGCCGCGCCACGTCGGCCGGCAACTCGTGCCGCGCGTACCTGACGCGGTCGTTGTCGTAGTGCCGCCAGTCGTCCCTGGCCGTCTTGGAGGCCGACGCGTCGATCTCCGCCGCCAGCACCTGCTCGCCCACCACGATCACCCGCAGCTCGACGGCCTTGGGAACGTACGGCTGCAGGATGATCGGCTCGTGCTGCACGCGGTGCCGGGAGGTGAGGTGGCGGCGGGTGACCACGGTCGTGTACGCGCGGTGCTGGACGCCGTCGATCTGGAACCGCTCGGCGGCGATCTGCTTGGCGACCAGCCGCCCGTCCGCCGACTCGTACTCCTCCGTCAGCCGGGCGGGATCGTTGGTGTAGGTGGTGTCGGGCACGGAGAGGCCGAGCTCGATCGCCCGTGCGAGGTGGAAGATCTTGTTGTGGGCACGCAGCTCGTCCGCGCGGCGCCCTGGCAGCCAGCGGGCGTCCAGCAGACTCCACACGCCGTCCAGCATGATCTCCGCCTGGAGCTTGACGTGCGCGCGCTGGCTCGGGTCGGTCACGGCGCCTGCGGCCTGCGGCCCGCTCGGCCGGCTGCGCCAGACCGCCGTGACCCGGGACAGGTCGATGGTCTCGGTGCCGGTGTCCAGGAGCAGCCGGCGCGTGCCGCCGGTGAACGACGCGGTGATCCGGCTGCGTCCGGGATAGTCACCGTTGTCCCACCACAGCACCGGCGTGCCGCCGGTCGCGAGCTCGTCCGAACCCACCAGACAGGCGCCGCGCCGGCGCAGCGCGGCCAGCACCCTCTCGGCGGCCCCGTCCCCGCGCCCGCTCATGATCATTATCACTGCTCGGTCCCCGTCTCGAAAAGCGCGGTGGAACGCCCTTCGCGTTCCACCGCGCCGTGTTCATCCGATGACTGCTGGATCAGACGAGCCACCACTCGTAGGGCACGTCGTTCAGGGTCCAGGCGCTGACCTCCCAGCGCGGCTTCGCGCCGCCGGCCACCTGGCCCAGCTCGGCATCGGTCAGCTCCGCACCCTCGAAAGGCAGATCGTCAATTGTGATCTTGGACATGTCGTTCCTCTCAGCCGCGTGACCGCGGCCTCCATCGATTCCCTGCTCGTCATGCGAGCCGGGCGCCGAGGGCGCACTGTCGGCCCCCGGCTGCACTGAGAACCGTAGAAACGGACACTTGGGGACGACTTGGGATCTACTGGTCCCGCCCGAGCGGACCGCGACCGTTCACCTCGCAAGCTGCCGCCTGACCAGGACGCCCGCGCGCGGTCACACGGGCTTCCTGCCGGTTTTCGGCGGTCAGAAGAGGGTCAGGGGATCGGCCGGCGCCGGTTCGGGCAGCGGCTCGATCTCGGGCAGGCGGGCCCGCACGTCGTCGTGGAAACGGCGGGCGAGCGTCAGCGCGTCGGCGTTGTCGGGCGTGTGGATGAACACGGTCGGCGAGCGGCCTTCGCGCAGCCACTCGGTGACCGTGCCGATCCATGGCTGCCAGCCCTCGATCGTGCGCGCCGTGGCGTCCCGCCCGAGGTAGCGGATGATCGGACGGTCGGTGAGAGCGCGCGACCTGCGGGGCAGGCGCGGCTTCTTCGTCCACGCGTCCCGTTCGGCGTCGCTGGTCGGAGGGCTCTGGAAGAGGGTGACGGTGTCGAACGGGATCCATTCGGCGCCTGCGTCCGCGAGAACCCTTTCGAGGAGTCGTTCGGATCGCGCGTCGTCGAAGAAGGCGCGGTGGCGGACTTCGACGGCGTATCTGTAGGAGCGGGGGAGCCGGCGAAGGAAGCCGGCCAGAGTGCCGAGGTCGGTGGGGGCGAACGAGCCAGGCAACTGCACCCACAGGGCATGGGCCCTCGGCCCGAGTGGCTCGATCGCCGCCAGGAATGATCGGAGCTCCTCGTCGCCGCCGGTCAGGCGGCGCTCGTGCGTGATCGTCTTGGGCAGCTTGACGACGAAGCGGAAGTCGGGGGCGATCTGCCGCGCCCACGACTCCACTGTGCTCCTCGCCGGTGTCGCGTAGAACGTCGTGTTGCCCTCGACCGCGTTGCACCAGGTCGCATAGGACCGCAGGCGCTCCCCTGGAGGGAGCGGGTGAGGCAGAAGACGCCCCTGCCATGGCGCGTGAGTCCACATCGCGCATCCCACATGAAGCCGCATGAACCCGACGCTATCGAAGGTGAGAGGGAAGAGCGCGGCAGCCAATCCTCTCCCTCTGGAGATATCCGAAGGGTGCCCCCCTATGTAGTGTTCGAGCTATGCCGAAGATGACCATGACGTTCCAGCTGGTGCTCGGAGCGTTCCTCGAGGCGCCCGAGCGCGAGTTCTACGGCCTGGAGCTGATGAACGCGACCGGGCTGGCGAGCGGGACGATCTATCCCATCCTCGGCAGGCTGGAAGGCCTGGGCTGGGTGGAAAGCCGACAGGAGGATCCCGACGTCGGGACGCGCGAGAAAAGGCCGACCCGTCGTTACTACAAGGTCACCGCCGATGGCCTCGAAAGCGGTCACGCGGCCATCGCACGAGCTCATCGATCCAGGAAGCAGCCGGCCCCCTGGTGGCTTCCTCGCACGGGAGGCGCGCTGTGAGCATCCAGCCGATCCTGGCGGCGCTTCCCCACGAGTTACCTCCCGAGCAGCTCCGGATGGTCGAGCGCGCCTACACGGTGGCCGCCTTCTGGCACCGCGACCACAGGCGCAGGAGTGGGGAGCCGTACATCGTCCATCCGGTGGCGGTGGCGATGATCCTCGCCGAGCTGGACATGGATCACGAGCTGCTCTGCGCGGCGCTCCTTCATGACGTGCTCGAAGACTCGGCGTGCACGGACACGGAGTTGCTGCGCGATTTCGACGAGCGAATCGTCGCACTGGTCCGCGGGCTGAACGCGCTCCGTCACTCCGCTGACCTGGAATGGTGCGCCGACGAGCGCGTGCTGACGCTCAAGCTGGCCGACCGGCTGCACAACCAGCGGACGATGGAATTCCTGCCCCGGGACAAACAGCGCAGGAAGTCCCGGGAGACGTTGCGAGCCTTCGCGCCCGCCGCGGCTCGGCTCGGACTGGAACCGATCAGACAGGAGCTCGAGCAGCTGGCGGGCTCGGTGTTGTCGGCGCCCGCCGAGATCCGGTTCACCTTCCACACGGTCGCGATCGGCGCGACCATCCTCCCCGCCGAGGTTCGAACGCGGTGGCTGGCGGAGTGGCTGGGCGAGCTTCACGCACTCCCCGGCGGATGCGCTCGACTGCGCTTCGTCGTGCGGCTGCTCTGGGGCATGCCGCGGATGGCGGCGGTCCTGCGCCGGCCCCCGCTGAGCGTCCGCGACCTCCTACGCCCGAGAGTTCGCGTCCTGCTGCGCTGCGTGCGGTGGCTCGTCAGGTCGGACGCGCGCGTGTGGACGCTGCTCGCGCCACCCCTCGCCTGGCTGGTGCTCGACACCGCGGCCGATCGCCTCGGCGACGCGATGGTCATCCTCATCACCGTTCCACCCGTCCTGGCAGCCGGCGTGCGGGCCGTACGGGCCCGGCTCGAGGATCGTCGGTACGGAGAGTAAGGCGGTGGACAGGTGCCGCGCCGATCTGGCACCATTCCGGACATGATCGTTGGAAAGGACGACGCCACCTCCATCCGGTGAGCGTTCTGGTGCAGCGGGAAGCTGCCGACATCCGCGAAGAATGGCAGGGCTGGGCGTTGTCGACGCTGCCCGCCGACCGTCCGGCCGCAGAGGCCGCCATCTCCGGGCTGTACCGCCTGATCGGGCTCGCCCCACCGCGTTTCCACTGGGTCGCGTCACCGATCGCGGCCCTGGCGACCGTTCCCCCTGGCGTACGCCTACGGCCGTCGGAGGCCGTCGAGCGCATGTCCGAATGGCCGCTGCCGCCGCGGTTCACCGCAGCGATGAGAGCGCTGAGCCGCGAACTCGACGCCCAGCTCAGATGGGTCCATCGGCCCATGGAACAGCTGATTCGCCGGAAGGTACACAGCTCGCTGTCGCGATCCGCCGACAGCACCATCCGCAGGCCGCTCGACCTGGCGCACGACGAGCCGTACCGCCTGAGCAGCGTGTACGGCATGCAGTGCGCCTCCTGGGTCGCCCACTACGACGCCCTCCGCCGGGCGGCCGGCGTGGTCTTCACCCCCGAACAGACCAGGCGCCTCGAGCTGTGGGCGGCGGCGATCCGGTCGTGCGGCTGGTGGTGGCCCCGCGAAGGCGTGTGCGTCATCTCCGAACGGCCGGTCACCCTGCGCACGGAGGTGTGGGGAGATGACGGCGAGGTGCGGCTGCACTGTCCGGACGGCCCCGCGATGCGGTACGCGGACGGCTGGGACATGTACGCCTGGCACGGCACGAACGTCCCCTCCTGGGTCGTCACGGATCCGAGCGTCCAGCGGATCGCCCATGAGCCCAATGTCGAGGTCAGGCGGTGCGCGATCGAGCACATCGGCTGGGCGTCCTACATCGACCAGGCAGGGCTACGGCTGGTCGCCTCCGCGCCCGACCCCGGCAACCCGGGCTCGGACCTGCTGCTCTACGACATGCGACGGGAGACCAGGGTGCTCCTCGCGGTCAACGGGTCCGTCGAACGCGACGGGCGCCGCCGCCGGTACGGGCTGACCGTGCCGGGATTCCTCGACGATCCGGTCGCCGCCGCGGGCTGGACCTACGGGCTGTCCGCCGAGCAGTACTCCCTTCTCGTCCGCCGAACCTGAGGTGACTTCCATGACTGTGACTCTCGCTTCCCTCTCCCAGCAGACCGGACTCGCCGTGCTCGACCACCTCGAGCAGTCGGTGCGCATCCCCGTCGTCGACGGCCTCCAGGCCCAGGGCGACCTCATCGTCATCCCGCTCTCCTTCATCGTGTCGTCCGTGAGTCCCTGGCGTGAGGCCGAATGGGCGGACGTGCCTCCTGAGGGAGTCGAACTGCTTCGCGGCGGGGCGGGCGGCAACCCGCACACGCTCGTCGCCGACCCGGACACCTGCCGGTGGACGACCGACGTGACGGACTCCGACCTGCTCGCGATCGGCATCTTCGAGACCTCCGCGGTCGCCTACCTTCTGCATCCCGAGCACGGGGCCACGGGCTGCACGCCAGGGACCTACGTCGTCAGGCGGCAGCGCGAACACGAAGGGCACAGGGCCCGCCTCGTCGCGGACTGATCCTCGGCAGGTCCTCCCCTGAGGGTGTCACCCGCGCGGGTGGCACCCTTTCGCGTTCCGAGTCAGCGGCCGGCGGTGAGTAGCTCCACGTCTCACATCGCCATCAGGCGGACAGGAAACCCCTGACGGCATCCAGCCACGCGTCCGGCTGGTCGATGTGAGCCATGTGCCCCGCCTCCTCCAGCACGACCGCGCCGCCGCACGGGGTCCGGTCGACGAGCGAAGAGGGGAAGGTCATGTCCTGCCGCCCGTGCAGAAGGAACAGCGGGACCCCCGCCAGCCTGTCGAGCGCGTCGGGATACCTGGCCGAGGGGAATCGGCCGCTCCGGTACAGCTCCAGATAGGTGGAGGTGAACGCGACCCGCTCCAGCCTCCGGAGATAGCCGGGCAGCGACTCCGCCTTCCACACGTCGCGGGCCGCCGTCGCGAACGCCTCGGCGCGGACCAGCGCCGCTCCCTCCAGCGATGAGGTCTCCCATACCGACGGGTGGGCACGGCTTCTGCGCTCGTACTCCGCCCACCCCGCGAAGGCGTCGGGCGGCACCGGCAGGACGCTGCTCGACGCGACGATCAACCGTCTGATCAGCTCGGGGTATCGGACGGCCAGGCGCTGGGCGAGCAGCCCGCCGTACGAGAAGCCGAGGACGTCGACCGGAGACGAACCGATCAGCTCCGCCAGGTCGTCCACCATCGCGTCGGGGGTCAGCGGCTCGGCCGCCGGGGAGCGCCCGCACCCGCGCAGGTCGGGGAAGAGCAGCCGGTGCTCGCCCGCCAGCCGGTCGAGCGGCTCCACCAGGTAGCTGTGGTCCCAGTCGGGTCCGCCGTGGACGACCAGCAGGGTCCTGTCGGCGGGCCCGCCGAACTCTCTGACGTGCAGGCGCATCACGCGGCGGCCTCGACGAGCGCGCGGAAGAGCAGGCCGTCCTCCCCGGCCTCGGGATGCCACTGGACGCCCAGGGCGAAACGATGACTCGGCAGCTCGACCGCCTCGATCGCGCCGTCGGCGGCGTGCGCGGTGGCGTTGAGCCCCGAGCCCAGGCGGCGGATCGACTGGTGGTGGTAGTGCGGGACCGTCACGGGCTCCTCGCCGACGATCCCGGCCAGCCGGCTGCCCGGAGTCACGGACACCGGCATGTGCCCGAACTCGCCAGGGGCCGGGGCATGCCCAGAATGGCCGACCACGTCGGGAAGATGCTGGTGGAGGCTGCCACCGAGCGTGATGTTCAACACCTGGAGCCCCCGGCAGATGCCCAGGAAGGGCAGCCCCGCCTTCAACGCGGTGTCCGTCAGCGAGAACTCCGCCGAATCCCTGAACGTCCTGATGAACCCGGTGCGCTCGTGCGGCGTCTCGGCGTACCGCGTCGGGTCGATGTCACCCCCGCCCGCCAGGATCACCCCGTCCAGCCTGCTCACGATCGAGGCGGGATCACCGGCGGGCGGCAGGATCACCGGCTGCCCACCGGCCCGCACCACCTGCTCCACATACATGTACGGCAACAGCGCCGTCGTCATCTCCCACACCGTGAACTGCGCGGGCTCGACGTAACAGGTAATGCCGATCAAGGGTCTGGTCATCAAAACTCCTGCGGGGCTCCTTCGTGCGGGAAGGGCCCACGTCCTCATTGGCCTTTAGCTAAAGTGCGGAGGGTGGCTCGAACCGTGAAGCGAGCCTACAAATATCGCTTCTATCCCACTCCCTCACAGGCAGACATCCTGTCGCGAACCTTCGGATGCGTGCGCCTGGTCTACAACAGAGCACTCGATCTTCGCAGCAGTTCCTACGCTGCGCACGGCAAGCGCGTTTCCTACGCGGAGTCCTCTGCCGCGCTGACAGAGTGGAAGCGGCGCGAGGAGCTGGCGTTCCTGAACGATGTGTCCAGCGTGCCGCTGCAACAGGCGCTGCGTCACCTGCAAAGCGCCTTCGGAAACCTCTTCGCGGGGCGGGCGCGGTACCCGACTTTCAAGTCCCGCAAGAAGTCGCGGTCCAGCGCCGAGTTCACCCGCTCGGCGTTCACCTATCACGATGGCCTCCTGAAGCTCGCCAAGATGGACGAGCCACTGGATGTCCGCTGGTAGCGTCCGCTTCCTCTGGCTGCGCGACCCTCCACCGTCACCGTCTCTCGTGACAGTGGAGGCCGCTGGTTCGTGTCCATCCTGATCGAGGAGACGATTACCCCGCTGCCTCCCGTCGATCGTTCGGTCGGCGTGGATGCCGGACTGTCGGCGTTGGTGACGCTCTCCACCGCGGAGAAGATCACCGGCGTGAAGGCTGAGAGGGCCGATCGCAAGAGACTGGCCAAGGCGCAACGGAACCTGGCACGCAAGGCGAGAGGCTCGGCCAATCGGGAGAAGGCCCGAGTCAAGGTCGCCCGCGTTTACGCGCGGATCGCCGACCGGCGACACGACCAGCTGCACAAGGTCACGACACGGCTTGTTCGCGAGAACTGTGAGGATGGCTGTGTGCCGCTTCGAGCCACGGCTTGACCCGCGCGAGAACAGACCATGGTGTCCTAGTTTGGATCTGTCGGCCGGAGCTTCGAAGCGGTGCCCGCTGTCACCGAGGCGTCGGAGCGTGTCCCGATAGGGGCCTTGCCGCGAACAAAGCACCATCACAGTTCTGACCGCTCCTGCCGCCCCGGCGACGGCCGACCAGCCCCCACGCCGAGCAGGAGCCGCTCGGCGTCCGGTCGTGGACGTGCGCCTGCGGCGCCGTTCACGACCGGGACGTCAACGCTGCGAAGAACATCCTGGCCGCCGGGCTGGCGGACAGGTGAAACGCCTGTGGAGCTGATGGAAGACCTCAAGGAGAGTTCTCTCCTGCGGGCGGTCGGCGGTGAAGCAGGAACTCTCTCGGGGCGACCCGAGGGCACCTCCTTCGGGAGGGCAGGTCAAAGCGGGGTAACGTACGCCCCCGAGATGCCGCCGTCGACCAGGAACTCGGAGCCGGTGATGAACGACGCGTCGTCGGAGGCGAGGAAGGCGACCGCGGCGGCGATCTCGGCGGCCTCGGCGAAGCGGCCGACGGGGATGTGGACCAGGCGGCGCTGGGCGCGCTCGGGGTCCTTGGCGAACAGCTCCTGCAGCAGCGGTGTGTTCACCGGGCCGGGGCAGAGGGCGTTGACCCTGATACCCTCGCGGGCGAACTGCACGCCGAGCTCCCTGGACATCGCCAGCACGCCGCCCTTGGAGGCGGTGTAGGAGATCTGGGAGGTGGCCGAGCCCATCACCGCGACGAACGAGGCGGTGTTGATGATCGAGCCCTTGCCCTGGCGCCGCATGTACGGGATGGCGTGCTTGCAGCACAGGTAGACGCTCGTCAGGTTGACCTCCTGGACGCGTCGCCACGCCTCGATGCCGGTCTCCAGGATGGAGTCGTCGTCGGGCGGGGAGATGCCGGCGTTGTTGAATGCGATGTCGACGCTGCCGTAGGTGTCGAACGCGGTCTGGTACATCCTGACCACATCGTCCTCGTTGGTGACGTCGGCTCGCACGAACAGGCCGCCCACCTCGTCGGCGGCCTTGGAGCCCGTGGGCTCGTCGAGGTCGACGCAGACGACCTTGGCGCCCTCCTCGGCGAACCTTCGCGCGGTGGCCAGGCCGATTCCGCTGCCCGCGCCGGTGATCACGGCGACGCGGTCCTGCAAGCGCTGCATATGTCCTTCTCTCTCGGTTGCTCTGCCCGGATCCCGAGCCCGGGGGACCTCTCCGGCGGCGCGGACGGTCCCCTGGCTCGGTCAGTCGGTGGCGATGAAGACGTTCTTGGTCTCGGTGAAGGCGGAGAGGGCGTCGGGTCCGAGCTCCCTGCCGAGCCCCGACTCCTTGAAGCCGCCGAACGGTGTCCAGTACCGCACGCTGGAGTGCGAGTTCACGCTCAGGTTGCCCGCCTCCACCGCTCTGGCCATCCGCAGCGCCCTGCCCACGTCGCGGGTCCAGATCGAGCCGCTCAGGCCGTATTTGGTGTCGTTGGCGATCCGCACCGCCTCGGCCTCGTCGGCGAACGGGACGACCGACACCACGGGCCCGAAGATCTCCTCGGTGAATGCGCGGTCGGTCACGGCGGAGGTGAGGACGGTCGGCGGGAACCAGAAGCCGGGTCCTTCGGGGCAGGAGGTCTGCAGGTAGGGGTTCTCGGGGACGAAGCTCCGGACCCTGTCCAGGTGCTCGGCGCTGATGAGCGGCCCCATCTCGGTGCTCTCGTCGAGAGGGTCGCCGACCTTGACGTTCGTGACGGCCCGCGAGAGTCGTTCCAGGAAGTCGTTGTAGACGGAGGCCTCGACGAGGATCCTGGACCTGGCGCAGCAGTCCTGGCCGGAGTTGTCGAAGACCGCGTAGGGCGCGGTGGCCGCGGCCTTGTCGAGGTCGGAGTCGGCGAAGACGATGTTGGCCGACTTGCCGCCGAGCTCCAGCGTGAGCCGCTTGACCTGGGTGGCGCACGTGGCGGCGATCTGCTTGCCGACCTCGGTGGAGCCGGTGAACACGATCTTGGCCACGTCGGGGTGCTCGACGAGGCGGGCGCCGGCGACCTCTCCCGCGCCCGGCACCACCTGGAGGACGCCCTCGGGCAGGCCCGCCTCGAGGGCCAGTTCGGCCAGTCTGAGCGCGGTGAGCGGCGTCCACTCGGCGGGCTTGACGATCACCGTGTTGCCCGCGGCCAGGGCGGGGGCGACGCCCCACGTCATGATGACCATGGGGAAGTTCCACGGCACGATCACGCCGACCACGCCGAGCGGCTCGTGGAAGGTGACGTCGAGGCCGCCCGCCACGGGGATCTGACTGCCGTGGTGGCGTTCCGGCGCGCCGGCGTAGAAGTGCAGCACGTCGCGGACGTTGCCCGCCTCCCAGCGGGCGTTGCCGATGGTGTGGCCGGCGCTGGCGATCTCCAGCTGGGCGAGCTCCTCGGCGTGCGCGTCGACCTTCTCGGCGAACCGCCTCAGCAGGCGGGCGCGGTCGCCTGGGGAGACCTGCCGCCAGGTGTGGAAGGCGGCCCTGGCACGCTCCACCGCCCTGTCGATCTCGGCCGCGTCGGCGAGTTCGACCTCGGCGACGACGGCCTCGGTAGCCGGATTGATGATCTTCACAGTCTCTCGAATCCCCTGAACAGTTCCCAGTCGGTCACCGCCGCGTCGAAGGCGGCGAGCTCGACGCGGGCGTTGTTGGCGTAGTGGGCCACGACGTCCTCGCCGAAGCACTCGCGGGCCAGCTTCGAGCCCTCCCACAGCGCGAGCGCGTCACGCAGCGTGTGCGGCACGGTTTCGGCGCCGCTGGCGTAGGCGTTGCCCGTGAACGGCTCCTCCAGCGGCAGTTCGTTGTCGATGCCGTGCAGTCCCGCGGCGATGAGCGCGGCCACCGCGAGGTAGGGGTTCACGTCGCCGCCCGGCACGCGGTTCTCGACGCGCAGGGAAGGGCCGTGTCCCACGAGACGGAGCGAACACGTGCGGTTATCCACACCCCACTTTATTGCGGTCGGTGCGAAACTACCCGGTACGTACCGCTTGTAGGAGTTGATGTTCGGAGCGTAAAGGAGGGTGAGTTCCCGCAGGCAGGCGAGCTGCCCGGCGATGAATCTCGCCCCCGTTTCCGACAGTCCGTACGGCTGGCTCCCGGCCATAACAGGTGAGTTGTCCACAGACCTGAGCGAGATGTGGATATGGCAGGAATTGCCCTCACGCTGGTTCGGCTTGGCCATGAAGGTGATCGACTTGCCCTCCTGGGCGGCGATCTCCTTGGCGCCGTTCTTGTAGATCGAGTGGTTGTCGCACGTGCGCAGCGCCTCGTCGTAGCGGAAGGCGATCTCGTGCTGGCCGAGGTTGCACTCGCCCTTGGCCGACTCGACGTACAGCCCCGCGCCCTCCATGTCGCGCCTGATGCGGCGAAGGAGGGGCTCGATGCGTGCCGTACCGAGGAGTGAGTAGTCGACGTTGTAGAGGTTGGACGGCGTCAGGTCGCGGTAGGCGCGCCGCCATGCCTCCTCGTAACTGTGGTCGTAGACCACGAACTCCAGCTCGGTGCCCACGTAGGCGGCCAGGCCGCGCTCTTCGAGCCTGGCGAGCTGCTTGCGCAGGATCTGCCGGGGCGAGGCGACGACGTCGGAGCCGTCCTCCCAGGTGAGGTCGGCCATGAGCATGACCGTGCCCTCCTGCCATGGGACGCGCCGCAGCGTCGACAGATCAGGCTTCATCACGAAATCGCCGTAACCGCGGTCCCATGAGGACATCTCGTAGCCGTCGACGGTGTTCATGTCGACATCGACGGCCAAGAGGTAGTTGCACCCCTCGGACCCGTGGTGTAGCACCTCGTCAAGGAAGAATCGTGCGGACAGGCGCTTTCCTTGCATCCTGCCCTGCATGTCGACCAAGGCCAGCAGAACGGTGTCGATCCGTCCCGCGGCCACCTCATCGCGCAACTCGTCTGGTGAAAGGAACCCAACCGCCACAGTCACCCTCCCTGTTATTGGGCTAGTGTTAGACCATTGGTAAGCCGCAGTCAAGACCTCTGCCGAGGGGGGCCATGAACCCGTTGACCGTGTTGCGCCCGGTCAGGGCGGGCAACGCCTTCGAGGAGACCGTGGAACGGCTACTCCAGGCGATCAAACTGGGCATGGTCGCCCAGGGCGAAAAACTTCCTCCCGAACGGGAGCTCGCCGTACAACTGGGGATCAGCAGGGTGACCCTGCGCGAGGCCATCCGCGCGCTCCAGGACGCGGGCTACCTCGACGTACGGCGAGGCAGGTACGGCGGCGCCTTCGTCATCTACGCCCCACCCCAGCCCGGCAGCACCGACCTGCGTCAGGCGGTCGCCGACATGGGCACCGACTCGATCGCCGACGCGCTCACCTTCAGGATGGCCGTGGAGTGCGGGGCGGCCCAGGTGCTGGCGAGCACGCCGCTGCCGGAGCGGAAGCGCTCGGTGCTGCTCGGCCGCCTCGCGGACCTGAACGCGGCGGGCCCCGAGGACTACCGCAGGCTCGACACGGCATTCCACCTGTCGATCGCCGAGCTGACGGGCTCCGGGCTCCTCGCGGCCACCTGCGCGGACGCGCGGCTGCGGGTGACGGACCTGCTGAACGCGATCCCGATGCTGCAGGTCAACATCGAGCACGCGGCGACGCAGCACGAGGCCATCGTCGCCGCCATCCTCGACGGCGACCCCGAGGCCGCCCGCCGCGCGGTCGCCGAACACCTGGAGGGCACCGCCGCTCTCCTGCGCGCCTTCCTCGCCTGAGCAAGGCCTCACCCCGCCAGGCCGAGGCCGCCTTCGGTGCCGATCTCGTGGGTGGTGCCGTCGGGCCAGGTCAGGGTGGCCAGGGTGGCGGCCAGGCGGAACGTCGGCGGCGCTTCGGTGACGGGCGCAGCGGTGAGCGTGACGAGGCAGGCGAAGAAGGCGCCGGTCTCGTCGACGACGCCGTCCAGTGCGGGGACGAGGGCGTCGGGGCCGAAGACGGTGCCGTCGGGGGCCTTCAGCCGCGTGGCGTCCGTGAATCCGTGCAGAGGCAGGAGGGTACTGGTCAGCTCGCCCGCCGTGGCCCATCCTGTCTGGCGGACGGCGGTGCCCGAGGGGGCGGTGACGCGGTGGACGCGCACCTCGTGCGGGCCGTGGACCACGCTGACGGACTCGATCAGCGTCGAGGGCGTCGGGCGGCAGGAGGAGGCGGCCCAGCCGGGCCCCGCGCCCAGCGGGGTGATGGGGCCGCGCGGGGTGACCTCGCCGTCGATCACCAGGCCGACGTGGTTGTCGGGGAGTGAGCTCGGGCCTGTGCGGGTGGAGTAGGCCATGCGCTGGTAGAGCGGATCGTCGGCCCCGCCTCCCTGCGGCTGGTGGTCGCTGCCGTGGTTGACCAGCCTGACCAGGCCGTCGGCGGCGGTCGAGTGGATCAGCAGCCCGGGGCCAGGCAGGCCGATCGCCTGGTCGGCGCGTTCGGCGGGGCCCGGCTCCTCCACCGAGGTCCACGCGGGGTGGTCCGGCGGCAGGAGCAGCCCGAGGAACCCCTTCGAGGCCCAGTACGGCGAGGCCGACCCCGAGTACGCCTGCAGCGAGGGCTCGTGCGGGCCGTACCAGCCGAGGGTGAGCAGCCCTTCGCGGGACAGCGCCCTGCCGTCCGAGAGGAAGTGGCTCGCCGCGCCGCTGGCCAGCCGGCGGGCGGTGCCGGGGGAGTAGGGGGAGACGCCGAGCAGTTCGCCCGCCCACACCGCGGCGGCGGCCGCGAACCGGTAGGTGAGGGATCGGCCGTGGTAGACGGGGGAGCCGTTGGCGTCGAAGGCGGCACCGTAGTTGGTCAGGAACGCGCGCAGGCGCGAGGCGTACGGCTCGGCGGGACCGCCGAGGTAGGCGTTGACGGCCGGGTAGAGGTGCATCGCCCAGCCGTTGTAGTGGTCGAAGTCGCGCCCGTCGCCGTCGCTGTACCAGCCGTCGCCCACGTACCAGCTCTCGATCCTGGCGAGCCCTCGCTCGGTGGCGCCGAGGTCGTCGAGGCCGAGGTCGCCGAAGAGGCCGGCGACGGCGACGGGGAACAGGTGCCAGTTGTTGTCGACGGGCCTGCGGGTCAGCGCGTCGCCCAGCCAGGCGAGCGTCCGTTCCTGCACGGAGGCGGGGAGCCCGTCCCAGAGGTGGGCGCGAGTCAGCCGCAGGCCGATGGCGACCGAGGCGGCCTCGACCATCGGCTGGCTCCTGTCGGCGATCGGCTGCCACGTCTCGAGGGGGCCCGCGGCCAGCCCCTCCGCGTACGGCTCCAGCAGCGCGGGATCGCCACCGCCCGCGACGCGGAAGGCGGCCAGCAGAAAAGTCCTGGCGTACCCCTCCAGCCCGTCGCAGCGGGACCAGCTGGCCCGCCCCGGCAGGTCGATCAAGGAGCGATCATGGGAGCGGTACGGTTCGACGGCGGCGAGCAGGCCGTCGGCCGCCGTCTCCCAGTGGGCGCGCGTCCATCCGGTGTAGGGGCTGAGCGATCGGTCGTCATCGGGAAGTGTGAGCACACGGTCTCCAGGAGATGATCGAACGAAAGAATACGTTCACTAACGAAACTTACCTCGCTAGGATCGGACGCGTCGAGTGTTAGGAGTCCCCCTTGTTCGTCGAGCAACGCCATGAGTTCATCCTCCGCGAGGTGCGCGAGCGCGGCTCCGTGCGGCTGGCCGACCTGGCCGACCGGCTGGAGGTGTCGATGGTCACGCTGCGCAGGGACGTCGAGCACCTGGCGGGCCAGGGGCTGGTCACCAGGGTCCACGGCGGCATCACCCTGCCCCATGAGACGGCCAGGCAGGTGAGCGAGCGGGCGCTCACGATCGGCATGCTGGTGCCTTCGGCCACGTACTACTACCCGAGCGTGATCAAGGCCGCGCGCGACAGGGCGCACGACCTGGGCGCGCGGCTGGTGCTCGGCGTCTCCCGCTACGACGACGAGGAGGACCGCAAGCAGGTCAACCAGCTGATCGGCGGTGGGGCGGAGGGGTTGCTGCTCACGCTGAGCAGGCAGCCCGACGAGTCGCACGTCGAGTGGCTCGCGGGGCTCGGCGTGCCCGCCGTACTGGTGGAAAGGGTGGCGGAGCTGGGCGGCCCCGCCTCCTTCCTCGACGCGGCCGCCTCCCACCACGCGCACGGCGCCTTCCTCGGCACCAGGCACCTGGCCGAGCTGGGGCATCGCAGGGTGGCGATGGTGAGCCGCAGCAGCCCCACCGCGCCGAGGGTGCGCATGGGGTTCCTGGCCGCGGTGCGCGACCTGGGGCTGGAGACGCCCGGCGAGCTCGGCGTCGAGCAGGAGGGGCCGTCGGACGAGCAGGTCGCCCAGGTGGTGGCGGCCATCCGCTCGGGCGGGGTGACGGGCCTGCTCGTCCACAACGACGAGGACGCGCTGCTGCTGGTGCAGCATCTGCGGGTCGCCGGGGTGCGGATCCCGCACGACGTGTCGATCGTGGCCTACGACGACGAGGTCGCCGCGCTCAGCGACCCGCCGCTGACCGCCGTCGCCCCGCCCAAGGCCGCGGTCGGCCGCAACGCCGTCGACCTGCTGGTCCGCCGGATCGAGCGGGGTACGGCCCTGCCGGGTCAACACCTCGCGCTGCTGCCCGAGCTCAGGGTGCGGGAATCGACGGCTCCGCGCGACTGAGTGCTTCGCGTTCATTTCGTTACTGATCGATATCTAGACAAGTCTTCGCTTTTGAGCGAATGATGCTCTAGCGATCGGAAACGATTAGGAGCAATCATGGAACGCAAGCGCGCCGCCGCCGGCATCGCCGGAATGCTGGCCGGTATGACCCTCCTCGCGGCCTGTGGTGGCGGCAGCGGCGAATCCGCGCCCGCGTCCGGCGAGGCGGGCAAGCCCGTCCAGGTCACCTTCTGGGGCTGGGCCAAGGGCACCCAGCAGGTCGTGGACGCCTTCAACACCTCGCACAAGGACATCCAGATCAGGTTCGAGGAGATCCCCTCGGGCAACGCGGGCGGCTACGCCAAGTTCTCCAACGCGGTGAAGGCGGGCAACGCGCCCGACGTGATGTCCATCGAGTACCCCCAGCTGCCCGACTTCGTGAACCAGGGCGCGCTCCAGGACCTCACCGCCGACGTCGCCGACGTCAAGGCCAAGTACCCCGCCAGCGTCTTCAGCCTCGTCGAGCTCGGCGGCAAGACCTGGTCGGTGCCCATGGACGCCGCCCCGCAGGTGTTCTTCTACCGCAAGGACCTGTTCGAGAAGAACAAGATCGAGATCCCGAAGACCTGGGACGACTTCAAGGCCGCGGCCGAGAAGGTGAAGAAGGCCGACGACAAGGCGCGCATCGCCACGTTCTTCCCCGACGACCCGAGCGTCCTGGCCGCCCTCTCGTGGCAGGCGGGCGGCAAGTGGTTCGGCACCGAGGGCGACGCGTGGAAGGTCTCCATCAACGACGAGGCCACCAAGAAGGTCGCCGACTACTGGCAGGGCATGGTCAAGGACGACCTCGTCAAGGTGCAGCCCTCCTTCAGCCAGGAATGGAACGCCGCCTTCGAGGACGAGACGCTGTGGGGCTACGTCGGCGCGAACTGGGGCGCGGGCGTCATGAAGGGCAACCACGCAGGACAGTCGGGCAAGTGGGCCATCGCGCCGATCCCCAACTGGGGCACCCCCGCCAGCGGCATGCTCGGCGGCACCACCTTCGGCGTCGCGAAGAACAGCAAGAACACCAAGGCCGCCGTCGAGGCCATCAAGTGGCTGACCGGCTCCCCCGAGGCGTGGACGGCCCGCCTGTCCTCCGGCACCTCCAGCGGCTTCCCCGCGATCGCCGACCTGGTGCCGGTGGCGGCCAAGAGCTTCGACGCCTCCTACTACGGCGGCCAGGACATCTACGCGCTGTTCACCGAGGCGTACGGCACCATCCAGCCCGGCTGGACGTGGGGGCCGAGCATGGTGCAGACGCTGACCTCCTTCAAGGACGCCCTGGGCAAGGTGAGCACCGGCGGGACGACGATCCCCGACGTGCTGGAGACCGTCCAGAGCGCGACCGTCGACGAGATCAAGGGCCGCGGGCTCAACGTCGCCCAGCAGTAGCCCGTACCGCACGCATCCCCCTCGCGACCCGGGCCGGGGTCGCGAGGGGCTCCGGCGGGGCGGCCTGCCGTACCGGAAAGCCAAGAAGAGGGTGGAGATGACGACCGGCACACCAGAGACGCAGGCGCGAGGCCCGGGTGAGGCCTGGCGCAGGCGGGGAGCGATCCTGCTCTTCGTCGGCCCGTTCTTCGCGCTGTTCGCCGCGGTCATCGTGGCTCCGCTGGCGTACGCGGTCTACCTGAGCCTGTTCAGCGAGAAGTCGTCAGGCCTCGGCTTCGGCGGCGCGGAGACGGTCTTCGTCGGGCTCGGCAACTACCTCGACACCCTCGCGGACCGGGCCTTCACCGACGGCTTCCTGGTGATCCTCGGCTACTGCGTGTTCTACATCCCGCTGATGATCGGCGGTGCGCTCACCCTCGCGCTGCTGCTCGACTCAGGCCTCGCGCGGGCGAGGAAGTTCTTCCAGCTCGCCCTGTTCATGCCGCACATCGTGCCGGGCGTGATCGCCGGCCTCATCTGGCTCTACCTCTACCTTCCCGGCATCAGCCCCGTCGTGGACCTGCTCGGCGGGGTCAACTTCCTCGGCGGCGACCAGGTGCTCGGCTCGGTGGTCAACATCGCGCTGTGGGAGTGGGTCGGCTACAACATGATCATCTACTTCGCCGCTCTCCAGGCCATCCCCGCCGAGGTGCTGGAGGCGGCCAGGATGGACGGCGCGGGCGCGGTCAGGACCGCCCTGTCGGTGAAGGTGCCGCTGATCCGCGGCGCGGTCATCACCACGGTGCTGTTCACGATCATCGGCTCGTTGCAGCTGTTCACCGAGCCCATGGTGCTCGACAACGTCAGCGACGGCATCGTCAGCACCTGGACCCCGAACATGTACGCCTACAACGAGGCCTTCGGAAACAACGACTACGGCCAGGCGGGCGCCGCCTCGATCATCCTCGCGCTGCTGGCCGCCGTGCTCTCCTACGTCGTCACCAGGTGGGGTAACCGTCGATGAAGTGGATGTCCCGCACGACGGTCAACGTCCTGCTGATCGTCGCCACCCTCTACACGCTGCTGCCGCTGACGTGGCTGCTGTTCGCCTCGACCAAGTCGCTGTCGGACCTGTACTCGACGCCCGGCTTCGCCTTCGGCGACTTCAACCTGATCGCCAACATCCGGGCCGTCAGCGCCGAGAACGGCGGCATCTTCTTCCGCTGGTACCTCAACAGCGTCCTGTACGCGGGCATCGGCGCGGCGGTGAGCTCCTTCATCACCGTCATGTGCGGCTACGCCTTCGACAAGTACGAGTGGCTCGGCAAGGAGAAGCTGTTCGGCCTGGTGCTGCTCGGCGTGCTGGTGCCGACCACGGCCACGGCGCTGCCCCTGTATCTGCTGGCCTCCAAGGTCGGCGTGGTCAACACCTTCTGGGCGGTCTTCGTCCCCGTGCTCGTCCACCCGTTCGGCGTCTACCTGGCGCGGGTGCTGTCGTCCGGCTACGTGCCCGGCGAGGTGCTGGAGGCGGCCAGGTCGGACGGCGCGGGCGAGATCAGGACCTTCACGAGGGTCGCGCTGCCGATGCTGATGCCGGCCTACGTGACGATCTTCCTGTTCCAGTTCACCGCCATCTGGAACAACTTCTTCCTGCCGCTGGTGATGCTCAACGACCAGAAGCTCTACCCGCTCAGCCTGGGCCTGTTCAGCTGGGAGAAGCAGGGCAACGCCTTCCCCGAGTTCCACAGCCTCGTCATCACCGGGTCGCTGCTGTCGGTGGTGCCGCTCCTGGTGGTGTTCATGTCGCTGCAGCGCTTCTGGAAGGCCGGGATGACGGCGGGCAGCGTCAAGTGAACGACTTCTCGGGGGAGAACGTGACAAGGCCGAAGACCCTCGTCGCCATGAGCGCCGACGTCGCCGAACGGCTCATCCACGGCCAGGTCAGGAACCGTCTCGCGCTGGTCGCCGACGTCGACGCCGACCTGGTCGTCCAGGACTTCGCGGGGGTCGACCTGTCGGAGGTGGAGGTCCTCTACACCTCGTGGGGCTGCCCGCGGCTCACCGCCGAGGTGCTGGCGAGGGCGCCCAGGCTGCGTGCGGTCGTACACGCCGCCGGCTCGGTCAAGCATCACGTCACCGACGCGGTCTGGCAGCGCGGCATCGCCGTCTCCTCCGCCGCGGCGGCCAACGCCGAGCCGGTCGCCGAGTTCACGCTCGCCGCGATCCTCTTCGCCAACAAGCGGGTGATCGACATCGCCCGCCACTATCGAGGGAGCAGGAGCCAGGACGACTGGGACGCCCGCTTCCCCGGCTTCGGCAACTATCGCAAGACCGTCGGCGTCATCGGCGCCTCCAGGATCGGCCGCAGGGTGATCGAGCTGCTGCGCCCGTTCGACCTGGAGGTCGTGGTCAGCGACCCCTACCTGACCGAGGACCTGGGCGTCGCGCACGTCGGGCTCGACGAGCTGGTCAGCCGCTCCGACGTGGTCAGCGTGCACGCGCCCGACCTGCCGGAGACCCGCCACATGATCGACAAGGCTCGCCTGGCGCGGATGCGCGACGGCGCGACTCTGATCAACACCGCCAGGGCGGCGCTCGTCGACCAGGACGCCCTCACCGCCGAGCTCGTCTCCGGCCGGCTGTTCGCCGTCCTCGACCACACCGAGCCCGAGTTCCTGCCCGCGTCCTCGCCCCTCTACGGCCTGGACAACGTCCTGGTCACCCCGCACATCGCCGGTTCGCTCGGCGGGGAACTGGCCCGCATGGCCGACCTCGCGCTGGACGAGCTGGCCAGGTACGCCCGCGGCCTCCCGTTCGAGCACGCGGTGGAGCCGGCGAGCCTGTCCCGCTCCGCCTGAATCCCGTCCCGCTCCGCCTGATCCCCGTAACGCTGCACCGAACCCCCCAGAAAGGACCCGCATGCGCCTGTCCCTCAGATGGGCCGCGGCGACGGCGCTGGCCGTCGCCGCCACCGGCCTCGCCGCCACCCCGGCGGCGGCCGCGCCCGCCCGCAACGTCTTCGTCGACTGCCAGGCCCCCGACGGAGGCTCGGGCGGGGCCGCCGCCTCCGCGATCAACAACCTGGCCGCGATCAACGCGATGGAGCTCGGACCCAAGACCAAGGTCAAGTTCAGGGCCGGAACCGTATGCGTGGGCCGCCTGGAGCCGAAGGGCTCGGGCAGCGCCGACCACCCGATCCTGTTCACCTCCTACGGCGAGGGCCCCAAGCCGATCATCCAGGGCGACGGCGGCGAGTGGACCGTCCACCTGGTCGACAACAGCCACGTCACCATCGAGAAGCTGCACATCACCAACCCCGCGCAGGCCACCGCCAAGCGGACCGGCATCCAGTACAACTCGACCACCCCCGAGCCCAAGGCCGGGCTCGTCCTGCGCGACCTGGAGATCTCCGACGTCGCGGGCTGGGGCAACAAGACGGGCGCCAACTCCTCCTGGTTCGCCTACTCCGCGGGCATCAGCGTCCAGGCGCTGCCCGAGGGGCAGGTCGGCTACCTCGACGGCATCACCATCACCGGCAACTACATCCACGACACCGGTGGCGGCGGCATCAAGATCAGCCGCAAGGGCACGGACTACCACAAGAACGTCTACCTCGCCCGCAACACCATCCGCGCCGTCGGCGGCGACGGCATCGTCGTGCACGCCTCGGAGCGGCCGCTGATCGAGCACAACCTGTTCGACGAGGGCGGCGCGGGCAAGTACCCCTACGTCGACGGCAACTTCGCCGGCATGTGGCCGATCAACTCCGTCGACCCCGTCTTCCAGTACAACGAGGTCACCAGGCAGCGGCCGACGATCTTCGACTCCACGGCGTGGGACTGCGACGGAGGCATCAAGGGCTCCTGCGTCTACCAGTACAACTACTCCCACGACAACGCGGGCGGCTTCTACCTGGGCTGCCAGAGCTGCACCGAGTTCCCCAACTACCGGGCGACCGCCATCCTGCGCTTCAACATCGCCCAGGACGACTGCAGGATCGCGGGCAACGCGGCGGGCGACAACGGCAGCCCCCTGTGGATCTACAACAACACCTTCTTCTGCTCCTCGCAGAAGGTGGACTGGGCGGTGCCGACCGGCAACTCCAGGATCGCCAACAACATCATCCACGCCCCCTCCGGCACCCTGCCGACGGCCGCGGGCATCACCTACGACGCCAACGTCTACTACGGCGGCGTGAGCGCGCCCGCCTCCGACGCCAGGGCGATCACCGCCGACCCCGGGCTCGCCGCTCCCGGCACCGCCACCGGTTACGGCGACGCGGACGGCTACAAGCTGCTCGCGGGCTCTCCCGCGCTCGGCTCGGGCTCCCTCGCCGAGGGCGTGGGAGGGCGCGACTACTTCGGCAACCCGGTCGAGGGAACCGTCTCGCGCGGGGCCTACAACGGCGCCCCCGTCCCGCCCGTGGTTCACGAGTCGATCGAGAAGGCCTACAACAACGTCGCCGTCAGCTCCGACCTCAACCCCAACACCGGCGGCTTCTCCACCAGCGGGCGCAGCTACTCGGGGCAGGGCCTGGAGAAGGCGGGGCTGGTCCCCGGCAGGACGGTCAGCGTCCTCGGCGCGGACTTCGTCTGGCACCCCCGCCCGTACGGCTGGACCGACAACGTGAAGGCCGCCGGGCAGACGATCAGGCTCGATGGCCGGGGCGACAGGCTCGTGCTGCTCGGCGCGGGGGCGTTCAAGGTGCGCGAGAGCGACTTCAAGGTCACCTACACCGACGGCACGGTCGAGGAGAAGACCGTGCGGTTCGGCGACCAGTGGGACGCGACCGCGCCGCAGGGCGGCGTCGTCGTGGCCCGCGCGACCTACCACAACAGGACGCAGACCAGCTACAGGAACCCCGCCACGGGACAGACCACCGAGTCCGGCGTCTCGGTGTTCGGCTACGCGGTGCCGCTCGACCCGGCCAGGACCGTCGCCACCGTGACGTTCCCCGAGGGCAGCCCGCTGGCCGACGCGGGCTTCCACGTCTTCGACATGAAGATCGCGGGCTGAGGACATGAGGAGCACCACGACAAGGGCCGCGCTCGTCCTGGCGCTCGCCGGTGTCGTCGCCCTCGTCGTGGTGCTCGCCCGTGCCGCCTCAGAGGACGCCCCTCCGCCGGGTCCCGCCGCCTCCGCGAGCGTCTCCGAGGTGCTCGGGATCCGGCCCGGCGACCGGGTGACGGTCGTCGAGGGCGAGCCGGTCGTCGGGGCCGAGGTGCTGAGGGCGGCCGGCACCGTGCGCGCCGAGCTGATCTCGGAGTTCACCCGGCACGGCCTCACGCTCGACCCGGGCTTCTGGGACCGGGCGCGCGACGGGGTCACGCCGCGTCGGGCGCTCAGGGACAGGGCGGTGCGCGCCGCCGTACTCGACAAGGTCAGGCGGGTGTGGGCGCGCGAGGCGGGCCTGCTCGCCGACGTCAGCGAGGAGGGGTTCCAGCGCGAGCTGGCGGCCGAGAACCGGCGGCGCGCCCAGGCCGCCCACGAGGGGCGGCCGCTGCCGGGCGTGCCCTCCTACGACCAGTACACCTACGCGGGGGTGCGTGCTGCCGAGCTCGACTCCGCCCTCAGCAAGATCCACGCGGCCGGGCTCGATCTGTCGGAGCGGCGGCTGCGCGAGCAGTACGGGCTGACGGCGGGAAGGGACGCGCCGCCGTTCGAGCAGGCTCGCGACAACGTCCGCCACGCCGTGGTCGTTCGGGAGTATCTCAAGGCGCTGCGGGCCCGCGCTGGGTAGCCTGACTTACAGGTACATGGGGGACTGGGTCAGGGAACGGATCGTGGACACAGGACGGCTGCCGCTGTTCTGTTTCTTCGTCGCGCTCATCGTCGCCTTCGTGGCCACCCGCATCAACGTCAGGCTGATCCGGGCCAAGATCGGCTGGTTCCGCAACGTCAGCATCGGTGAGATGCACATCCACCACGTCGTGTTCGGCGTGGTGCTCATGCTGGTCGGCGGGGTCAGCGGGCTGGTCGCCGCGGGCTCGGCGGTGGCGGCCGCGGTCTTCGGCGTCGGCGCGGCGCTCGTGCTGGACGAGTTCGCGCTCATCCTCCACCTGCACGACGTCTACTGGGAGGAGGAGGGGCGCGCCTCCGTCGACGCCGTCTTCGTCGCCATCGCGGTCACCGGGCTGCTGCTGATCGGGCTACGCCCGCTGACGTGGGAATTCGACGGCGTCGCGCCCGGGTGGCTGCTGCTCGGCAACCTGGTGCTCGCCATGGTCACCCTGCTCAAGGGCAAGATCTGGACGGGCCTGGTGGGCCTGTTCGTGCCCCCGCTGCTGGTGGTCGGCGCGATCCGGCTGGCCCGCCCCGCCTCGCCGTGGGCGCACTGGTTCTTCGCGGTCAAGTCGCCCCGCAAGATGGCCACGGCGTTGCGCCGCGAGCAGCGCTGGCGCACACCGGTGATCAAGTTCAAGATCGCCGTTCAGGAGTTCGTCTCGGGGCGGCACGATCTTCCTTCGACCCGCAAGAGACGTGGGCATAATTGAGGGCATGAGGTCCAGGTGAGACTTCCAGCCTTCCACGCGCGGCTGGTCGAGGCCACGCGGGACGTCCGCGAACGCCGCGGCCTGCTGCTGGCCGGCGGCCACGCGATGAACGCCCACGGGCTCACCGACCGGCCGAGCGACGACCTCGTGCTGGCGACAGGACTCGGCACCCCGTTGTCCGAGGTGGCCGAGGATCTGGCGGCCGAGCTGCGGCGGCACGGCCTGTCCCTGACCGCGGTCGACGTCACCGAGCGCCTGGCGCGGATGGTCGTGCGCGACGAGGTCAGCGGCGAGAGGTGCGCGGTCAGCGTGCTGAAGGAGGCGCTGAGGGACCGGCCGCTGGCGCTGGAGCCGTACCGCGTGGTCGGTCAGGACGACGCCGTCGGACTCAAGGTGCGGGCGCTGCACGGGCGGGGCCTGCCCAGGGACTTCATCGACGTCGCCGCGGCGGCCGAGCGCTACTCCTTCCGCGAGCTCGAACGCCTCGGCGCGGCGTACGAGGAGGACTGGCTGCTCGACGACCTGATCCAGCGCTTGGAGAGCGTCGACCTGCTGGCCGACGAGGCGTTCATGGCCTACGGCGTCGACGAGGAGCGGCTCCACGAGATCAGGCGGTTCGCCTACGCGTGGGTCGAGGAGATCAAGCTCCGCCGGGCCGACGACGGCGACGCCGAGCACGACGACGCTGACGTCCCCGAGGTCGACTGAGCGCAGCGTCAACCATAGTTGACATACTTAAGTCGTCAATCTAAGTTGACCGGTGCGGAATCCGCGCGCTCGCGCGTTGGAGCGATCAGTCGCGTCAATCAGGGACACGTGGGTGATTTCCCTGAGCTCGAGTGATGGCGCCGCGACGCAGGATGTCAGTGGACTCGTTGATCGGGACGGAGTGACGGTGAGCGGCGACAACCGCGAGACAGAGCAGGCCGCCGAGGGGGAGAAGTCGCCCATCAGGCTCCTGCTGGCCTACATCAGGCCCTACAGAAAGATCTTAGTCGCAGGCGGGCTGCTCGGCCTGGTGGGCTCGGCCGCGGGGCTGGCGATGCCCCTGCTGGCCAAGTACGTCGTCGACGCCTTCGGCGCGGAGCGGTCGATGACGGGCCCGCTGATCGGGCTGACGATCGCGGTCGTCGTCGGCGCGGTGGTCTCCGCGGGCGGCACGTACCTGATGGAGCGCACCGGCGAGGGCGTCGTGCTGAGCGCCAGGCGCAGGCTCGTCGCCAGGATGCTGAGGCTGAAGGTCGCCGACGTCGACCGGCTCAAGCCCGGCGACCTGCTGTCCAGGGTCACCGGTGACACCACCCTGCTGCGTTCGGTGCTCACCAACGGCATCGTCAACTCGATCGGCGCGGTCTTCATGCTGGTCGGCGCGCTGGTCATGATGGCGCTGATGGACGGCGTGCTCCTGCTGGTCACGCTGCTGGTCGTGGTCGTGATCGGTGGTATGACCGGGCTGATCATGCCGCGCATCCAGAAGGCGCAGCACCAGGCGCAGGAGGCCGTCGGCGAGATGGGCGCGGTGCTCGACAGGGCGCTGCAGGCCTACCGCACGGTCAAGGCGAGCGGTGCGGAGGAGCGCGAGGTCGAGGTCGTCGGGGCGGCGGCCGTACGGGCGAGGGACAGGGGGCTGCAGGTCGCGGGATGGACCTCGCTGGCCGGGGTCTCGACCTGGATGGCGGTGCAGATCGCCTTCCTGTGCGTGCTGGCAGTCGGCGGCGCGCGGGTCGCCTCGGGAGCGCTGGAGGTCTCGGCGCTGATCGCCTTCCTGCTCTACCTGTTCTACCTCGTCGCGCCGATCGGCCAGCTGGTCGAGGGCGCGGTGCAGCTGCAGAACGGCCTGGCCGCGCTCAAGCGCATCCGTGAGATCGAGGACCTGCCGGGCGAGCCGGTCGGCCAGGCCGTACCGGTGGGCCTGGCCGGCAACGACCCCGTTGGCCTGCGGTTCGAGGACGTGGTGTTCAGGTACGGCGAGGACCGCGCCCCCGTCCACGACGGGGTGAGCTTCGAGGTGCCGCCAGGAGGGCTGACCGCGCTGGTCGGGCCGTCCGGCGCGGGCAAGTCCACGGTGTTCGCGCTGATCGAGCGCTTCTACGAGCACCAGGACGGCCTGATCACCGTCGGCGGCGTGGACATCCGCGACTGGCCCCTGGCCGAACTGCGGGCCGCGCTCGGCTACGTCGAGCAGGACGCCCCCGTGCTGGCGGGGACGCTCAGGGAGAACCTGCTGTTCGCCGCGCCCGAGGCCACGGAGGAGGAGCTGCGCGGGGCGTTGACCCGCACCCGTCTCGACGACCTGGTGGCCAGGCTGCCCGAGGGGCTCGAGACGCCGGTGGGGCACCGGGGCGTGCTGCTGTCCGGCGGCGAACGCCAGCGGGTGGCCATCGCGAGGGCGCTGCTGCGCAAGCCGCGGCTGCTGCTCATGGACGAGGCCACCTCGCAGCTCGACGCGGTCAACGAGCTGCGGCTGCGCGAGGTGATCGCCGAGGTGGCGACGGAGACGACGGTGCTGGTGATCGCGCACCGGCTGTCCACCGTGACCAACGCCGATCGGATCGTGGTGATGGAGTCGGGCGGCGTGCGAGCCGTCGGCACCCACGGCGAGCTGGTCGGGAGCGACGAGCTGTATCGCGAGCTCGCCGCCACCCAGTTCCTCGTCTCATGATCCACGGCCGTTAACGATCTAGACGGGTTCCGGACATCCGGAATCCGTCTTCTGTTAGGGAGACAAACCTACGGTCGAGTGCTGACCTGATTTTCCGATCATGAGTGAGGAATGTCTGTGAAGCTTGCGAAGATCGGCATCGCCGCTGCCGCCCTCCTGGGCGCGACCGTCGTGCCGCTGAGCATCGCCACTCCCGCGCAAGCCGCCTCCTGCAGTGGTTCCCAGATCGACAGCATCGCCGTCAAGCGTGGCGGTTCCACCTACGGGACGCTGAAGCTGTACTACAACTCCTCGACGGGCAAGAACTGCGCCCGCCTCGACAGGGTCGTCAACTACGGCACCAAGGCCGGCATGATCCTTTCGCTCTACGCCTGCGGCAAGGGCTGGAGCCAGAGCAAGTGCTTCCGGGACCACTACGACATCGGCCAGGACAGCGGCCAGTTCGGGGAGTACGCGGGCCCCGTCACGGTGAACGGCAAGGGCCGCTGCATCCTCGTCCAGGGCAACGTCTCCGACAAGAACGCCAACTGGGCCAACTACACCAGCCCGGTCTTCCACTGCGGGTGATTTGCTACGTTTCTCCCCTATGGGAGTAAAGCGACTAGCAAAGATTGGTATGGCGGGGCTGCTGCTGGCAGGGTCGGCCGTGATGCTCACCGGCAGCCCCGCGATGGCCGCGACGGGCCAGTGTTCCGGCAACCGGATCGAGCATCTCGCGGTCAAGACCCAGTCCGGCACGGTCAAGGGCTACCTGAACCTGTACTACGACTCCAGGACCGGCTACAACTGCGCGCGGCTGGACTCCGCGGGCAAGTACTGGGGCGTGTCCAAGACCATGGCCGTCACGCTGCACAGTTGCAAGAACAAGACGTCCGACTACTTCGCCTGCAAACCCATCAAGGTCGTGCAGGACGAAGGGCGGTACGCCAAGTACGCGGGTCCTGTGAAGCTCTACGGCAAGGGCCACTGCATCGCCGCCTCGGCCGTCATCCAGCCGGGCAACAGCGAGGCTGTCAGGGTGACGCCGAGCTTCCACTGCTGATTCGTGCGTACGGCTCGCGCGCCCGCGCGGGCCGTACGGCTCCTGGAGACTCCCCTGTATCGCCTCCAGAAACCGTCGTTGTGGACCAGCCGAATGCCCCCTCAGGCGGGATCAAGTCCAGCACTCCGCCCGGCGAAGTGTCATGCAGTTTCAGTCTCACCCGAATAACCCAGCTATATCGGTATATTTCGGGTCGACAATTTAACTTTCAGGCTTTTGCAAGCGCTTGCGGCAAGACTGGGGTGCATGGCGGGCGGCATATTACGGATCATCTTCACCGGTAACGATCTCGCACGCGTGCGGATCGCCTCCAGGGCCGACCCGATGTGGGAGCTGGTGGCCAGCCTCCACCGCTTCCAGGCGGGCGACGGCGGGGCCGCCATGGCGGAATGGCGGCGCAGAGCGCGCGCCGGCTTGGCCGAGGCCGGGCTCCTGCAGGACGTGCGCAGGCTCCTCGTGCCGCTGGCCCCTCGCGCGGCCTACTTCCCCGACTTCCTCACCCCGATCGAGGCGCAGCAGGGCGCGGAAGAAGGCATCCAGGCCATCGTCGACACGCCCCGCGCCAGGGTGCAGCGCGAACTGGACCTGCTCAAGGCCCGTCACGGCCTGCCCGCCCACCTGGAGGGCCTCGCGCGGGACGACGGGGCCCTGCGCAAGGTGGCCACGGTCGCGGCCGGGTACTTCCACACGGCGCTCGGCGAGCACTGGGGCGAGGTGGAACGGGCCGTCGGCCAGGACCGCGGCACCAGGGTCAGGCACCTGGCCGACGGCGGGGTCGAGGGCATGCTCAACCAGCTGTCGCCCTCGATCCGCTGGCGCGCCCCCGTGCTGGAGATCGACTATCCGGCGGGCGACCGCGAACTGCGGCTGCGCGGGCGGGGGCTGACGCTCATCCCCTCCTACTTCAGCAGGAACGCCCCCGTCACGCTGGCCGACCCGAGCCTGCCGCCCGTGCTGGTCTACCCCGTGCCGCGCGCAGGTGTCACCGAGCGGGGGGCGGGCGGGGACGCGCTGGCCGAACTGCTGGGCAAGACCAGGGCCGAGGTGCTGCGGTGCGTCGCGCTGGCGCCCGGATGCAGCACGACCGAGCTGGCGCGGCGCGCAGGAGTGCCCGCCTCCAGCGCCAGCGAACACGCCAGAGTGTTACGGCAGGCGGGCCTGATCTTCAGCACCCGCCACGCGAACCTCATGCTGCACCAGATCACCGAATCGGGCGACGCCCTCCTCCGCGGCGCCCGCTGAGCCTCGTCCGGAAATGCCGCGGGACAATATCGCCCTCGTCCAGGGAGGTGGATGTCGCTCTGGAAGAAGATCGGCCTGGCTCTGGCGGCCGCCGTCACCGTGTTGATCGTTGCTCTGGCGGTGCTGGTCCTCGTGCCGGGTGGCTGGAAGTTCTCGCTGGTGCTGGCGCCGGCTGTAGGCGGGCCGGTGGGGTCGAGGCCGACGTCGGCGCGGAGTGGGCGGGGCGTGGGGGCGGTGACCAGAACGGGCGATGTACTCTTCGAGTGACATAGATGAATATGTTCATTCAGAAGGGAACAGGCATGAGCCGTACCGTGCGCGCGCCGCGAGGCACCACGCTCACCGCCAAGGGGTGGCCGCAGGAGGCCGCGCTCCGGATGCTCCAGAACAACCTGGACCCGGAAGTCGCCGAGCACCCCGAGCAGCTCGTCGTCTACGGAGGGTCGGGCAAGGCCGCGCGCGACTGGCCCTCGTTCGACGCCCTGACCCGCACGCTCACCACCCTGGAGGGCGACGAGACGCTGCTGGTGCAGTCGGGCCGCCCGGTCGGCGTGTTCCGCACCCACGAATGGGCGCCGCGCGTCCTCATCGCCAACTCCAACCTCGTTCCCGACTGGGCGAACTGGGAGGAGTTCCGCCGCCTCGAGGCCGCGGGCCTGACCATGTACGGCCAGATGACGGCCGGCTCCTGGATCTACATCGGCACCCAGGGCATCCTGCAGGGCACCTACGAGACGTTCGCCGCCGTGGCCGACAAGAAGTTCGGCGGCTCGCTGGCCGGAACCATCACGCTGACCGCGGGGCTCGGTGGCATGGGCGGCGCCCAGCCCCTGGCCGTCACCATGAACGGCGGCGTCGCCATCTGCATCGACTGCGACCCGCGCAGCGTCACCCGCCGCATCGAGCACCGCTACCTCGACGTCGAGGCCGCCACGCTCGACGAGGCGCTGCGGCTGGCCTACGAGGCCCGCGACCAGCGCAGGCCGCTGTCCATCGGCGTCGTCGCCAACGCGGCGGAGGCCGTACCCGAACTGCTGGCCCGCGGCGCCGAGATCGACATCGTGACCGACCAGACGTCGGCGCACGACCCGCTGATGTACCTGCCGCTCGGCGTCGCCTTCGACGACATGGCCGCCGAGCGCGACAAGGACCCCGCCGGCTTCACCACCAGGGCACGCGAGTCGATGGCCAGGCACGTCGAGGCCATGGTCGGGTTCAAGGACGCGGGCGCCGAGGTCTTCGACTACGGCAACTCCATCCGCGGTGAGGCGCAACTCGCCGGCTACACCAGGGCCTTCGACTTCCCCGGATTCGTGCCCGCCTACATCAGGCCGCTGTTCTGCGAGGGCAAGGGCCCGTTCCGCTGGGCCGCGCTCTCCGGCGACCCCGCCGACATCGCGGCGACCGACAGGGCGATCCTCGAGCTGTTCCCCGAGAACGAGGCGCTGTCCAGGTGGATCAAGATGGCGGGGGAGAGGGTCCACTTCCAGGGGCTGCCCGCCCGGATCTGCTGGCTCGGGTACGGCGAGCGGCACCTGGCCGGCGAGCGCTTCAACGACATGGTGGCCTCGGGCGAGCTCCAGGCGCCGATCGTGATCGGGCGCGACCACCTCGACTGCGGGTCGGTGGCGTCGCCGTACAGGGAGACGGAGGCGATGGCGGACGGGTCGGACGCGATCGCGGACTGGCCGCTGCTGAACGCGATGCTGAACACGGCCTCCGGCGCGGCATGGGTGTCGATCCACCACGGCGGCGGGGTGGGCATCGGGCGCTCGATCCACGCGGGGCAGGTGACGGTCGCGGACGGGACGGCTCTGGCGCGGGAGAAGCTGAACAGGGTGCTCACCAACGACCCGGGGACGGGCGTCATGCGGCACGTCGACGCGGGGTACGACGAGGCGGCGGCGGTCGCCGACGAGCGCGGCGTCCGCATCCCGATGCGCGAGTCCTGAGGCCCTCCACGGCCGCTCGCCGTCGAAACCCGACAACCTCGAAACCCCTCGGACCCGACAACCTCGGACCCCCGGGGACCTCGTGACTCTCGAACCCCGGAGACCTCGAATCCCTCGGGATCTCGGACCTCGGGATCTCGGAACCCTCGGACCTGGGGGACCCTCGGGACCTCGGAGGCCCCTGAGACGTCGCGAATCTCGGAACCCTCGGGACCGGGGGTCCTCGGTCGGAACCCTCGGGACCGGGGGACCCCGGGGACCGCTGCAACCTCGGGGCCCGGAACTCCGGAACCCGGGAACCCTCGGGACCGGGCCCTCGGAATCCGCTGGACCTGGGGAAGCCTCAGGACTGCGGCAACTTCGGGGCCCGAAACCGTGGATTTCGGGAACCTGTGGATTCCCGGAAACCCGGGAATCCACAACCTCGGGAACCTCGGAAGCGGGAATCCGGAAGACGGATGCCGGTGACCGGGGAGAGGGCCGTCTTGGTCGTCACCGGTGGGCGTCGTTCGGGCGCCTGCGGAGGTGGCTGGTTCTGCGAGTGATCGGGAAGGGGGCCGTCACCGGCATCCATTCCGGGGCCTGCGGAGGCGTCCTGGCTCGAGGTCTTCGGGGCTGAGGAGTCGCCGGGTTGCGGGACCGCGGGTCTCCGGACGTCGTCGGGTTCCGGGTGACGGGAAGGGGTTGGGTTGGTCAGTGTGTTGGAGGTGGCGTGAGGGACGGACTTGAAGGGCTCCTGGACGGCAGGCGCCTGTCGCCGGTGCAGCGGCGGATCGCGCACTACCTGTCCGACCACCTGGACGAGGCGATCTTCCTGTCCAGCGTCGAGCTGGCCGAGCGGGCGGGCGTGAGCCAGCCCTCGGTGACCAGGTTCGCGATGGTGCTGGGCTTCGGCGGCTACCCCGAGCTGAGGCAGGCCCTGCGCCCCCTCGTGCTGGGCGGCAGGCCGGAGGGCGGCAGCCTGCTCAAGGGCGCGATCGACGACGAGATCCGCAACCTCACCCTCATCCGCGACCGCCTGGCCGGTCTGCCGCTGAAGGAGCTGGGCGAGTCGCTCGCCGCGACCGAGCCGCTGCCCGTGCTGGGGTTGCGCGTCTCGTCGGGGCTCGCGACCACGTTCGCCTACTTCGCCAGGCGCGTCCACCCTGACGTCCGCCTGCTCGTCCACGGTGGCTCCGAGCTGGTCGACGGGCTGCACGCGGCGCGCAGGGCGGGCGCGGAGTGGGCGGTGGCCGTGATCCTGCCGAGGTATCCGGCGGAGGCCGTACAGGCGCTGGAGTACGCGGGCAAGCTCGGGCTCAAGACCGCCGTGATCACCGACAGGCCGGGCTTCCCCGCCGACGTCGTGCTGGACGCGCCGGTCGGGGAGCGGCTGGTGTTCGACTCGCACGCGGCCCCACTGGCTCTGGCCATGGCCCTGGTGGAGGCGATGGCCGACGCGGCGCCGCTGCGGACGCAGGCCAGGCTGGAGGAGTACGAGCGGATGACGGAGGAGACGGGGACCTTCCAGTCAGCCGGCGAGCCTGCGTAGGGAGCGGACGGACCAGGTGACGGTCAGCGCGGCGAGCACGACCATGACGCCGAACGCCACGGGGATGGACGCGTCGGTCAGCGAGCCCGCGAACAGCGCGCGCCCCGCCTCGACGGGGTGGTAGAAGGGCGTGAACCAGGCGATCTTCTCCAGCCAGTCGGGTCCGAGCGCCATGGGCAGCAGCGCACCCGACAGCAGCATCAGCGGCAGCGCGAAGAACTGCATGATCTGTCCCATCGCGTTCTCGTCGCGCAGGCCGAGGGCCAGGCCGTAGGCGACGCCGGAGGCGAACAGGCCGGTGACGCCGAGCAGGAGCAGCATGAGGATCAGGCCGAGGAAGCCGATGCGCAGCCCCATCAGTAGGGCGATGAGGATCACCGCCAGCGACTGGATCATCAGGGCGACCACGTCGCGCAGCATCCTGCCGAGCACGATCGCGGGCCGCCACGTGGGGCTGACTGCGATCCGCTCCAGCACGCCGCTGCGGATCTCGTAGATGGTGCCGTAGGCGACGCCCATCGAGCCGAACAGCGCGGTGATCACGAGCATGCCGGGCGCGAAGGACGTCAGGGCCTTGCCGAGGTCGCCCTGGAAGGCCATGCCCGCGTAGAGCGGCGCGAACAGCAGCAGGTACATGACCGGCTGCATGATGCCGAACAGCGGCCAGATCGGGTTGCGCAGCGTGTTCCTGACCTCGTGGCCGAAGAACAGCGAGGTGTCGCGGATCATGCGGCGGCTCCGGTGTCGCGCAGGGACCGGCCGGTCTTGGCCAGGAAGACGTCGTCGAGCGTGGCCCGTTCGAGGGCGATGGAGCGCAGGGAGAGTCCTTCGGCCTCCAGCGTGCGCAGCAGCGGCGGGAGCGCGTGCTCGCCGTCGTCGACGTAGACGCGGAGCATGTCCTCGTCGACGCGGATCTGCTTCGCCATCGGGCCGAGCACGGTCGCGGCCCGCTCCAGCTCGTCGAGCCTGAGGGTGACGACGTCGCCGGACACCGACCGCTTGAGCTCGGCCGGGGTGCCCTCGGCCACGACGACGCCGTGGTCCACGATCGCGAGGCGGTCGCAGAGCGCGTCGGCCTCCTCCAGGTAGTGCGTGGTCAGCAGGACGCTGGTGCCCTGCTGCCGCAGCTCCTTGATCCTGTCCCACAGGTTGGCGCGGTTCTGCGGGTCGAGGCCGGTGGTCGGCTCGTCCAGGAACAGCAGCGGCGGGGTGTGGACCAGGCCGAGGGCGATGGCGACGCGGCGCTTCTGACCCCCGGAGAGGGTACGGCCCGGCCGGTCGGCGATCTCGGCGAGGTCCATCTTCTTGAGGATCTCGTCGGCCGCCTGCGCCGGGTCGGGCACGCCGTAGATCTTGGCCGCGAACACGACCTGCGCGCGGGGGGAGTTCTGCTCCTCCACCCCGCCGGCCTGGCTGACGTAGCCGAGCTTGCGCCTGATCTGGCCCGGCTCCTTGACCAGGTCGTGCCCCGCGATCGTGGCCGTGCCCGCGTCGGGGACGATGAGGGTGGCGAGCATCCTGATCGTGGTGGTCTTGCCGGCGCCGTTCGGGCCGAGGACACCGTAGATCTCGCCGCTCTTCACCTCCAGGTCGACGCCCTTGACCGCTTCGACGGTCTGCGTGCCTTTCCTGCTCTTGGTGACGAAGGTTTTCCTTAAGCCTTGCGCACTGATGATCATCAGGGGAGGTCTCCTTCTTCGACCTTGTCGATGGCTTCCCGCACCCAGGTGAGCTGGGCGTTGAGCATGCCGATGTTCAGCCGCAGGTTCTCGTCGACGTGCCGGGGGGCGCCGAAGGCCTGCTTGCTTCCCAGCGCCCGTTGGAGCATGGCGATCGACCTGACGAGCTCTTCGGCTCTGGTCCGCAGCGCGTCCTTGAGCATCGGCCTGTCGAGCCTGTCCATGAAGGTCATCGCCACCTGGAAGGGGTCGACGATCGGCCTGATCTCGTACCAGAGCGTCATGAGCAGGCGGTGGAACTCGAACCGGCCGTCTTCGGTGATCGCGTACATGGTCTTGCCGCCCTTGCCGCTCTCGACGATGTCGAGCAGTCCCTCGTCCGCCATCTTGCCGAGCCCGTGGTAGATCGAGCCGAAGGCGACGTTGCCCCACTGGTCGGCGCCCATCATCTCGAGGCGGCGCCGCACCTGGTAGCCGTTCATCGGCTCGTCAAGCAACGTGCCGAGGATCAGAACCCGCGTTGTCTGCACACTCAAATTTGAATACAAACTTGAGTATGGTGTCAACCGTGAAGGAGATCGTGAGAGAGGACGACGGCGCCCTGCTCGGCTATGTCGGGCGGGCCGAGGGCGGATGGCAGCCGATGACCGTCTTCGGCTACCCCCTTGGCCCGGCGGCAGGGGAGGACGCGGCCGAGGAGCTCGTCAGGCGCGAAGGGCTCGACAGGCTCGCCGGCCGCTGGGAGTTCCGTTCGGACGGCGGGTGGTACTCCTGCGTCCTGCAGGAGGCCGACCTCGCGCGGGTGCGCATCAGGCCGACCGATCCCGGCTACCCGGGCCACGAGCACTCGCTCGAGCTGTCCAAACCGGGGACGGGCGAGCTGCGGCCCCTAGGCTGGCGGCCATGAGAACCGCACTGATCACAGGGGCTTCGAGGGGTGTGGGCGAGGCGATCGCCAGGGCGCTGGCGCCGACCCACCGGCTGATCCTCGGCGGCCGCGACAGGGCCGCGCTGGACGAGCTGGCCGCGGACCTGCCCGACGCCCGGGCATGGCCGGTGGAGCTCGCCGAGATCACCGAACGCGACGTCGAGGGCGTCGACCGGCTCGACGTCCTCGTCCACAGCGCGGGCGTGGTCACGCTCGGCCGCATCGAGGACACCCCTGCCGAGGTGTGGCGGCGGACCATGGACATCAACGTGATCGCCGTCGCCGAGCTGACCAGGCTGCTGCTTCCCGCCCTGAGGTCGGCGGGCGGGCACGTGGTGCTGATCAACTCCGGGGCAGGGTTGCGGGCCAACCCCGGATGGGTGTCGTACGCGGCCAGCAAGTTCGCGCTGCGCGCCTTCGCCGACGGGCTGCGCCTGGAGGAGCCGGGCCTGCGGGTCACGACCGTCTTCCCCGGGCGCGTCGCCACCGACATGCAGCGCGGTGTGCGGGCCCAGGAGGGCGGCGCGTTCGAGCCCGAGAAGTACCTGGAGCCGGACACCGTGGCCAGGGCCGTACTGGCGGCGATCAACGCGGGCCCCGACGCCCACCTGACCGAGCTCACCCTCCGCCCCAGCGACGGCCCCGTCTCCTAGCGGGTCCGTCTCACCCCGGCGGGACGACCGTGGATCCGCGGGCCGTCCCCCGGGGTGTCGGAGAGGGTGAATGGATTCATTCACTAGAGTGAGGGCATGCTGGATGAACTCTCGCGTATCGGACGGGATCCCGCGACCAACGGCTATGTGCGGGACGCGTGGTCGCCCGCGGACGAGGAACTGCGGGAGTGGTTCCGGCAGGAGGCCGCCAGGCGCGGCCTCGGCCTGCACGACGACCGCAACGGCAACCTGTGGGCCTGGTGGGGCGACCCCGACCGCGAACCCGGCGTGGTCACGGGCAGCCACCTCGACTCCGTACGGCAGGGCGGCGCGTTCGACGGCCCTCTGGGCGTCGTGTCCGCCTTCCACGCCCTCGACCTGCTGAAGGGCAAGGGCTTCACCCCCTCCAGACCGATCGGCGTCGCCTGCTTCACCGACGAGGAGGGCGCCAGGTTCGGCGTGCCGTGCATGGGCTCGCGGCTGCTGACCGGCGTGCTCGACCCCGGCAGGGCCAGGGGGCTGACCGACGACGACGGCGCCACGATGGCCGAGGTGCTGCGCGCGGCAGGGCGGCGGCCGGACGAGCTGGGCAGGGACGACGAGACCAGGGCCAGGATCGGCGTGTTCGTCGAGCTGCACGTGGAGCAGGGACGCGGCCTCGCCGACCTGGACGAGCCCGTCGGGGTGGCGAGCGCGATCTGGCCGCACGGCAGGTGGCGGTTCGACTTCCACGGCGAGGCCAACCACGCGGGAACGACGCGACTCGAGGACAGGGACGACCCGATGCTCGACTACGCCCGCGCCGTCCTCCAGGCGCGTGAGGCGGCGGAGAAGCACGGGATCGTGGCGACGTTCGGCAAGGTGCGGGTGTCGCCGAACAACGCCAACGCGGTCCCTGGGCTGGTCTCCGCGTGGCTGGACGCGAGGGGCGGCGCCGAGCAGGCCGTCAGGGCCCTGGTGGAGGAGCTGTCCGACGGCAGGAGCGTGAGCGAGGAGTCCTGGACTCCCGTCGTCGACTTCGAGGTGCCGCTGCGCGACCGGCTGGCCGCAGCCGTGGGCTCCGCCCTCGCGGACGTTCGGGCGGCGGGGCGGCGTCCCGCTCCCGTGCTGCCGACAGGCGCGGGCCACGACGCGGGCATTCTCGCGGCGGCCGGCGTCCCCGCGGCCATGCTGTTCGTGCGCAACCACACGGGCGTCTCCCACTCGCCGAAGGAGCACGCCGAGGCCGACGACTGCGCGCACGGGGTCACCGCCCTCGCGGGTGTGCTGGAGGAGCTGGCGCGATGACCGTCTACTGGTGCGAGCTCGCCCTGCTGCCCGAGGGCGTCGCCGACAGCGTGCTGATCGAGGTCGAGGACGAGCGGATCGTCTCGGTGGGCAGGGACGCTCGCCAGGGGATCGTCCTCGAAGGGCTGACGATCCCCGGCATGGCCAACGCCCACTCCCACGCCTTCCACCGGGCGCTGCGCGGCACCACCCAGACGGGCAAGGGCGACTTCTGGACGTGGCGCGAGCAGATGTACGAGGTGGCGGGCGCCCTCGACCCCGACTCCTACCTGAGGCTCGCCAGGGCGACCTACGCGGAGATGGCCATGGCGGGCATCACCTGCGTGGGCGAGTTCCACTACCTGCACCACGGGCCGGACGGCGTGCCGTACGACGATCCGAACGAGATGGGGCACGCGCTGATCCAGGCCGCGCGAGAGGCCGGCCTGCGCATCGCGTTGCTGGACACCTGTTACCTGACCGGCGGGGTCGGCACCGCGCTCCTGGGGACGCAGCGGCGCTTCGGCGACGGCACCAGCGACGCGTGGGCGGTCAGGGCCGAGGGCCTGGCCGCCGCCTACGAGGGGCGGCACGACGTCGAGATCGGCGCCGCCATCCACTCCATCAGGGCCGTGCCGCCCGAGCAGATGCCGACGGTCGCCGAGTTCTCCCGCAAGCACGCGGCCCCGCTGCACGCGCACGTCTCCGAGCAGCGGGCGGAGAACGCCGCGTGCGTCGAGCGCTACGCCGCCACGCCCGTCCAGGTGCTGCACGAGCACGGCGCGCTCGGCCCTCGCTCCACCGCCGTCCACGCCACTCACCTGGCCGAGGTCGACCTCGAACTGCTCGGCCACTCGCGCACCCACGTCTGCATGTGCCCGACGACCGAGCGCGACCTCGCCGACGGCATCGGCCCCGCCCGCGCGCTGTACGACAGGGGTTCGCCGATCACGCTCGGCTCCGACAGCCACGCCGTCGTCGACCTGTTCGAGGAGGCCCGCGCGGTCGAGCTGAACGAGCGCCTCGCCAGTGAGAGGCGCGGCCACTGGCGCGCGCCCGAACTCCTGGCCGCCGCCACCTCCGCCGGTCACGCGTCGCTGGGCTTCCCCGACGCGGGAAGCCTCGTCCCCGGCGCGTGGGCCGACCTGGTCTCCGTGCGCCTCGACTCGGTCCGTACGGCAGGCGCGACACGCGATAGCGCCGTGGAGTCGATCGTGTTCGCGGCGACGGCCGCGGACGTGCACAGTGTGATCTCGGGCGGTCGCCGGATCGTCACCGACGGCCGGCACGAGCTGGGAGACGTCGGGCGGATGCTGAACGAGGCGATGGGAGCGATCAGATGAGTACCCTCATCGACGGGATCGGGATGCTCTTCGACGGGCAGGTCGAGCGTCTCGACGCCGCGGTGGTCGTCGAGGGCGAGCGGATCGCGTGGGTGGGCCCCTCCAGCGAGGCGCCCGCGTGCGACGAGCGCCACGACGTCGGAAGGCGATGCGTCATCCCCGGCTTCGTCGACAGCCACGCGCACCTGGTCTTCGCCGGCGACCGCACCTTCGAGTTCAACGCCCGCATGTCGGGCCAGAGCTACACCGCGGGCGGCATCCGCACCACGGTCGAGGCCACCAGGGCGGCGGGCGAAGCGGAGCTGGCCACGCGGGCGGCGGCGCTGGTGGCGGAGATGACCGCGCAGGGCACGACCACCGTGGAGATCAAGAGCGGCTACGGGCTGACGGTCGAGGACGAGCGGCGCTCGCTGGAGATCGCCACCTCGCTGACCGACGAGACGACCTACCTGGGCGCGCACGTCGTGCCGGCCGGCGCCGACGCTGACGACTACGTCAGGACCGTCACGGGCGAGATGCTGCGGGCGTGCGCGCCGTACGCGAAGTGGGTGGACGTCTTCTGCGAGCGGGGCGCCTTCGACGGCGACCAGACGCGCGAGATCCTCCAGGCGGGGATCAAGGCCGGGCTGCTGCCGCGGGTGCACGCCAACCAGCTCACCGAGGGCCCGGGCGTGCGGATCGCGGTCGAGCTGGACGCGGCCTCCGCCGACCACTGCACGCACCTGACGGACGCCGACGTCGACGCGCTGGCCTCCTCGGACACGGTGGCCACGCTGCTGCCGGGGGCCGAGTTCTCCACCCGTTCGCCCTATCCTGACGCGCGCCGGCTGATCGACGCGGGTGTCACGGTGGCCATCGCCACCGACTGCAACCCGGGCTCGTCGTTCACCTCGTCGATGCCGTTCTGCGTGGCGCTGGCCGTACGGGAGATGGGGATGACGCCGATGGAGGCGGTCAGGGCCGCGACCTACGGAGGGGCGAGGGCCCTGCGCCGCGACGACATCGGGCAGCTGCGCGAGGGCGCGCGGGCCGACCTCGTCGTCCTGGACGCCCCTTCGTTCGTGCACCTGGCCTACCGGCCGGGTGTGCCCCTCGTGCGGCAGGTGTGGCGGGCGGGGGAGCGGGTGCGTTAGGCCCGCGAGTCATCCTCTGGTCGGAGCCGCCGCAAGTGGCGTGACCTGCGACGGGGGCGGCGGATCGACGTCGCTCCCGCCGCTTGCCGACGGGCGGGCGAGGCCTTCTCTCCTCCCTGAGGAGGAGGCGCAGAACCGTCCTCTGGTCGTAGTTCTTTTGGGAATCTTTGCTTCGGACCGGACGTTGGCGGGATATAGACGCAGCTGCGGGAACGAGGTGCCTGGGGATGGCAAGGCCTACGGGGAATCGCACGCAGGAGGTCGCTGATCGCGACCTGCTCGGGACCTATCTGGCGGAGATAGGCAGGGTCCCGCTGCTCACCGCCGAGGAGGAGGTCGAACTCGCCAAGCGGATCGAGGCGGGGCTGTTCGCCGAGCAGTTGCTCGACAGCGGGGGCTCGGAGCCGCGGATCGGGGACGCGGCCGACGAGGAGCTCGAGCGCCTGGCGATCTCGGGACAGCGGGCGAAGGACGAGTTCATCCAGGCCAACCTGCGACTGGTGGTCGCGGTGGCCAGGAAGTACTCGGGGCGGGGAATGCCGCTGATCGACCTGGTCCAGGAGGGGAACCTGGGCCTGGTACGGGCGGTGGAGAAGTTCGACTACCGGCGGGGGTACAAGTTCTCGACCTACGCCACCTGGTGGATCAGGCAGTCCGTGGGACGCGCCATCCACGAGCAGGCCCGCCCGGTGCGGCTGCCCACCCACGCGGGTGAGCAGATGACGAGGCTGATGCGGGTACGGCGCGACATGCTGGCCGAGTTCGACGCCGAGCCGACCGACGACGACCTCGCGAAGGTGCTCGATCTGCCGATCGAGCGGGTGCGCGAGCTGCGCCGCTGGGCCTCCGACCCGGTCTCGCTGCAGCTCGGCGTGGGCGACGAGGACGAGACCGAGCTGGGCGACATGATCGCCGACGAGACGTGGGCGGACCCCGAGCAGCAGGCGATCGACATCCTGGAGCGCGAGCGCCTCGACGAGTGGCTGACGGGGCTCGAGGGCCCGACCAGCGAGATGCTGCGCTGGCGCTACGGCCTGCTCGACGGCCGCGAGCACACGCTGACCGAGGTCGGCGAGCGCTACGGCATCGGGCGTGACCGCGCCCGCCGCATCGAGCGCGACGCTCTGGCCAGGCTACGCAAGATGGCCACCGCCGCCGCCTGAGGGTCCTCGCCGAGAGGCTCTTCGCCAGAGGCCGCCGGGTTCACCCGGCGGCCTCTGGCTTCTCCCGATCAGCCCTGCGCGGGCCGGGGATCTGGAACGGATCAGTCCGCGCGGCGGCCCACGTAGCGCAGGCCCGTGGCCCTGATCAGGCCCGCGTCGATCGTGTCCTGCTCCTCGCCGCCCCCGTGGTCGGTGAAGAAGTACGGCCCGCGCTCCATCGCCACGGGCTCGAACCAGCGGCTCAGAGCCGCCTGCTGGCCTTCGCCCGTGTGCAGCCCCTCAGCGGAGCCCCAGCCGCCGACATAGGCCTCCCAGGACAGCCCAGAGGCCAGCCAGCGGTCCCTGTGCGCCCGCAGCCAGCCCTTCTCGTTCTCGGGGGTGGGCGCCGACAGCCGCTCGAAGCACCAGCGCGCCGTCGCCTCGTCGAACAGCTCACGCGCCCACTCGACCACGACGAACACGCCGCCGGGCCGCAGCGCGCCCGCGACCTTGCCGAACACCTCGTCCAGATCGTCGACGTGGTGCAGCGAGGCGCAGGCGACGACCGCGTCGACCCGCCGGGGGAGCTCGTACTTCTCGAACACCATCCGGTGGTACGGCGGGCCCTCGGGCGCTTCGGGGTCGACGCCCGCCGCGCCGTACCCATGGGAGAGCAGGCGGGGCACGAAACCGCCGAACGGGCCGCAGCCGATCTCCACCACGTGGGCGGGCGCGGGCGGCAGGTGGTCACGGACGAAGGACCAGTGGTAGTCGTTCACGCTTCCGAGCATCGGCCTGGCCCGGCATGAGGACAACTGCGGGTTGAACAGGCCCGCCATGCACGCGACGCATATCAGGACAGCGGCGTCAGGTACTTGTCGAGGTCGTCGAGGATCTTGCCGGCCGCGGTGACGCCGATGCCGAGCATCCAGACCTCGTCGTCCACGTTGTGCGCGTTGCCGGACGTGACCGCGCCGAGGTTCTTCCACAGCGGGCCGCCGGTGACCTGGGCCTGGCTCTTGGCGGCGGCGTCGCCGTACGCGGTGTAGAACAGGGCGTCGCCGTCGGCCTTCGCGATGTTCTCCTGGCTCAGCTTGCCGAACCGCTTGTCGTCCTGGCCGGCGAGCAGCTGCGCCTCCGGCCGCTGGACGCCCGCGTCGCCGAGCACGATGCCGCTGAAGGACTCGGGGCCGTACATCCTGATCTCGGTGGGCATGAAGCGCACGAGGCTCACCTTGAGCTTGGCGAACTTCGCGCCGACCTGCTTGGCGCGGCCCTCGTAGGCCGACAGCAGCTTCTGCGCCTCGGCCTTCCTGCCGAGCGCGTCGGCGTCGAGGAGGAAGTTGTCCTTCCAGGTGACGCCGACCTTCTCGGTGAACACCGTGGGCGCGATCCTGCTGAGTTTGTCGTAGAAAGCGGCCTGGCGGAACTTGGTGCCGAGGATGAGGTCGGGCTTCAGCGCCGTGATCGCCTCCAGGTTCGGTTGCTGGAGAGTGCCGACGGACTTGGTGGCCGACAGGGCCGAGCCCAGGTAGGCGGGCCACTTCTGGTTCTCGGTCGCCTGGGCGGCGCCGACGGGGGTGAAACCGAGCGACACCATGGTGTCCAGCTTGTCGGTGTCGAGGACGACGACCCGCTTGGGCGTCTCGGGGACCTTCGTCTCGCCCATCGCGTGCTTGATCGTCCGGGTCGGACCTGTAGCCGCCCCTTCGGGGGTGGCGGCGCCGCACGCGGTGAGCACGAGGGCGGACAGCAGAGCGGCGGCCGTGAGCCCGGCCAGACGGAACGTCATCAGTGTTTTCCTTGATCGCTTAGGTAAGGCAACCCTAAGTGTAGTACTGGCTTGTCCGAAACACCCGTGAAACACCAGGGCGCGGAGTTTCACGAATGCGAAACATCTGGGGTCAAGGCACGAAACGGCAGAAGAAGACGCTGTGGCCATACGTCAGTGCGCTGCTGGGGGCATCCACTGCGACACGTACAGGCCGAAAGTGAAGGAGGGTCGCGTCGATGATCGATAGCGGCACTACCGCCTGGATGCTGGTATGCACCGCACTGGTGCTGCTCATGACTCCGGGCCTCGCGTTCTTCTATGGGGGCATGACCAGGGCCAAGAGCGTCCTCAACATGATGATGATGTCGTTCGTCAGCATCATCGTGGTGACGATCGCCTGGGTCCTCTACGGCTACTCGCTGGCGTTCGACGCCTCCGGTGGCGACACGCTGAACCTGATCGTCGGCGGCCTGGACAACCTCGGCCTGAGCGGCGTGTTCAACGCGGTCTACGAGGGCCTGGTCGTCCAGGGAGGTCAGGTCACGGCCGAGGCGGCCGCGGCCGACAACTTCCCGATGATGGTCTTCTCCGCCTTCCAGCTCACCTTCGCGATCATTACGGTCGCCCTGATCAGCGGCGCCATCGCCGACCGCGCCAAGTTCGGCGCCTGGGTGGTCTTCTCCCTGGTGTGGGCGACGGTCGTGTACTTCCCCGTGGCCCACTGGGTGTGGGGCGGCGGCTGGCTCGGCCAGCTCGGCATCGAGGACTTCGCCGGCGGCACCGTGGTCCACATCAACGCGGGAGCCGCGGCCCTCGCGCTCGCCCTCGTGCTCGGCAAGCGCCAGGGCTGGCGGAAGGAGCCGATGCGCCCGCACAACCTGACGCTGGTCCTGCTCGGCACCGGCCTGCTGTGGTTCGGCTGGTTCGGCTTCAACGCGGGCTCCGAGCTCGCGCCCGACCAGACCGCGGGTCTCGCCTTCATGAACACGCAGATCGCCACCGCCGTCGCGGCGGGCGCCTGGCTCGTGGTGGAGAAGCTGCGCGACGGCCACGCCACCACCCTCGGCGTCGCCTCGGGCGCCGTCGCCGGTCTGGTCGCGATCACCCCTGCGTGCGGCTTCGTCGACCCGTGGGCGGCCATCGTCATCGGCCTGCTCGCCGGCGTGGCCTGCGCCTACGCGGTCGGCCTGAAGTACCGCCTCGGCTTCGACGACTCCCTCGACGTGGTCGGCGTGCACCTGGTCGGCGGCGTCATCGGCGCGGTCTCCCTGGGCTTCCTCGCCGCCTACCCCTTCCTCCCGCAGCAGAACGAGGGCCTGCTCTACGGCGGCCCGCTCAGCCAGCTCGGGCTGCAGATCCTCGGCCCGGTCGCGGTCGGCGGCTACTCGTTCGCCGTGTCGTGGGTCGCGGCCAAGGTGATCGACAAGACAATGGGCTTCAGGCTCGACCCCGACAAGGAGGTCGCGGGCGTCGACATCACCACGCATGCCGAGACCGGCTACGACCTGGGCTCCGTGCACGCCTCGGGTGTCACCGCGTCCTCCGCGCTCGCCACGACCCCGAAGAAGGTGGACGCATGAGACTCATCACCGCCGTCATCAAGCCGTTCAAGCTCGACGACGTGAAGGCAGCGCTGGAGCAGTTCGGCATCAAGGGCATGACGGTCAGCGAGGCCAGCGGCTACGGCCGCCAGCGCGGGCACACCGAGGTGTACCGCGGCGCCGAGTACCAGGTCGACCTGGTGCCCAAGGTGCGCCTCGAGGTGCTGGCGGAGGAGGACGACGCCGAGGAGGTCATCGACGTCATCGTCAAGGCCGCCCAGACGGGCAAGATCGGCGACGGCAAGGTGTGGTCCGTCCCCGTCGACACCGTGATCCGGGTGCGCACCGGAGAGCGCGGTCCCGAAGCCCTGTGATGGAACGCAGGCCGGAGGTCCGGGCGGAGCCCGGCCGGAGGGCACGGTGAGAGCGGACGCCCGATCGTTCGCCGCGGCCCGCAAGGAGCGGGCCGCGGAAACCGACCGCTGGCTGAAGGATCTCCTGCGGACGGCGAATTCCGACGGCGAGGGCGTCGCGCTCGTCGCCGTCGGCTCCCTCGGCAGGGGAGAGCTGGCCCCCGGCAGCGATCTCGACCTGGTCATGCTGCACGAGGGCAGGCAGGACGTCGCCAGGCTCGCCGACCGGATCTGGTACCCGATCTGGGACTCGGGCGTGGGCCTCGACCACTCGGTCCGCACGGTCGACGAGGCCGTGAAGGTCGCCCGCGAGGACCTGAAGGTCGTGCTCGGCCTGATCCAGGCCAGGCACGTCGCGGGCGACCCCGAGCTGACCAGGAAGGCGAGAGAGTCGGTGCTCGCCGAATGGCGGGCAGATTCCCGCCGCAGGCTCGTGGAGCTGCGCGACTCCGCCGACAAGCGGGCCCAGACCAGCGGGGAGCTGGCCTTCCTCCTCGAACCCGATCTCAAGGACGGCCGTGGAGGGCTGCGCGACGTGCAGGCCATGCAGGCCGTGGCCGCCGCCTGGGTGGCCTCCGCCCCAGGCCCGCGGGTCCGCGAGGCGTACGAGCTCATCCTCGACGTACGGCATGCGCTCCACGTCGTCACCGCCCGCGGCGCCGACCGGCTGGTCCTGCAGGAGCAGGACGCGGTGGCGGGCACGCTGGGGCTGCTCGACGCCGAGGCGCTGATGCGCAGGCTCGCCGAGGCGGGCAGGACGATCTCCCACGCCTTCGACGCCACCTGGCGCACCGTCGACCGGCTGCTGTCGGGCCCGGTCCCTCGCGGTCGCAGGCCGCTGGCCGACGGCGTGGTCGAGCACGCGGGCGAGGTCGTGCTGGCCCGCGGCGTCACCCCTCGCACCGACCCCGTCCTCGTGCTGCGCGCCGCCGCCGCTGCCGCCGAGTCGGGACTGCCGCTGGCGCCTGCCACCGTCTCCGTGCTGGCAGGCCAGTCGGCGCCGATGCCGGTGCCGTGGCCCGACGAGGCCCGCGACGCGCTCGTGGCGCTGCTCGGCGCGGGACGCGCCGCCGTCCCCGTGTGGGAGGAGCTAGACCAGGCGGGCATCCTGGTGAAGCTGCTGCCCGACTGGGAGCGCGTACGGCACCGCCCGCAGCGCAACCCCATCCACCGCTTCACCGTCGACCGCCACCTCATCGAGGCCGCGGCCAACGCCGCCGCCTACACCCGCGAGGTCGCCCGCCCCGACCTGCTGCTGATCGGCGCCCTCCTGCACGACGTCGGCAAGGGCTGGCCAGGCGACCACTCGGCCACCGGCGAGGTGGTCGTGCGCGACATCGGCACCCGTCTCGGGCTGCCGGCACAGGACGTGGAGATCCTCGCCACCGTCGTCCGCCACCACCTGCTGCTGCCCGAGACCGCGACCAGGCGGGACCTCGACGACCCCGTGACGATCGAGAAGGTCGCCGGCGCGGTCGGCTCGCGCGAGGTGCTCGACCTGCTCGCGGCGCTCGCCGTCGCCGACGGCCACGCCACGGGGCCCGCCGCGTGGAACGCGTGGAAGGCCTCGCTCGTCGACGATCTCGTGCGCAGGGTGCGCAGCGCGCTGTCGGGCTCGCCGCTGCCTCCCGCGCCCGCCCTCTCGCCCTCCCAGGCGACGCTCGCCAGGCACGGCGGCGGAGCGATCAGGGTGAATGGGACAAACGTCACAGTCGTCGCCCCTGACCGCCCTGGACTGCTCTGGCGGGCGGCCGGCGTCCTGGCCGCGCACAGGATGGTCGTCCGCTCCGCCTCCGCCGCTTCCGCGAGCGCCACGGCCGTGATCGAGTTCTCCGTCGTCCCCGAGTACGGCACGCCGCCCGACCCCGCGACTCTCGAGGCTGACCTGCGCCTCGTCCTGGCCGGACGCCTGGACATCGAGCAGCGGCTGGCCCGCCGTACGCGATCTACGCGACCCCCCAGGGTGCCGGTCGCCCCACCCCGTGTCACCTTGATCGAGGACGCGTCCGCGACGGCCACCGTGGTGGAGGTCAGAGCCCACGACCGTCCGGGCCTTTTGTGGCGGATCGGGCGAGCTTTCGGAGAATGTGGGCTTGACGTGAAAGCCGCTCGCGTGGAGACTCTCGGCGCGGAGGCGGTTGACGTCTTCTACGTAGTGGACCGCGCCGGACGCCCCCTCAGCGACGACGCGCAGCGGACCCACGTCCGCGATCACGTGCTCGCTGCACTCCGGTAACCAACGGCAACGGTCTGCGGTCACATTTGTAACAATTGTGTCCGTTTTGCCTGGTACGCGAGTTGTGGCGGATACGTTGAGTGGCGAATTCGGTCATTTTTGATTCCTGTTGTGGAACAGGGTTGAGGGGTAACGACGGCTGTGACGACGGTGACATCCGACGGCGGACGCACCGCCAGGCGGGACCGCGGGAAGCGGTCGATGCCACGAATGGGACTGCGCAACTGGCGCGTGAGATCTCGACTCACCGCACTCATCCTGGTGCCCACCATCGCGGGCGTCGTGCTGGGCGGAGCGAGGGTCGTGTCCTCCGTGGACAGCATCGGCGCGTACGACCGCACGGTGGTCGTCGCCCAGCAGGCCACCGACATCCGTGACCTGGTCCAGTCGCTCGGTATGGAGCGTGACACGGGCGGCTGGTTCTACGCGACCAAGCAGCGCAAGCAGCTCAAGCAGCCCTACGAGGAGAGCAAGGACGTCGTCGACAAGCAGGTCAAGGCCGTCCTGGCCGACCTGGCCGCGATGGACGCCTCCTACGGCCCGCGAGTCGAGCAGGCCGCCAAGCTCGCCGCCGCCCAGCTGAGGTCGCTGTCGGCGATCAGAGGGCAGCAGCGCGCCAGGGCCGACTCCAGTGCCTACCGCTACCTGGTCTTGCAGCTCGTCCGCGTCCACGAGGAGCTGAGCCTCCTCAACAACGACCCGCAGATCCTCGGTGACTTCCGCGCACTGACCGTGCTGGTGAAGGCCAAGGAGGAGGTCTCCAGGCAGCGGATCATGCTGCTGGAGTCCTACTACGGCTCCTCCAAGGTCGACGCGCAGCGGGTGACCGACTTCATCGCCGCGGGTTCCCAGCAGTGGCAGCTGGTCAACAGCTTCGCCGCCGACGCCGGCGCCACCAGGGCCACGGCCCTCGCGACGGGCCTGAGGAACGACAGCGACGTGGTCAGGGCCGAGCTGACCAAGGCCCGCGCCATCCGGCTGACCAACGACGGCCCCGCCTTCCAGGCCAGGGCGCTGCTCGTCGACCCCACCCAGTGGTTCGAGGACAACGCCAAGGCCATCTCGGTCATGCAGAAGGTCGAGACGAACCCCGACCCCAAGAACCCCGGCCTCGCCCAGGCCGTGACCAGCCGCGCCGAGGAGCTCAGAAGCGCCGAACTGCGCACCGCCCTCCTCATCGGCGGCGCCATCCTGCTCCTGCTCCTGCTGGTGCTGCTCTTCACCGTCCTCATCGCCCGCTCGATGGTCACCCCGCTGCGCCGCCTGCGCAGCGAGGCGCTCGACATCGCCGGATCCAGGCTGCCCGACGTCGTGCGCAACCTGCGCGTCTCCGGCAACCCCACCGTGCCCGAGGTCGAGCCGATCGACGTCGAGGGCAAGGACGAGATCGGTGAAGTGGCGCAGGCCTTCGACGAGGTCCACCGCCAGGCCGTACGGCTCGCGGCCGAGGAGTCCGAGCTCCGCAGCAACATCAGCGCGATGTTCGTCAACCTCTCCCGCCGCACGCAGACGCTGGTGGAACGGCAGATCTCGCTGATCGACGGCCTGGAGAAGGGCGAGCAGGACGGCACCCGCCTCGCCGACCTGTTCAGCCTCGACCACCTGGCCACCCGTATGCGCCGCAACTCCGAGAACCTCCTGGTTCTCGCGGGCCACGAGCCCACCCGCAGGCGCAGCCAACCGGCCAAGCTCGTCGACGTCGTCCGCGCCGCCCTGTCCGAGGTCGAGGACTACGAGCGCGTCCAGGTCAAGGTGCACCGCGCGACCTCGGTCGTCGGCAGCGCCGCCAACGACCTGGTCCACCTGGTGGCCGAGCTGGTCGAGAACGCCATCCAGTTCTCGCCCAAGAACAGCAATGTCGTCGTCTCCAGCAGCATCATCGAGGGCGGCGGAGCGCTGCTGTCGGTGAGCGACCTGGGCATCTCCATGAACGAGGCGGAGCTCGCCGAGGCCAACAGGCGTCTGGCCGAGCCGCCCGTCGTGGACGTGTCGGTCTCGCGCCGCATGGGCCTGTTCGTGGTCGGCCGTCTCGCCCTGCGCCACGGCATCAGGGTGCAGTTGCGCAAGGGCGAGGGCGCGGGCCTCATCGCGATGGTGCTGCTGCCGCCGACGCTGCTGCCCGACGCCAACCAGCCGCCGCCCCCGCAGCCCCCCGCCTTCCGCGGCAGCGCGTCTCCCGCGCCCGCTTTCGGCGCGCCCGCGCAGAACGGCGCGTTCGCCGCCTTCGAGTCCTACGACTCCAACGGGCACGGGCAGGGCTCCCGCCAGAGCTTCGGCGCCTTCACCGCCGACACGGGCGGCGACAGCGGCGGCTTCTTCCGCCAGCAGCCGCCGCAGCACGGCGGACAGCACCCGTCGTTCCCGAGCATCGACCTGAGCGCGATGCCGAACCTCGACCAGACGGCGCCGCACCCCGGCGGCTCGCACCCGTCCTTCCCCAGCCTGGACCAGAACGGCCAGCAGCGCCGGGCCTTCCCCAGCGTCGACAAGAACGGGCAGCACCCGTCCTTCCCGAGCGTGGACCAGAACGGGCAGCACCCGTCCTTCCCCAGCGTCGACAGCGGGCTGCCGCGCCGCGCCCCCCGGGCCGACGGCGGCAACACCGGCGCGTTCCCGGCCCCACCGCCCCCGATGCAGACGCCGTCCTACCCGTCGGCCGAGCAGTTCGCGCCGTGGGAGGAGCACACCGCCTCCATGCCCGCGGTCGGCAGCTCGCCGATGGAGCCCGAGCAGGAGGAGTTCCTGCCGATCTTCGCGTCGGTGGAGTCGGCCTGGTTCAGGCGTCCCGCGGAGGCCGCGCAACCGCCTGCCTCCGCCGCCGGGCCCGCAGGGCCTGCCGCGGGGTCGTCCACCGGGCCCTCGGCCTCGCCGAGGCGGGAGCCCAAGTACCACATGCCAGAGGCGCAGCCCGCACAGGCCGTACCCTCTGATGGTGATCTGTGGCGGACCCCCGCCGACGCGGGGTGGCAGGCAGCGGCCGCGGCCAGCGACCCCAGCCTCGGCGGCATCACCGCCGCCGGTCTCCCCAAGCGCACCCCCAAGGCGAACCTGGTCCCCGGCACGGCGGGCCAGCCGCCCCAGCAGATGACCCCGATGCCGCCCGTCTCGGCGGACCGGATCAGAAACCGGATGTCCAGCTTCCAGCAGGGCGTCCAAAGGGGACGCGCGGAACTGAACGACGAGTCCGCCCCTAACGGGTCGGATAAGGAGGAGTAGGCGTGAGCGAGCGTCGCGAGGTCACGCTTCCGACGAAGGAGGAAGCGTGACGACCTTGAGTCACGAGGCCCACAGGTTCGACTGGCTGATCACTGACTTCGTCAGGAACACCCCCGGAGTGGCCCACGCCGTCGTCGTGTCGGCCGACGGCCTCTGTCTGGCCAGTTCCGAGGGCTTCCCGCCGGACAGGGCCGACCAGTTGGCGGCCGTGTCAGCGGGCCTGCTCAGCCTCACCGTTGGCGCCTCGCGCGTCTTCGAGGGCGGACCCGTGACCCAGACGGTCGTGGAGATGCAGCGTGGCCTGCTCCTGGTGATGGCCATCAGCGACGGTTCTGTGCTGACCGTCCTGGCCTCGCCCGACTGTGACATGGGTCTGGTGGCCTACCAGATGACCCTGCTGGTGGACCGCGCCGGCCAGGCGCTCACCCCGGCTCTCCGCGCGGAACTCCAGGCTGCCAGGACCCGGTGATGTGATGGTGTACGGAAGCGACGGGACAGGGGACGAAGAGCCCCTGTTCCGTCCGTACGCAGTCACCGGCGGCAGGTCGGAACCCCGCTACCACATGGCAATGGAGACGCTGATCTCCTCGATGTCTATCCCGGATGACGAGATGGCCCTGCTCACCCCCGAGCAGGAGGCCATCATGACGCTGTGCAGGTCGTTCCGGTCCGTCGCCGAGATCTCCGCTCTGCTGCGGGTCCCGCTCGGCGTGGCCAGGGTCGTCGTCGCCGACATGGCCGACGAGGGCCTCGTGCGCCTGCATCAGCCGCGTCTCGACCAGGGACAGCCAGACATGAACATGCTCGAAAGGGTGCTCAGTGGACTTCGCAGGCTCTAGCGGCGGCGGGCTCACCTCGACGAAGATCGTCGTCGCGGGCGGGTTCGGCGTCGGCAAGACGACGTTCGTGGGTGCGGTGTCCGAGATCCTCCCACTGACCACGGAGGCGGTCATGACCGATGCCTCGGCGGGCATCGACGACCTCGGCCTGACCCCGAACAAGCAGACCACGACCGTGGCCATGGACTTCGGCAGGCTCTCGCTGGACAGGGACCTCATCCTGTACCTGTTCGGCACGCCGGGCCAGCACCGGTTCTGGTTCATGTGGGACGACCTGGTACGCGGCGCGATCGGCGCCGTCGTGCTGCTCGACACCCGCAGGCTCGCCGACTCCTTCCCCGCGATCGACTACTTCGAAGAGGCCAAGCTGCCCTTCGTGGTGGGCGTCAACGGCTGGGAGGGGCAGTTCCCGCACTCGGAGAACGAGGTGCGCGAGGCGCTGGCGCTCGCGCCGCACATCCCGATCGTGCGGACCGACGCCCGTAACAGGGACTCGGTCAAGGCGACGCTGATCTCCCTGGTGGAGCACGTCGTCAGGGTCCGCGCCACCTACGGCGCGCCCGCCTGACCCCCTCGCTGAAGGCCGCCGTTTCCTCTCGACGGCCCGACCTGTCGCTGAAGGCCGCCGTCTCTCGGCGGCCTTCAGCGCTTCCCTTGCCGTCGCCGGGGGTCAGGAGCGGGTGTCGATGAGGAGGGAGATGCCGTCGAGCAGGCGTTGGAGGCCGAACTCGAAGGTGTGCTCGGGGCTGTGCGCCGAGCCGTACACCTCGGCGGCGGCCTCGCCGACGCGGGAGGCGACGGGGAAGCGGCTCACGTCGGCGATCCTGTGCAGGAACGGCGCGTGCGCCGCCCACCACTGCTCGTCGGTCATCCCCGTGTGCTTCTCCGCCTCAAGGGCCTCCACCGCGCCCCTGGCCGCGCCGTGCACGAACCCGGTGACGAGCGTGATGACCGAGTCCATCTCGACGTCGGTGAGGCCGATGCCGTCGATGGCGCGCAGCTCGTACTCGTACTTGGCCGTGGCGTTGGGTCCGAGCACGGGACGGCTGGTCGCGACCTGGAGCAGCCACGGGTGGCGCAGGTAGAGCGCCCAGTTCTCCCTGGCGATCTGCTCCAGTCGGGCGCGCCAGCCGCCGGGGAGGTCGGCGGGGCGGGCGGTCTCGCCGTAGACGGTGTCGAGCATGACGTCGAGCAGCTCGGGCTTGCCGGGCACGTAGGTGTAGAGCGACATGGTGCCGACGCCGAGCCGCTCGGCGACCCTGCGCATCGACAGCGCCGAGAGCCCCTCGGCGTCGGCGACCTCGATGGCGGCGCGGACGATGCGGTCCACGCTCAGCTCGGGCTTGCCCTTGCGGCTCGGGCGTTCGCTGGTGCGCCACAGCAGGGCGAGGCTCCGGGCGGGATCGCCCTTGCCGGTGTACTCGACGGTCACACTACGTACGGTACACCGTACGGAGCCCGCTGCCGAGCAGGGCGACCCACGTCAGGCCGACGACGAGCGTCAGCCGTTGGAGCAGCCCCGCGATGTCCGTGAGGCCTTCGGTGCCGGAGAAGCCCGCCCCCGTGAGCAGGAAACCGGCGAGGAAGACGACTCCCGTGGTGATCGAGTACGCCGCCCAGCCGGGCCTGCCCCAGCCGATGAAGCGCCTGCCGTACACGAAGCAGGCGATGGGCAGGCCCGCGAAGACGAGCATGGAGAACAGGTCGTGGAGGGTGCCCGCCGTGGTGGAGGTCGTGGGCGCGCCCCGCGGGTAGCCGTTCACCGGGTCGGTGACGAAGATCCCCGCCCCGATGAGGCCGACGGCGAAGGCGAGCATCAGGGCGAGGCCCCAGCGGGAGGTGCCTCGCAGGCTGATCGCGAAGGCCAGCATGAGCAGGCCCGTCACGAGGAAGTTCGTGGTCTGGGTCCAGCCGAGGTCGCCGATGGCGAGCGAGCTGACGGGATGCATGAGCGGGTCGTAGCCGTCGCCCCGCGTGGCGCCCTCGACGAGGAAGGCGACCACGAACAGCACCGCGCCGACCGCACCGCACACTCGCATCAGTCTCATCGCACTCCCTTCACACCGAGCACACTCCCCGAACCTGCCGAACCTGTCGAGCCTGCCGGTCATCCCGCCTACGGCGGGGGTGCGACGGGACGTGCCGCGGCGGGTCTCCACTGGAGGTGCAGGGAGAGCCCGCCGTCGCGTCACCTGGGCAGCCAGTCCTTCCACACGATTTTGTTCGCGTCGACCCACTTCTTGGCGGCCTGCTCGGCCGACATGCCGCCGTCGGTCATGTCGCTGGCCACCGCGTTCTGGTGGTCGTTCGTCCACGAGAAGTTACGGACCAGCTCGTAGGCCCTTCCGCCGGTGTCGGCGAACTTCTTGCTGACGATCTTGTCCAGCAGGTAGGGCGGGTAGTCGCAGGCCACCTTCGCCGCCACGGCGTCGCAGCCGATCGCGTAGGAGGGCAGGTTGATCTTGGCCATCTTGACCTGGGTGAACAGCCACTGGGGCTGGTAAAAGTACATCAGCAGCGGCCGCCTGTTCTTCGTGGCGGCCTTCATCGCCTTGATCAGCGCGTCCTCGCTGCCCGCGTAGACGACCTTGTACTTCAGCTTCAGATTGCGGACCAGGTCCTCGTCGGCGGTGACGAAGGTGGGGTCACCGTCGAGCACCTGCCCGAACTCGCCGGACTTGTCGGTCTTGAAGAGGTCGGCGTACTTGTTCAGGTTGCGCCAGTTGGTGATGTCGGGGTACTCCTCGACCATCCACTGCGGCACGTACCAGCCGATGACGCCCTTGTTGCCGTTCAGTCCCGCGGAGACGGCGACCTTCTTGTCCTGGATGAACTCCTTCTTCTCCTTCTCCCTGCCCCAGTTCTCGACGATGACGTCGACGTCGCCGCTCTCGAAGCCCTTCCACGACTGCTCCTCCGTCAGCTTCTTGGTCTCGACCTTGTAGCCGAGCTCGTGCTCAAGGAGGTAGGCGAGCACCGCGGCGCTCGCCTCGTAGCCGACCCACGGGTTGACGGCCAGCCGTACGGTGCCGGTGGCCTTGGGCGCCTGGGGTTCTTCGGTGGTGCAGCCGGTGAGGATCAGGCCCAAGGCGAGAGTCGCGGCCAGCAGTTTGGTTCTCATGTGCGGTCTCCGGCGTGGCCCCCCGCCAGCGACGGGGGGCACGATCGTTTACTTCGGGAGCCAGGCCTGCCACTTGGCCTGGTTGGCGTCGACCCACTTCTTGGCGGCGGCCTCGGCGGACATCCCGTTGTTCTGGATGTCGTTGGCGACCGCGTTCTGGTCCTCGTTGGTCCAGGTGAAGTTCTTGACCAGGTCGTAGGCCTTGCCGCCGGTGTCGGCGAACTTCTTGCTCACGATCTTGTCGAGGTCGAGCTCGGAGTAGTCGCAGGCGACCTTCTTGGGGTCGGCGTCGCAGCCCGCGGTGTACGCCGGCAGGTTCACCCTGGCCAGCTTGACCTTGTCGAAGAGCCAGTGCGGGGTCCAGAAGTAGAACAGCAGCGCCTTCTGCTGCTCCTGCGCCTGCACCGCCGACTCCAGCAGCGCGGCCTCGCTGCCGCCCGTCACGACCTTGAAGTCCAGCTTCAGGTTCTTGACCAGCGCCTCGTCGTTGGTGACGTAGGAGGGGTCGCCGTCGAGCAGCTGGCCCTTGCCGCCGGACTCGGAGGTCTTGAACAGGTCGGCGTACTTGTTGAGGTTCTTGTAGTCGGTGATGTCGGGGTACTTGTCGGCCATCCACTGCGGGACGTACCAGCCGATGACGCCCTTGTTGCCGGTCGAGCCCGCGGAGGCGGCGACCTTCTTCTCGTCGATGTACTTCTTCTTGAGGTCGTCGTGGCCCCAGTTCTCGACGATGACGTCGACCTCGCCGGTCTCGAAGCCGGCCCAGGCGACCTCCTCCTTGAGCTCCTTCTTCTCCACCGTGTAGCCGAGCTCGGTCTGCAGCAGGTGCGCGATGACGGCCGCACTGGCCTCGTATCCGACCCAGGGGTTGATGGCCAGCTTGACGGTCCCCGCGGCCGAGGTGCTCGCCGAGCCACTGGGCTGGGCGGCCGCGGTCGACGTGGTGCCGCCGTCGACCCTGGCGCCGCCGCCGCACCCTGCGACGGCCAGGCCGAGGGCGACGACCCCGGCCATGAGGCGAATCTTCATCCGGTGATCATCCTCTTATGTGGGGGGAAGAGCGCCTGTCGGCGCCCTGCGTGATGCGGTCGAGCATGATTCCCAGCAGCACCGTGGCGACTCCGGCGACGAAGCCCATGCCGAAGTCGGAGTGCTGGGAGAAACCTGTGACGACGTCGTAGCCGAGCCCGCCCGCGCCGACCATGCCGCCGACGACGACCATGGCGAGCGTCATCACGATGCCTTGGTTGGCGGCCAGCAGGATGGCCCCGCGCGCCATCGGCAGCTGCACCTTCCACAGCAGCTGGCGCCGGGTGGAGCCGGCGGACAGGGCGGCCTCGACGGAGGTGGGGGAGACGCCGCGGATGCCGTCCTCGACCAGGCGCACCACGGGCGGCACCGCGTAGATCACCGAAGCGAAGATCGCGGTGAACCTGGTCGGCCCGAACAGCGCGAGCGCCGGCAGCAGGTAGACCACCGAAGGCATCGTCTGGGCGGCGTCGAGCAGCGGGCGCTGCACGGCCGAGTAGGCGCGGGAGCGCGCGGCGGCCACTCCGAGCACGAGGCCGAGCAGCAGGGCGACGGCGGCCGCGACCAGCACGGTGGTGAGCGTGGCCATGCTGTGCTCCCACAGTCCGAGCAGCGCCAGCGCCAGCAGGCAGGTCAGCGCGATCAGGGCGGGCCTCGGCCCGCTCGCCCACCAGGCCAGCGCCAGTACGGCGGCGGCCACCAGCCACCACGGGGTGGAGGTCAGGACGTCCTGCAGCGGGTTCAGCAGGACCGCGGAGGTGACGTTCTTGATCGCCTCGGTCACGTCGTACCAGCTGAACTTGGCCCACTCCACCACGTCGTTGACGGGCCCGCCGATGGGCAGCACCCATTCCTCGGGGAAGGCGGCGGGCAGGACGAAGGACAGCGCCAGGCCGCCCACGGCGAGCGCGCCCGCGACCGCGTACCTGATCGGGCCCGTGACGGTCTGGCGGGCGGCCGCCATCGTGGCCCTGTCGAGCACGATCGCCATGATCACGATCGCGATGCCCGCGGGCAGCATGAAGCCGACGTTGGCCCGCGACAGCCCGCGGATGATGTCGGAGCCGAGCCCTGGAGCCGAGATGAGGGCGGCGATCACGACCATCGACAGCGCCATCATGATGGTCTGGTTGATCGCCAGCGCGACGGTCTCGCGGGCCATCGGCAGCTGCACCTTGCGCAGCGTCTGCCAGCGGGTGGCGCCGATCGAGTCCGAGGCCTCGATGGCGGTGTGGGAGACCTGCTCGATGCCCAGTGCGGTGATCTTGATGGCCACCGGCATCGCGTAGATGAGGGTGGCGACGGTCGCGGAGGAGGGGCCGATGCCGAAGAAGAGCACCATCGGCGTCAGGTAGGCGAACGTCGGCATGATCTGCATGACGTCGAGCACGGGCGAGATGATCCTGCGCAGCCGCGCCGACCGGCCGGCCCAGATGCCGAGCGGCAGCCCGATCAGCAGGGCGACCAGCACCGAGGCGAGGACCAGGGCGAGCGTGCGGACACCGGCCTCCCAGACTCCCAGCACGCCGAAGGAGGCGAAGCCCGCCACGCCGAGCAGCGCGATCCGCCAGCCGCCCGCCAGCCAGGCGAGGCCGCCGACCACGCCGATGAGCCCCGGCCAGCCCAGCGCGAACAGCACGGTCTCCAGGGCGGTGTAGAGCTGGCCCAGGTAGATGCGGACGTAATTGATGAAGTACAGGAACAGCGGGTTGTCGTTCCTGTTGGCGTCGACCCAGTCGCGCGCGTCGTTGACGGCGAGGAAAGTGGCCGCCTCGTCGTCGTGCGGGAGCGTGGCGGTGCCGTTCAGAGTGAGGTAACCGACCAGGAGGGCGGCGACGAGGGTCGCGGGCACGACCCAGCGGGGCGGCCGGCGGATCGCCGACGCGCCCGCGACGGCGACGGCGCCGCTCACGAACGCGCCTGGGAGACGGGCCCGATGTCCTCGCCCTCGGCCCCGTCCGTCTGCGGGGGAGCGGTCTCCTCGGGTGACGGCGTGGGCTCGGGGACGCGGATCCTCCCCTCCGGTTCGGCAGGCGAGTGCGCCATGGCCGACAGGATGTCCACACGGTCGACCACGCCCACCAGTTCGTCCCCGTCCATCACCCTGATGGGCCTGGCCGAGCCCGTCACCGCGGGGATGGCGTCCCTGATGACCGTGTCGGCGGGAAGGACGGGACCGTCGAGGTGCTCGTCGGGCTCCGGCGTCCTGCAGATCCACCGCAGCGACAGCACGTGGCTGCGCGGCACCTCGCGCACGAAGTCGGCCACGTAGTCGTCGGCGGGCGCGCCCACGACCTCCTCGGGCGTCCCGAGCTGGACGATCGAGCCCGCCCGCATGATCGCGATGCGCTGGCCCAGCTTGAGCGCCTCCGACAGGTCATGGGTGATGAAGACCATGGTCTTGCCCACCTCGCGGTGCAGCCTGATGACCTCGGCCTGCATGTCGCGGCGGATCAGCGGGTCGAGCGCGCTGAACGGCTCGTCGAACAGCATCACCTGGGGGTCGACGGCCAGCGCCCTGGCCAGGCCGACGCGCTGCTGCATGCCGCCCGACAGTTGGTCGGGGTAGGAGTCCGCGTGGCCGTCGAGGCCGACGAGGGAGAGGATCTCCCGCGCGCGCTCGTGCCTTCGCTGTTTGGGCGAGCCCTGGATCTCCAGGCCGTAGGCGACGTTGTCGATGACGCGGCGGTGCGGCAGCAGGCCGAAGTGCTGGAAGACCATGCTGACGTGGTGACGGCGCAGTTCGCGCAGGTCGGTGGGCGAGGCGGCGCCCACATCCCGGCCACCGATGGCGATCCTTCCCGCGGTCGGCTCGATGAGGCGGGTCAGGCAGCGCACCAGGGTGGATTTGCCGCTTCCCGACAGGCCCATGACGACGAACATCTCGCCCGGCTTGACGTCGAACGTGACGTCTCTGACGGCGATGGTGCAGCCGGTCTTCTCTCGGAGTTCGGCCGCGTCGAGATCTTTGTCAGGGCCTTTCAGCACGCGGTCCGCACGCGGGCCGAAGATCTTCCAGAGCCCGCTGACCTCGATGGCCGCACTGTCCTGCCCGGCTGCCACTTTCTGCCTCCAGAAGCTTGCCGGCCCCGCGGTTGGCCCGGTCCGAGTTGTCGAGGGTAGGCGCGACGGGGCTCAACATAGGGCCTAAATCACGCGAATCTCAACGTCGTGACCATCCAGAGACTCGGGTGTTACGGAGTGGATCTACAACTGGAACGGGCTAACCCCCCACAAGCGGACAGAGTCTGATATATGGTGATTTTCCTAGCTCAAGATCCATTAATGGGCGTCCGAAATTGGGGGCTCCAGGTTATCTGTGCTTGTGTCGCCCCGGACTAGATTTGTCGCGTTATGTTCGTTTGGTCTTCTGGTATTGATGTGCTGAAATAACCCCCACTTGCTGGATTTTCCCAGGAGTCTCACGGGAGGCTCTCCCCCCAACTGAGGTTGCGTTCGGTGAGTAGAAGAACCAGTGCCAAGGCCGCCGAGCACGGCGGATGGCGGCTGCGCAACTGGCGGGTGCGCGCGCGATTAGTCGCGCTCATCCTCGTGCCTACCGCCGCTGCCGTCCTTCTCGGCGGCTTCCAGGTGGTCGCCTCCACCAGTGCGGCCGCCGACTACGACCGCGCCAACCAGCTGGCCAAGCTCGCCGAACGCGTCGGCGGCCTCACCCACGAACTCGGCGCCGAACGCGCCCGCACCGCCTGGTACATCGCCCTCGGCCGACCCGAGCGCGGCCTCGCCGACGTCCGCGGCCAGATGAGCAGGGTCGACGCGGAGGCCGAAAAGGTACGGCAGGGCGCCGCCGTCCTCGGCTCCGACATCACGGGCCGCACGGGCGACGAGGTCGCCACCGTACTGACCCGCCTGGAGGACCTCGCCGCGCTGCGCGACCAGGCCCTCGACTCCGATCTCCTGCCCGGCGCCGCCCTCGACGCCTATACCACCGTCATCGCCGACCTGCTCGCGCTCAACGACGAGCTCGGCAAGAACGGCGAGGACGAGGATCTGACGCGCCAGTCGGTGACGCTCGACGCGCTCGCCCGCGCGAAGGAGAGCGTCTCGCTGCAGCAGGCCCTGCTCACCACCGTGCTGGTCGTCGGCAGGTTCGAGCAGGACCAGCTCAAGACCCTCCTCGGCGAGCGGTCCCGTGAGGGCAGCGAGCGCAAGGCCTTCGCCGCCGAAGCCACCGCCGACGAACGCCGGCTGTTCGACGAGAAGGTCAACGGCCGAGAGGCCGACAGGGCGCGCTTCCTGCTCGAGCTGGTCCTCAACAGGGCCGACACGGGAGCCCCGCTCAAGGGCCTCGACCTCAGCAAGCGCGACGACGCGCGCGAGTGGTTCGAGGCCTCCACCGTCATCGTCGAGTCCATGCGCTCGGTGGAGGAGCGGCACGCGGCGGCGATCGTCCTGCGCAGCAGCGACCTGGCCGCCGCCGAGAAGCAGCGCGCCTACCTGGTGGCGGGCGCCGTCGCGGCCCTGCTGCTGGCCGTACTGCTCATCACGACAGGGGTGGCTCGCTCACTCGTCCGCCCGCTGCGCAGGCTGCGCAGTGAGGCGCTCGACATCGCGGGTGAGCGGCTTCCCGGGTTCGTCCAGCGTCTGCGCGAGTCGCGTGACGGCGCCGTCACCCCGGAGGTCACCCCCATCGGGGTCTTCTCGCGGGACGAGGTCGGTGAGGTGGCGCGGGCCTTCGACGAGGTCCACCGCGAGGCCGTACGGCTGGCGGGCGAGGAGTCCAAGCTGCGCGCCAACGTCAACGCGATGTTCGTCAACCTCTCGCGCCGCAGCCAGACCCTCGTCGAGCGCCAGCTCACGCTGATCGAGCGCCTCGAACGCGGCGAGCGGGACGACACCCGCCTCGGCGACCTGTTCAGGCTCGACCACCTGGCCACCCGCATGCGCCGCAACAGCGAGAACCTCCTGGTCCTCGCAGGGCAGGACGCCTCGCGCAAGTGGACCCAGCCCGTCGAGCTGATGGACATCGTGCGCGCGGCCCTCGGCGAGGTCGAGAGCTACGACAGGGTGGTCATGCAGGCGGCCTCCGAGGTCGCCATCGCGGGCCAGGCCGTCAGCGACACCGTCCACCTGCTCGCCGAGCTGGTGGAGAACGCGGTGTCGTTCTCCTCGAGCGACACCAAGGTGACCATCTCGAGCAGCCGCATCGACGGCGGCGGCGTCATGATCGCGGTGACCGACCACGGCATCGGGATGACCCCGGAGGAGATCTCCCAGGCCAACTGGCGGCTGGCCAACCCGCCGGTCGTGGACGTGTCGGTGTCGCGGCGCATGGGCCTGTTCGTGGTCGGCCGCCTGGCGCTCAGGCACCACATCCGCGTGCAGTTGCGCCGGCAGGACATGGGCGGCCTCACCGCGATGGTGCTCATCCCCGAAAGCCTGCTGGCCGCCATCCCCGGCCAGCCGCCCGCGCACGCCCTCCCGTCCCAGCACGGCATGCCGCCCCTGCACGCCATGCCGCCCGAGCCGCCCGCCGCGCAGCATCCGATGATCCCGCCTCCATCGATGGTGCCGCCGCAGGCGGGGCCGATGTCGTACGAGAGCCCCCCGCTCGACGACCTGAGGCCGTCGCCGGCGAGCGCGCCGGTGTTCGACTCCCCGCCCGTCGACTGGTTCGGCACCAACGACGCGCCCTCGGCCGACCTGTCCGACTTCACCTCCAACGGGCTGCCCAGGCGAGGAGGACGGTCCTCGGACAGCGGCCAGCCGCTGGGCTTCCGCGAGATGCCCGGCCTGGGCGGCTCCCAGGGCCCCGACTCGTACGGCACGCTCGACCGGCGCCCGCACGACTCCCTCGACGCGCAGGGCAGGCACGAGTACCCCGACGCGACCAGGCCGCTGCCCAGGGTGGAGACCTCCTCGCTCGACACCGGTGACGAGGAGTACCTGCCGATCTTCGCGGCGGTGGAGTCGAGCTGGTTCAAGCGCCCCGAGCAGTTGGCCGACAGCCTCGACGCACCCTCACTCGACACCGGGTCCGCGCCGAGCAGGCCGGCGGTGGCGCGGCCGGCCGAGGCGCGACCCGCGGAGTCGCCGCCCGCCCAGTCCGCTCCTCAGGCCGCCCACCAGGCCGCGCCGTCGCAGGATCCCTGGTCGTCGCCCGCCGACGCGGGCTGGCAGGCGGCCCGCGCGGCCAACGACCCCAGCCTCGGCGGCATCACCACCTCGGGCCTGCCCAAGCGCAAGCCCAGGGCGAACCTGGTGCCGGGCACCGCCGCCGTCCCGCAGTCCCAGGCTCCCGCGCAGCCGATGCCACCCGTCTCGCCTGACCGGATCAGGAGCAGGCTGGCCAGCTACCAGCAGGGTGTGCGGAAGGGCCGCGCCGAGCTCGGGAACGCGCACGAGGAAGAGGAGCAGCGGTGAAGGAGTTGAGCCAGGCCGCCAGGGATGTCGACTGGCTGGTCAGCGGCTTCGTCGAGGAGGTGCCGGGCGTCGCGCACGCCGTGGTCGTCTCCGCCGACGGGCTGCCGATGGCGTTCTCGAGGGGGTTCCCCAAGGACCGTGCCGACCAGCTCGCCGCCGTGGCCGCCGGGCTGATCAGCCTGGTCCAGGGCGCCTCCAGGGTCTTCGAGGGCGGCCGGGTCAACCAGACCGTCGTGGAGATGCAGGGAGGGCTGATGCTCGTGATGTCCATCAGCGACGGGTCCTGCCTCGCCGTGCTGGCCGCTCCAGAATGCGACATGGGACTGGTCGCCTACCAGATGACGGTTCTGGTCGAGAGGGCGGGCCAGGTGCTCACGCCTGCCGTACGGGCGGAACTGTCATCCGCGCGCCCCTGGTGATGGGAGACGATCGTGGCTTCGTGGAATGACGGCCCTCCCTACGGGCCGCCGCCGGACTACGGCAGGGGGTACGGCCGGCCGGCGTCGGGCTACGACCCTGCCCCCAGCCCTCCCGAGGAGGAACGCAGCTCGCTGGTGCGGATGTACTCGCTCACCGGCGGGCGCACCGCGCCGCGCACCAACCTGGCCATGGAGGCGCTGGTCTCCTCGGCCACCTCGGCGCAGCTCGGCATGAACCACACCCGTGAATACCGCGCGATCAGCGAGCTGTGTCGGCAGATCAGGTCGGTCGCCGAGGTGTCGGCGCTGCTGGCCATCCCGCTGGGCGTGGCCAGGGTGCTGATCGCGGACATGGAGGCGGAGGGTCTGGTGCGGATCTACCAGCCGCAGCTGGACGCGGGCATGCCGAACAGGAACCTGCTGGAAAGGGTGCTAAGTGGACTTCGCAGGCTCTAGCGGCCTGACCTCGACGAAGATCGTCGTGGCGGGCGGGTTCGGTGTGGGCAAGACGACGTTCGTGGGCGCGGTGTCGGAGATCCTTCCGCTCACCACGGAGGCCGTCATGACCAACGCCTCGGCGGGCGTCGACGACCTCAGCCTCACCCCTGACAAGACCACCACCACGGTGGCCATGGACTTCGGCAGGGTGTCGCTGGACCGCGACCTGATCCTCTACCTGTTCGGGACCCCCGGCCAGCACCGGTTCTGGTTCATGTGGGACGACCTGGTGCGCGGCGCGATCGGCGCGATCGTCCTGGTGGACACGCGGCGGCTGGCCGACTCCTTCCCCGCGATCGACTACTTCGAGGAGGCGAAGCTGCCCTTCGTGGTCGGGCTCAACGGCTGGAACGGGCACTTCCCGCACGTGGAGAACCAGGTGAGGGACGCGCTGACGCTCGGACCCCACGTGCCGATCGTGAAGACGGACGCGCGCTCCCGCGACGCGGTCAAGAGCACGCTCATCACACTCGTCGAGCACGCCCTGACCGTCCGCTCCTCCTACGGCCCCACCTACTGACCCGCCCCACCTACTGTCCCTGCCTCACCCGAGGGCCCCTCCGGGCCTCTCGGGGGGCGGCCGTCTTCCGGGTCCGGCGTCACGCCGAGGCGCGCCACCAGTGGGCGGCGACGAGCTCGGCGACGAGGGTCTCGGTCAGCAGCGCGACGTCGGGGTCGTCGTCGTGCCGGTAGCGGATCGAGGCGCGCTCGCCCTCCACGTGCCCGCCCACCGTGAGGACGGTGGAGCCGCGCTGCCGTACCCAGTCCATGGCCTGCTCGTCGTAGAGCGACCCGGGGAACAGCAGGGCGCGGTAGTCGAGGGTTTTGGTCAGGTAGACGTCCACGTGCGACCAGTCGCCGCTCTCGCACGCGTCCGCCGGCCTGCGCGGACCCTCGCGGACCATCAGCGCGGACTGCTCGGCCGACGACATCCGCTCGGCCGGCGCGATCGCGTAGACCCCGTGCGGCCCTTCGAGCAGCTCCAGCGCGGTGGGCAGCCAGTCGTCCCTGCGGTCGAGCAGGTCGGAGGTGGCCTCGGCGGCGCGCCGTACCAGGTCGGGGATGTCACGGGCCACGCCGGTGAGGCGCGACTCCAGCGCGAGCAGGAGGATCAGCGTGTGCTGGAAGGTACGGCAGGCGACGCCGCCCCGCTCCTCTCCCGCCAGCATCGGGATGACCTGGTCGGCCGTCTCGGTGATCTTCGAGCCTTCGACGTTGGTGAGGGCGACGACGGGGGAGGCGCCTCCGGCGTAGCGGGCGAGGGCGTCGAGGGTCTCCCTGCTGCCGCCCGTCGCCGAGATCGGCACGACGAGCGTCTGGGGCCCCGCGGGGAAGGTGGCGGCGGCCGAGCCGTACTCGGCGTAGGCGTCGAAGCCCCTGGCGCGCAGGCGGAGCGCGGCGACGCCGGCGGCGTAGCGGGAGCTGCCCATGCCGAGGAACACCACGCGCCTGAGCCCCTCGGGCAGCGACAGCGGCTCCTTCTCCAGCCACGCGGCCAGGTCGGCGAGGGCGGAGGGCTTGGCCTCCAGGTCGGCGTGGAACAGCTCGGGGTTCAATGGTTCTCCTCGGTGAAGCGGGTGCGCAGGACGCCCATGGGGGCGTAGCGCCAGCGGGGCAGGTGGCGCGCGGAGTAGATCAGCTCGCGGCACTCCTGCTCGATCTCGAACGGGCCGAGCAGGCGGTCGTCCAGCAGGTCGGGCCTGCCGGCCTCCGCGAGGCGCAGGCGGTAGGCGGCGAGGAGGCCGGCGCGCGCGCCGGCCGCCCACGCGGCGGCGGCGGAGGGGTCGGTGCCCCGCCGCTTGACGGCCACCTGGGCGACGTGTTCCAGGCTGGTGGTGAGCTGGGCGACGTCGCGGGCGGCGGGCTGGTAGGGGTCGGCCTCGGCGACGGTCGGATTGCCGTCGAAGTCGATCACCGCGTATCCGTCGCGCCACCGGAGGATCTGGCCCACGTGGAAGTCGCCGTGGATGCGGATCCGCGGGGTCGTGACAGGGGCCGCGAGGGGAGCGAGCCCGGCCCGAAGCGCGGGCTCGCGGGAGCGCAGCCAGGCGCCGTCCTCGCCGTCGGTGAGTCCGAGCGCCTCCTCCAGCGCCGCGGCCGCCCTGTCCAGCTCGGACCGGCGGTGAGACGGGGAAAGAGCACCCTTGGGGAACGTCGCCAGGGACAGGTGCAGGTCGGCGGCCAGGCGGCCGAGCGTGGCCGAGAAGCCGGTACGGCCCGCCTCCGCCTCGTCCACGCACCACTCCCACCCGTCGCTCGCCTCGGGCAGGTAGCCGGTCACCAGGGCGAGCAGCGTCTCATCTCCCGAGGGGCCGACCCTGGTGAGCGCCGCGTACGGCGGCGCGGTGTACGCGAAGCCCGTCTCGGTCAGGTGCGCGAACGCGGCCAGCGTCGGATGGGGCAGCGGCGCGGGCTCGGCCAGCCACTTCACCACGATCCGCTCGCCGACCACCACCGAGTGGTTGGTCTGGTCGACGTCGATGCCGCGCTCGGCCCACGGGTCCGTGGGGACGGGCCCCTCGGCGGGGCCGTACGGAGCGGGCATGGGCAGGTAGTGGCGGACCGCGAAGGGCGCGGGCACCGGTTCCGACAGCGCCGCCAGGAACGCCGCCGTGAGACCTTCGCCCGCCCTCGGAGCACCGGTTCCCGGCAGAGCGGAACTGGTCACGACGCCGTCCTGATCGGTAACGTGACTCTTACCGTGAGCCGGCAATCGTCGCCAAATTGAATCGTGATTCAACACGTACATCAAACTTCCTGGTGACAATGTCCGGAAAAGTCTTGCTCATGTTGATGTCGGCTGCAACACTCCTGCTTTGGTCTGCAGTGCCCGGTTGGTCGCGAGACCCCTCGTACATCTGAATCCAGAAGGAGTAGCGGCCGTGTCCCGTATCCGGTACACCCGTCGTTTTCCGGCCGTCGTCGCGGCGGCCGGACTCGCGCTCGCCGTAGCGGCGTGTGGCGGCGAGTCGTCGACCGACAGCGCCAACCCGGCACCGAGCGCCGCCGCGCAGCTGAATGCGAAGGCGGACCTGTCCAAGCAGAGCCTCACGGTGACCGTCTGGCCCGGCTACACGCCCAAGGAGCTGCCGGAGAAGGCCAAGGCGAAGCTCGGTGTCGCCGACGTGAAGATCGTCGAGCACGACACCAACGAGACGGCGATGACGAAGCTGACCGGCCAGGGCGGCGCGCAGATCGACGTCGCCTTCGTCTCGGGACAGTACGCCCAGGCGCTGGCCGCCGCGGGCCTGCTGGAGCCGATCCACCCCGAGCTGATCCCGAACCTGAGCAACCTCTACCCCGAGGCCACGCAGCTGTCCTACGACAAGGGCAACAAGATCTCCGTGCCCTACACCTGGGGCACGACGGGCATCTGCTACCGCAGCGACCTGGTGAAGGCCGAGCCGACCAGCTGGAAGGACATCCTGACCCCGCCGGCGTGGGCCGAGAAGAAGGTCACGATGATGACCACCGAGCGCTGGCTGGCGCTGCCCGCCCTCAAGTCGCTCGGCTACTCGGTCAACACCGACAAGGACGAGGAGATCGCCAAGGCGAAGGAGCTCCTCGTCGCGGCCAAGCCGCACCTGCTTGGCTACGACGACGTCACCTTCGGCGAGAAGCTGAGGACCGGCGAGGCGATCATGGTCGAGGCGTGGGACGGCTGGTGCCCCACCACGGACGAGAAGAAGAACATCAAGTTCGCGGTCCCGAAGGAGGGCAGCGACCTCTGGGTGGACACCATGGTGATCATGAAGTCCTCCAAGAACAAGGAGGCCGCGCACGCCCTGATCAACTACATCCTCGACCCCGAGATCCACCGCTGGGCGGCCGAGAACATCAACTACAAGGTCCCGAACAAGGCCGCCATGGACAAGGTCCAGGTCGCCGAGGGATCGCTGCTCGGCACCTCTCCCGCGGAGCTGCTGCAGGGCGAGTCGATCATCGACCTGGGCGAGGCGGCGACCAAGTACACCCGCCTGTCGACCGAGGTCAAGGCCCAGTAGGCCGTGAAAGTCAAGTAAGCCGTGAAATCTGTTGGCAAGACCCGGCCGGTGTCCCCTGGGTGGGGGCGCCGGCTGGGCGCGTTCGTCTTCCTGGGCCCCGGCGTCGCCTACCTGGCGGTGCTGCTGCTGGCCCCTCTCGCACTGATCCTCAGCTACACCGTCTTCAGGCGCGGCCGCTTCGGCGGGATCGTCTACGAGTTCACGACGGAGAACTTCAGCAGACTGCTCGACCCGCTTTACCTCAACGTGGTCCTGGTGTCCATCAAGCTGGCCACGCTGACGACGGTGTTCGCGCTCCTGCTCGGCTACCCCACGGCGTACCTGATCGCGCGGCTGCCGCGGACGTGGAAGACGATCGCGCTGGTCGCGATCGTGCTGCCGTTCTGGACGAACTTCATCATCAGGGTCTACGCCTGGACGATCCTGCTGAGCGGCCCCGGCCTGATCAACTCGGCGCTCGGCACGCAGTTCGAGCTGCTCTACAACCAGGGCGCGATGGTCACCGGCCTGCTCTACTCCTACCTGCCGTTGATGGTGCTGCCGCTGTACGCGGCCATCGAGAAGCTCGACCCGCAGTTGCGCGAGGCCTCGGCGAACCTGGGCGCCTCGGCCTTCACCACCTTCAGGCGCGTGACGCTCCCGCTCACGCTGCCGGGCGTGGCGACCGGCTGCGTGTTCGTCTTCGTGCCGAGCTTCGGCAACTTCGTCATCCCCGAGATCCTCGGTGGCGGGCGCTCGGCCACGGTGGGCACGCTGATCCGCACCGAGTTCCTGCAGTCGCGTGACTGGCCGTTCGGCTCCGCGCTGTCGCTCGCGGTGATCCTGGTCCTGGTCGTGCTGCTGGTGATCCAGTCGTGGGTGAGCCGCCGTGGGTAAGCCGCGCTTCCTCTACGTGCCGTTCTGGCTGACCTACGTCTTCCTGTACGCGCCGATCCTGGTGCTCGTGGTGATGTCCTTCAACGCGGGCCGTTCGCCGTACGTCTACGAGGGCTTCAGCCTCAAGTGGTACGGCGTGCTCGCCGAGGACGACAAGATCATGCAGGGCCTGGTCAACACGCTGATCGTGGCGGCGGCCTCGACCGTGCTCGCCACCGTGCTCGGCACGCTGCTGGCGGTGGGGCTGGCCAGGCACACCAGGTCCAAGCTGCTCGACGCGCTCGGGCTGATGCCCGCGATCCTGCCGGACCTGGTGCTGGCCATCGGCCTGCTGGTCTTCTACGACGTGGTCAAGTTCAGCCTTGGTCTGCACTCGGTGATCCTGTCGCACGCGTTGTTCGGCATGGCCTTCGTCGCCGCCGTCGTGCGCACCAGGCTCACCCACGCCGACTCCTCGCTGGAGGAGGCCTCACGCGACCTCGGGGCGGGACCCGTCACCACCTTCGTCAGGGTGACGCTACCGCAGCTCGCGCCCGGCATCGTCGCGGGCGCGCTGCTGGCCTTCACCCTGTCGATCGACGAGTTCGTCATCGCGTTCTTCACGGCGGCGCCGACCGAGCCGACGCTGCCGATCGTCATCTACTCAATGGTCAGGTTCGGGGTGACCCCGGAGATCAACGCGCTCGCGTCGATCCTGCTGCTGGTGAGCTTCACCGTGGTGATCGTCGCTCAGCGCATGACGAAGATCGGGGAGATTCGTGCTCAAGATTGATGGCGTCACCCGCAGGTTCGGAGACGTCACCGCCCTCGACAACGTCTCGCTGGAGATCGAGCAGGGCGAGTTCTTCGCCCTGCTCGGCCCCTCGGGCTGCGGCAAGACCACGCTGCTGCGCATCCTGGCCGGCTTCGAGACGCCGGACGAAGGCACGGTCACCCTCGACGGCGAGGACCTGCTGTCGATGGCGCCGAACCGGCGGCCGATCAACCTGATGTTCCAGTCCTACGCGCTGTTCCCGCACATGACCGTGGCCAAGAACATCGCCTACGGCCTGGAGCAGGAGAAGGTCGGCAAGGCCGAGATCAAGCAGCGGGTCGGCGAGGTGCTGGAGACCATCGGCCTGGGCGAGATGGCGAGCCGCAAGCCCGGCCAGCTGTCCGGCGGCCAGCGCCAGCGTGTCGCCCTGGCCAGGGCGATCGTCAAGCGCCCCCGGCTGCTGCTGCTCGACGAGCCGCTGTCGGCACTGGACAAGAAGGTCCGCGCGGGCATGCAGCTGGAGCTCAAGCGGCTGCAGAACGAGGTCGGCATCACCTTCGTCGTGGTGACCCACGACCAGGAGGAGGCGATGTCGCTCGCCGACCGCATCGCGGTCTTCGAGTCCGGCCGGGTGCGGCAGGTCGACGAGCCCGTCGAGCTGTACGAGCGGCCCCGCACGCCGTTCGTGGCCGACTTCGTCGGCGCCAACAACCTCTTCGAGGGCACGGCCGTGCCCGGCGGCCTCGACGTGCCCGACCTCGGCGTCCTGCCGGGTGAGGGGACCGAGCTCGCGGGCGTCAAGGCGCTGCTGGCCGTACGGCCGGAGAACGTGCGGCTGGCCGATCGCGGCCTGCTCGGCACCGTGCTGGACGTGAGCTTCTACGGCGGCATCTCGCACATCGCGGTCACCGTGGAGGGCAGGGACAAACCCGTTCTCGTGGCCCAGCAGGGCGCCGCGAAGGTCGAGGCGGGCGCCCAGGTCAGGCTCGGCTGGGACGCCCACGACGCGGTGCTGATCCAGGAAGGCTGAGTCAGTGGGGAGCCAGGTCGCAGCCCGTGGCCGCCCGGGCGTAGCTGAGTATCAGCTCAACGGCCTCCTCGGGGCCGATGAGGGGGTGCCTGGCCGTGATGCGGTAGCCGTAGGCGTCCTCGAGAGCCACCAGGTTGCGCGCGATCGTCAGGGAGTCGGTGCTCGGGGTGAACACGCCGAGCGCCGTCCCGGTGTCCAGGACCGCCTGGTACATCGACACCTGGCGGTCGAACAGGGTGGTCAGCAGCAGGCCGTAGATCCTGTTGCGGCCTGCGGCCCCGCCCAGCTCGTTCAGCAGCCGCACGTCCGGGTCGAGCGGCCCGGTGGGCAGGCCGGAGCGGATCGTCAGGACCAGCTTGCGCGCGGGGTCGGTGACGGCGGAGATCTGCCGCATGCGCTGCTCGTAGAAGCGCTCCACGCTGGCGTGATGCGCCTCGACCAGCAGCTCGCTGAGGTCGGGGTAGTGGTAGAGCACCGCGCCCGAGGTCAGTCCGGCCTCTTCGGCCACGTGCGCGAGCTGCACTCCGTCGATGCCGTGGCGGACGATGGCCCGCCGGGCCGCCTCAATGAGGTCGATCCGCCGGTCCGAGCGACTCTTGCGCGCGGTCACCAGCACCCCCCTTCCTGTGACGTCATTAAGGTCATTCGGGCACATACTGCCTTGAAGTTGACCATCCCGCTAGACAAGTATTTGAATCGAAATTCAACTGAGCGTTCCCCCCGGAGTTGATCATGTCTCTCACCATTCTGTTCATGCCCGAGAGCGCGTACGGGCCCACGAACAACAGCATCGGCATCGGCGACATCCTGCGCCGCAGGGGCCACCGGGTGGTCTTCGCCGCCGAGGCGTCGTGGAAGGGCAAGCTCGAGGCGCTCGGCTTCGAGGAGGACCTGGTCGACCTGGCTGCGCCCGCTGAGGAGTCCGAGGAGCAGGACCCCGGCCAGTTCTGGAAGGACTTCATCCGCGACACCGCGCCCGAGTACCGCAAGAGCACGCAGGAGCAGCTCGAGACCGTCACCAAGCCGATCTGGGACGCGCTGATCGACGGCGTCAAGTACTGCGAGCCGCAGCTCAAGGCGATCATCGAGCGGGTTCAGCCGGACATCATCGTCGAGGACAACGTCATCACCTTCCCCGCGCTGCTGACCTCGGGCAAGAAGTTCGTCAGGATCGTCTCCTGCAACCCGCTCGAGGTGCGCGGAGAGGCGATCGCGCCGGTCTTCTCCGGCCTGCCCGCCGACGACCGCACCGAGTGGGACGCCTTCCGGGCCGAGTACGACCGCACCCACCGCGAGATCTGGACCGCCTTCAACGAGTGGTGCGTCGAGCAGGGCACCCGGCCGCTGCCCGACCTCGACTTCATCCACGAGGGCGACCTGAACCTCTACGTCTACCCCGAGCTGCTCGACTACACCGACGCCCGCCCGCTGGGCCCGAGCTGGCACCGCCTCGACTCCTCCGTCCGCGAGACCGACGAGGACTTCGCGCTCCCCATCGAGCGCGACGGCGGCGCGCTGGTCTACTTCTCGCTCGGCTCGCTCGGCTCGGCGGACGTGGAGCTCATGCAGCGCGTCATCGACGTGCTCGCCACCACGCCGCACCGGTTCATCGTCTCCAAGGGCCCGCTGCACGAGGAGATCAAGCTCGCCGACAACATGTGGGGCGCGGAGTTCCTGCCGCAGACGAAGATCATCCCGCAGGTGGACCTGGTCATCACCCACGGCGGCAACAACACCACCACCGAGGCGCTGCACTTCGGCAAGCCGATGATCCTGCTGCCGCTGTTCTGGGACCAGTACGACAACGCCCAGCGCGTGGCCGAGCTCGGCTACGGCGTGCGGCTGTCCACCTACACCTTCACCGACGAGGAGCTCAAGGGCGCCCTCGACCGCCTGCTCGGCGACGCCGAGCTGCGCGCCAAGCTGGCCGCGGAGGGCGAGAAGATCCGCCGCCGCGACGGCCTGCGCAAGGCCGCCGACCTGATCGAGCAGCTCGGCAAGTGAGCCACGTCTGACAGAGCGCCTGAGGGGGACGCCGCCGCGCGTTCCCCTCAGTCGTGGTCTCCGGCCGTCACGGCGGGCGACCGACCTGATCGTTTCCAAGGGAAGACACGATGCGTCAACTGATCAACCCGGCCACCGGCCGGCCGTTCGCCGAGGTGCCCGACACGCCCGTCCAAGAGGTGGCGCACGCCGTACGGCGGGCGAGGAAGGCCTTCGAGGAGTGGTCGCAGGCCACCCCCGCCGAGCGCGCTCGCGTGCTGCTGCGCCTGGCCGATCTGGTGGAGGCCGACGCCGAGGAGCTGACCAGGCTCGAGGTGGAGGAGACGGGCAAGCCCGCGGCCGTCTTCAGGGACGGCGAGCTGCCCTTCGCCGCCGACAACCTGCGCTTCTTCGCCGGCGCCGCGCGCTCGCTCGAAGGCAGCGGGGCGGGGGTGTTCAGCGCCGGCTACACCTCGGTGCTGCTGCGCCGCCCGGTCGGGGTCGTGGGCTCGATCGCGCCGTGGAACTTCCCCTTCGTCATGGCGGTGTGGAAGCTCGGCCCCGCGCTGGCCGCGGGCAACGCCGTGGTCATCAAGCCCGCGCCGCAGACGCCGCGCACCACCATCCGGCTGGCCGAGCTGATCGCCAAGGCGGGCGGGCCTGAGCACCTGGTGCAGGTCGTGACCGGCGACGCCGAGGTGGGCGAGGCGCTGGTGACCGACCCTGGCGTGGACATGGTGAGCGTCACGGGCTCCACGGAGACGGGCCGCGCTGTCATGGCGGGCGCGGCGCGCACGCTCAAGCGCGTGCACCTGGAGCTCGGCGGCAAGGCGCCCGCCCTGGTCTTCGAGGACGCCGACCTGGCCGAGACCGCGCACGGCGTGGCCATGGGCGCGACCTACAACACCGGCCAGGACTGCACCGCGGCCACGAGGGTCTACGTCGCCCGCCAGGTGTACGGGGACGCGGTGGAAGCCATCCGCGCTACCCTTTCCGAGATCAAGGTCGGCGACCCGTGGAGCCCCACAACGGACATCGGGCCGCTGATCTCGGCCGCGCACCGCGACAGGGTGCACGGCTTCGTCTCCCGCGCGGCCGCCGACTCGGGGGGCGAGGTGGTCTTCGGCGGCAACCCGATCGACGCGCCCGGCTTCTTCTACCCGCCCACCCTCATCGCGGGCCCGCGGCAGGACAGCGAGGTCGTGCAGGGCGAGCTTTTCGGCCCTGTCCTTGTGGTGCTGCCCTTCGACGACGAGGACGAGGCAGTCAGGCTCGCCAACGACACCCGTTACGGCCTGGCCTCCTCGGTCTGGTCGCGCGACGTGGCCAGGGCCATGCGCGTCTCGCACCGTCTGGACGTCGGAGTGACGTGGGTGAATGATCATCTGCCGATCGCCAGCGAGGCTCCGCACGGCGGCGTCAAGGGCAGCGGGTTCGGCAAGGACATGAGCCAGGAGGCGGTTCAGGAGTACTCCGTGACCCGCCACCTGATGATCAAGCACGCGGCTCCGGCCGAGCGGGACTCGTTCCGGCCAGCCTAAACAGCATGTGGCGTTATGGGCGAAAACGCCCGGTTTAGGGGTGTTTAGCGAACTTTGTCTCGTTCGCTGATCTGGTCAGGTTGTGTTCCAATTACGATCGCTCCTGCAATCCCATGCGCCACATGCGTGTCAGAGATTTCGAGCACGTATGGCGAGAGGTAGCGACACTCAGTGAGGACGGAAAACCCCCGGCATGCCGCCCCGGGGGAGGACACAGGAAAGAAGCCCGGGTCGGGTGGTCGTTTCCAGCTGGGCAACTGGCGGGTGCGATCGCGCCTCATCCTGCTCATCCTGATCCCCACGGTCGTGGGCGTCCTCCTCGCGGGCATCCAGCTTGCCAACTCCATCGGAACCGCAGCCGAGTACCGCCGCCTGACCCAGGTGGCCGAACTCGTGCAGCGACTCGGCTCGCTCTCCCACGAGCTGGGCAAGGAACGCACGCTCACCGCCTGGTACATCGCCGACAATCGCCGTGCGGGCCGCCTGGCTCAGCTGCGCAACCAGCGGGACGTGGTCGACGCCGGCAAGAAGAAGGTGCTCGACAGCGCCAGAGCGATCGACGAGGCCCACCCCGCGCGCGTCCAGCACGAGGTCGGCGAGGTGGTCCGCTGGCTCGACGGCCTCGACGGCCTGCGCGAGTCGATCATCGGCCTCGGCGACAGCGTCCCCGCCCGAGCGGCGATCAGGACCTTCACCTCCATGATCGACGTCATGGAGGGCCTGCAGGGCGAGCTGGTCGCCGCGGGCAACAACGAAGGCCTGCTCGGTGACGCCACCGCGCTCGGCGCGCTGGAGCGAGCCAAGGAAGAGGTCTCCCGCCAGCAGGTCATCCTCGTCGTCGCGCAGATCGAGCGCAGCCTCGACTACGACGACCTGTCCGACTTCCTCGGCTCGTGGAACGCCCAGCAGTCCGAGCTCGCCGTCTTCGAGGCCGAGGCCCAGCCGGACGACCTGGCCTTCTTCCGCAAGACGGTCAGAGGCCAGGAGATCGACCGCGGCGACGCCATGCGCCAGCGCGCGCTGGCGCAGATGCGCGAGTACAAGGAGATCCGCGACCTCGACATCACCTCGCGCCGCGACCTCAAGCTCTGGTACGACAGCACCGAGCAGACGGTCGACGCCATGCGCAAGGTCGAGGACCAGCTGGCCACCTCGATCGTGGCCCAGACCAGGATGCTCGCCGACGCCGAGCAGCGCAACGCCATCATCTCCGGCGCGGTCATCCTCGTCCTGCTGCTGCTCGTGCTGGTGATCACCACCCGCGTGGCGGGCTCGCTCGTACGGCCCCTCCGCAAGCTGCGCGCGGAGGCGCTGGAGGTGGCCGGCAGCACGCTGCCCGACACCGTCCGCGCCCTGCGCGAGTCCGGCGACGGCGCGGCCATCCCCGAGGTTCCCTCCATCGGGGTGCTCACCCGAGACGAGATCGGTGAAGTGGCCCGGGCCTTCGACGAGGTCCACCGCGAAGCCGTACGGCTGGCCGGTGACGAGGCCAAGCTGCGCGCCAACGTCAACGCGATGTTCGTCAACCTCTCCCGGCGCAGCCAGACGCTCGTCGAACGCCAGCTCTCGCTCATCGAGGGTCTGGAGAACGGCGAGGAGAACGAGCAGCGCCTGTCCGACCTGTTCAGGCTCGACCACCTGGCCACCCGCATGCGCCGCAACAGCGAGAACCTCCTGGTCCTCGCCGGCCAGGAGGCCGCGCGCAAGTGGACCCAGCCGGTCGAGCTGGTCGACATCGCGCGCGCGTCGCTGTCTGAGGTCGAGGGCTACGAGCGGGTCAACATCCAGGTGCCGACCGGCACGCTGGTGGCGGGGCCCGCCGTCACCGACGTCGTTCACCTGCTCGCCGAGCTGATCGAGAACTCCATCTCCTTCTCCCCGCGCGAGACCAAGGTCAGCGTCTCCAGCAACAGGGCCGAGGGCGGCGTGATGATCGCCGTCGTCGACCTCGGCATCGGCATGACCCCGGACGAGGTCGCCCAGGCCAACTGGCGCCTGGCCAACCCGCCGGTCGTCGACGTCTCTGTCTCGCGCCGCATGGGCCTGTTCGTGGTCGGCCGCCTGGCGCTGCGTCACGGCATCACGGTGCAGCTGCGCTCGCAGCCGACGGGCGGCGTCACCGCACTGGTCGTGCTGCCCGACACCCTCCTGGTGTCGGCGTCGGCCCCCGCCCAGACCGGCTTCCCTTACCAGCAGACCCAGGGCTCCTTCAGCCCGTTCGACTCGCCCGTCATGGCCGCCCCTGTCGCCCCGTTCGGCATGGACAGCCCCGACGTGCGCGGGTTCGACGAGCCGATGCACACGCCGTGGCCCGGCACGCTGCCCCCTCCAGGGGGCAACACGGCATGGCCGTCGATGGGCGAGGAGCAGGCCTTCGGCACCGCCGACACGGGGGCGCCGAGCAACGGCCTGTCCGACAGCGCCTTCCCCAGCGGCACCTTCGCCGACAGCGGGACGCGCGACACGGGCTTCCCCGACAGCGGGTTCGCCGACAGTGGGTTCGCTGACAGTGGCTTCCCTGACAGCGGCTTCCCTGCCAGCGGGGTACGCGACGGCGGCTTCGCCGACAGCGGGGTGCGCGACAGCGGGTTCGCCGACAGCGGTTTCTCCGACAACGGCTTCCGCGACGGCGGTTTCTCCGACAGCGGGTTCGCCGACGCCGGCTGGCCGCCGGCCGCGCACGGCAAGTCCGAGCCGGCCTTCGACCCGTTCTCCAGGAGCCTGCCCGAGCCCGAGCCGCGGCCGATGGACGCCTTCGGCCGTACGCCCGAGCCGGAGGCCCACTCCACCTTCGACCACGTCTCGCGTGAGTCCGCCGGCGCCTTCGGCACCCAGGGCAACGAGTCCCACAGCTCGTTCATGGGGCTGCCGGAGTCCGACATGACCGGCCCGCTGCCCGTCGTCCGCACCTCGCCGATGGAGGAGGACGGCGAGGAGTTCCTGCCGATCTTCTCCTCCGTCGGCTCCGACTGGTTCCGCAGGCCCGACCCCGAGCAGCTGAAGGCGGCCAAGGAGAGCCTGAGGGAGGACCAGGCACCGGCGGCCGACAGTGCGCCTGCCCAGTTCAACGGCCGCTCCTCCCGGCTCGGCGACGAGCAGCCGCCCGCGCAGCCGCTCCCGCAGGAGAGCCGCCCGCAGGGGTTGCCGCAGCGCAGGCCGGGCGAGAGCGTGACGCCCTCGTCCTCGTGGTCCTCACCCGCCGACAGCGGTTTCCAGGCCGCGCGCGCCGCCGCGCAGCCCGCCCAGGGCGGCACGACCTCCTCGGGCCTGCCGCGAAGGGTTCCCAAGGCCAACCTGGTTCCCGGTACGGCGAGCGCGCCCGAGAGCGCGGCTCCCGAACCGCCCGCGCCGATCTCGCCCGACCGCGTGCGCAGTCGCCTGTCCAGCTTCCAGCAGGGAGTGCGGCAGGGCCGTGAATTCACTCGCGACCACACCCGCGAGAACAAGGAGGACAGATGAGAGAGCTGAGTCAGGGCGCCCGCGGCGTCAACTGGCTGATCACCGACTTCGTGAACAACGTGCCCGGTGTCGCGCACACCGTGGTCGTGTCGTCCGACGGTCTGCCGCTTGCCTACTCCGAGGGTTTCCCCAAGGACAGGGCCGACCAGCTCGCCGCGGTAGCCTCCGGTGTGATCAGCCTCACCCAGGGTGCGGCCAGGGTGTTCGAAGGCGGCATGGTCACCCAGACGGTGATCGAGATGCAGCGCGGCCTGTTGATGATCATGTCGATCAGCGATGGGTCGTGTCTCGCGGTCCTCGCCGCGGCCGACTGTGACATGGGCCTGGTGGCGTACCAGATGACGCTGCTGGTGGAGCGGGCCGGACAGGTTCTCACGCCTGCCGTACGCGCCGAGCTGCAGGCGGCACGCCCCCGCTAGCGGGGGCGTGAGATGGGGGACAGGAGAAGGCTGTGACAGATCAGGGTTGGGCTGGTGATAACAATCAGGGGCGTCACGGAGCCCCACGCCCGCAGGGGCCGAGCTCGCTGGTCAGGCCGTATGCCGTGACCGGAGGGCGCACGGCGCCCAGGGTGAAGTTCGCGATGGAGGCGTTGGTCTCCTCCGCCACATCCGAACATCGCGATCTTTCTCTCCTCAGTCCGGAGTATCAAGCGATCATTCAGCTGTGCCGTTCGGTCAGGTCGGTAGCCGAAATCTCCGCTCTCTTACGAGTTCCGCTCGGCATCACCCGGGTGCTGATCGCGGACATGGCGTCAGAGGGCCTGATTCGCGTCCACCAGCCTCAGCTGGAAGCGGGTAAGCCGGATCTCAACCTGCTCGAAAGGGTGCTAAGTGGACTTCGCAGGCTCTAGCGGCCTGACCTCGACGAAGATCGTCGTGGCGGGCGGGTTCGGTGTGGGCAAGACGACGTTCGTGGGCGCGGTGTCGGAGATCCTTCCGCTCACCACGGAAGCCGTCATGACCGACGCGTCGGCGCACATCGACGACGTGTCGCTCACGCCGAACAAGACGACCACCACGGTGGCCATGGACTTCGGCCGTGTGTCCCTCGACCGCGATCTGATCCTCTACCTGTTCGGCACGCCGGGCCAGCACCGGTTCTGGTTCATGTGGGACGACCTGGTGCGTGGCGCGATCGGCGCCGTCGTGCTCGTCGACACCCGCAGGCTCGCCGACAGCTTCCCCGCGATCGACTACTTCGAAGAGGCCAAGCTGCCCTTCGTGGTCGGGATCAACGGGTGGGACGGCCAGTACCTCCACGCGGAGGAGGAGATCAGGGAGGCGCTGACGCTCTCCCCGCACATCCCGCTGGTCCGGCTCGACGCCAGGTCGCGCGACTCGGTGAAGAGCACCCTGATCACCCTGGTGGAGCACGCGCTCACCAGCCACGTGGGTCCTCGAGGCTGATCGCCGCGAGGCCCCGCGGCCAGGTGGTGGAGATCCGCGGGGCTTGCGGCTATTGTCGGCTCTGATCATGGTGGTGAACCCCCTCACAGGCGAGGCCGAGCGCCCGCTGTCGCCGCTGCCCCTCGGGGAGCTGGCCGCGACGGCGGGCGCGCTGCGCTCACGGTCGGCGGCCTGGCGCGCGGCCGACAGGGGCGTGGCGCTCTCCGCCTTCGGCGCCGCTGTCGCACGCGACGAGCAGCTGCTGGCCGCGCTGGTCGCCGACACGGGCCGCCAGGCGGAGTCGGAGCTGGAGCGGCGCGCGGTGGCCGCCCTCATCGACCGATGGGTACGGCAGGCGCCCGCGCTCCTGGCCGATCGGCCCGACGAGCCGGCCGCGGTCCAGGGGATCGTGGTGGGCGGCGAGGCGGTGCCGTACGAGCTCGTCGGCGCGATCAGCCCGTGGAACTTCCCGCTCCTGCTCGGCCTGATCGACGCGGTCCCCGCGCTCGCCGCGGGATGCGCGGTGCTGGTCAAGCCGAGCGAGCTGACGCCCAGGTTCATCGAACCGCTCATGCGGCTGGTGCCGTCCGAGCTCCCGCTGCGCGTGGTCGAAGGCGACGCGGGGACGGGGGAGGCGCTGGTGGGGCTGGTCGACGCGCTGGTGTTCACCGGCAGCGTCGCCACGGGCAGGAAGGTCGCGCAGGCCGCCGCCCGCGCCTTCATCCCCGCCTTCCTCGAGCTGGGCGGCAAGGACCCCGCCATCGTGCTGGCAGGCGCCGACCTCGACAGGGCCGCCACCGCGATCCTGCGCGGCGGCACCGCGAACGCGGGTCAGGCCTGCCAGTCGATCGAGCGCGTCTACGTCGCCCGCGAGGTCTTCGACGACTTCCTCGGCCTGCTGGTGGACAAGGCGAGGGCGACGCCGCTCACCTGCGAGGCAGGGCCGGTGGGTCCGCTGGTCAGGACCGGTGTCATCCCCGCGCAGCTGGCTGAGGCGGTCGAGCGGGGCGCCGTCGTGCACACGGGCGGGCAGGTCGAGCGGCACGGCGGCGGCCACTGGATGCGGCCGACCGTGCTCTCCGGCGTCGACCACTCCATGCGGGTGATGACCGAGGAGACCTTCGGTCCCGTTCTCCCCGTGATGCCCTTCGACGGCGTCGAGGAGGCGGTCGCGCTGGCCAACGACTCCGACTACGGCCTGTCGGCGGCGGTGTTCGCGGCCACCGAGGAGGAGGCCAGGCAGGTGGCCTCCCGCCTGCGGGTGGGCGCGGTCAGCGTCAACGACGCCGCGCTGACCGCCTTCGTCCACGAGGGCGAGAAGCACTCGTTCAACCTCTCGGGGCTCGGCGGTTCCCGCATGGGCCCGGCCGCCATCGACCGCTTCGTCAGGCGCAGGGCCCACCTGGTGAACCGGTCACCCCGATCCGTCTGGAGCGTGTAGATGGGACTTCGCGCGGAGATGCCGCTGCTGGCCAGGCACGAGGGCGAGTGGGAGGGGACCTACCGCCACCTTGACGGCCTCGGCCAGGTGGTGGACCTGCACCGCTCTCACCTGACCTGCTCGATTGTCGACGACAGCGTCTACCACCAGGTCAACGAGTACACCTGGGACGACGGCAGGACCGAGCGGCACGAGTTCCCCGGCACCTACCTGGGCGGCGGGCGCTGCGCCTTCGACACCGAGCGCATCAGGGGCGAGTTCTGGGAGCTCGACGCCTCCACCATCTACCTGAACTGGGTCTTCAAGGCCGAGGACGAGGACCTGAGGCTGTTCGAGCTGATCGTCCTGAGCGAGGACGGCACGACCCGCAGCAGGGTGTGGCAGTGGATCCAGGCAGGCGAGTGCGTGCGCCGCACGCTGATCGACGAGAAGCGCATCGGATGACCGCCTATCGAGCGCTCGCCCTGCAGGTCAGGACCGAGGCGGTGAACGGCTCGGCCGAGCCGCGCGCGCTCATCGCCTCCGCGATCGGCAGGATCGCCGCCCAGACCGCCGCGGCCAAGGCGTGGATCGGCCCTGACCTGCGCCTCGTGGTGCTGCCCGAATACGTGCTCACCGGCTTCCCCTTCGGCGAGAGCGTCGCCGAGTGGCGGACGAAGGCGGCGCTCGCCCCCGAAGGCTCCGAATACCGGGCGCTGGGCGAGATCGCCAGGAGCAACGGCCTCTTCCTGTGCGTCAACGCCTACGAGAGCGACCCGCACTTCCCCGAGCTGTTCTTCCAGGCCACGGTCATCCTCGACCCGGCGGGCGAGAGCGTCCTGCGCTACCGGCGGCTGCACTCGATGTTCTCCCCGACCCCCTACGACGTGTGGGAACGCTACCTCGACGTCTACGGCCTGGACGCCGTGCTGCCCGTCGCCCGCACCGAGATCGGCAACCTCGCGGTGCTCGCCTCGGAGGAGATCCTCTACCCCGAGCTGGCGAGGGCGCTGGCGCTGCGCGGCGCCGAGGTGTTCTGCAACCCCACCGCCGAGGCCTCCTCGCCCGCCCTCACCCCGAAGGCGATCGCCCGGCGGGCCAGGGCCATCGAGAACCTCGCCTACGTGGTCAGCGCCAACAGCGGAGGGCTGGAGGGGCTGCCCATCCCCGGCGACTCCACCAGCGGCGGTTCCGAGCTCATCGACTTCGAGGGCCGCCCGATCGTCCAGGCGGGACAGGGCGAGTCGCTGGTCGCCGCGGCCGAGCTCGACCTGGTCGCGCTGCGTCGCTTCCGCCGCCGTCCCGGCATGGGCAACCTGCTGGCCAGGGTGAAGCCCGCGCTCTGGGCCGAGGAGTACGGCTGGCACGACGTCGAGCGCCCCGACGAACTCGCCTCGGGACCGCCGACCAGGCAGTGGTTCCTCGAGCGGCAGCAGGCGGCGATCAGGAGGCTGTACGGCCCCGACGCCACCTGAGCGCCCGGCGCTCCACCGCGAGGAACACCCCGTTCAGCAGCACGCCGAGGATGCCCAGCAGCACGATGCCCGCCCACATCGCGGGGATGTCGAAGCTGCCCTCGGCCTCGCGCATGCGGTGCCCGATGCCTTCGCTGCTCGCGTACAGCTCGGAGATCACCATCATGATCAGCGCGAGGGCGACGCTCAGCCGGAGGCCGGCGAAGATCTTGGGTCCGGCCGCGGCCAGCACGATCGGCCAGCGCCGCAGGTGGAAGACCTGGGCGGTGTCGAGGTACTGCCTGTCGACGTAGCGGGCGCCGTCCATGGCGTTGACGAGGACCGGCCACAGCACGCCGTAGACGATCGCGGCCAGCTGGATCGGCGTGCCGACCCTGAAGAACACCAGGAACACAGGCAGCAGCGCGGCGGGCGGCACCGACCTGCCGAAATGGACGAGCGGCTCCACCAGCGCCGACAACCACCTGGAGCGCCCGAGCGCGACGCCGAGCGCGACACCGGCAGCGGCGGCCACCGCCCATCCCGCGGCCAGCCTGCCCAGGCTCGGCAGCAGGTCAGCCGCCGCCTCCTCGGTCAGGAACAGCCTGGTCGGCGGGCCGGCGAACCACATCTCGCGCATCCTGGCCAGGATCGTCGAAGGGGGAGGGAAGTAGACCGCGCCGATCGCGCGGGTGGCCAGCTCCCACACGACCGCCGCGACGGGCAGCAGCCAGTACCAGGCCAGCCGCCTGATCACGCCGTCTCACCCGCTCTCGCCCTGTGCCAGCCGAACAGCCGCCGCTCCGCCGCCGTGAACAGCGCGTTGGCGCCCAGCCCTATCGCGCCGGCCCAGATGGTGGCGGCCAGCATCCTGTCGACCCTGTTGGCGCTGCTCGCCTGCACCAGGAAGGTGCCGATGCCGCCCGCGCCGCCAGCGATCAGCTCGACGCTGACCGCCACGATCAGCGTGACGGACACCGCGATGCGCACGCCCGTCGCGATGAAGGGAGCGGTGCTCGGCAGGGAGACGCGCCACAGAATCGCCAGGGGACCGAAGCCGAAGCCGCGCATCGTGTCCTTGGCGACGGGGTCCACGTCGCCGAGGCCGTACATCGTGTTGATCAGCAAAGGCCACGAGCAGGTGTAGACGACCAGCGCCGTCTTGGCGTCCTGGCTGTCGGTCCAGACGAACATCGCCAGCGGGATCAGCGACAGCGAGGGGATCGGGCGCAGGAACTCCACCAGCGGGCGCACCGACCGCTCGACCGCTGGCACCGTGCCGAGCAGCAGTCCCGCGGGCACCGCCGTGACCATCGCGATCACCAGCCCCGTCGCGCAGGCGGCGAGCGTCGTGCCGACGTCGGACAGGAACGCGCCGTCGACCGCCAGACCGGCCGCCGTCGCGAGCACGGCGGACACGGGCGGAAGCACCTCGATCAGTCCCGTGCGGCCTGCGGCCTCCAGCAGGAGCAGGAAGCCGAGGACGCCCGCGACGCCCAGCGCCTTGGTCATCCGATCCTGGCGGGGATCAGCGTGGTGACGTCGGGCTTGGTCTTCAGGTAGCCGTAGCCGTGCAGGAGGTCGGCCAGCTTCTGGAACTCGCCCTTGTCCACCTCGGCGGAGAACCGGCCGAGCTTCATCGCCGCCGCCGCCTCCGCGGGGATCTGCGTGTAGGTGGGGATGACGGCGTTGATGGCATCGCGGTCGGTGCTGGCGATCTGCTGCGCCTTGGCCAGCGCGCGGTGGAAGGCCGCGGCCGTCTTCGGGTTCTTGGTCAGCCAGTCCTCCGACACGCCCCACGCGTCGAGCGGCAGGCCCGCCGTCGGACCCGAGGTCGTGTCGATGACCTCGACGGCACCCAGGTTCTTCTTGGCGGCGGTCAGGAACGGCTCGACCAGCCACGCCGCGTCGATCTTCTTGGCGGACAACGCCGTGAGCTGGTCGGCGAACGGCACCGCGACGAACTTCACGTCCTCGGGCTTGAGCCCCGCCTGCTGCAGGTGCGCGTTGGTGACGGTCTGGCCGAGCGCCTTGAGCACGTTGACACCGACCGTCCTGCCCTTGAGGTCGGCCGCGGTCTTGACGGGGGAGTCCTTGGGCACCACGACGCTGGCGATGCCCGGCGCCGCCGTCTGCACGTGCTGGAACAGCTTCAGCTTGGCCGCGCCCGAGTCGTTGATGGCCAGCAGCGAGACATAGCTGGTCAGGAAGGCGTCCATGCTGCCGTTGAGGATCTTCGGCATGACCGCCTGAGGGGCCTGGATGATCTCGGTCTTGACCGTCAGCCCCTCGGCCTTGAAGAAGCCGTTCTTCTCGGCGATGAACAGCGGCGCCGACGAGGGCACGGGGACCACGCCGACGGTCAGCGTCGTCTTCTCCAGGGCCGCGCCGCCGCCACCGCCGCCATCGGTACCGCCGCCACCGCAGGCGGTCAGTGCCGTCACCAGGACGATCGCCAGTGCTGCTCGCTTCACGCGTGGGTCCTCTCGACGCCGCGCACGAGGCGTCCCACCTCGGCGCGCAGGTGGACGAAGTCGGGATGCTCGCGGGTGGAGATCTGGTCGCGCGGTGAGGGGAGCTCCACCTTCAGATCGCCCACGATGTGGGCGGGCGCCTTCGACAGCACCACGACCCTGTCACCGACGTAGACGCTCTCGTCGATGTCGTGGGTGATGAGCACGATGGTCATCTGGTGGTGCCCGCGCACCTGCAGGACCAGGTCCTCCAGGTCCTCCCTGGTCTGCGCGTCGACCGAGCCGAACGGCTCGTCCATCAGCATCAGCTTGGGCCGGTAGGCGAGCGCCCTGGCGATCGCCACCCGCTGCTGCATGCCGCCGGACAGCTGGAAGGGGTACTTCTTGCCGGCGCCCTCGAGGCCGACGGACTCCAGCGCCTCCTGCGCGGCGGCCCTGCGCTGCTGCTTGTCCATGTCCTTGCGGCGCAGGGGCAGCGCCACGTTCTCGGCGACGGACATCCAGGGGAACAGGGAGCGGCTGTAGTCCTGGAAGACGACGGCCAGGTTGTCGGGGGTCTGCTTGACCAGCTCGCCCGCGATGCGCACCTCGCCGCCCGTGGGCTGGATGAGCCCGGCGATGGAGCGCAGGAGGGTGGACTTGCCCGCGCCCGAGGGTCCCACGACGCACAGCAACTCGCCCTCGGAAACGCTCAGATTCAGCCCCTCGATGGCGTGGTGGGCGCCGGCGCCGCCGCCGTAGACGTGGGAGAGGTTCGATATCTCAAGCACGCTGGATCCTAGGGGCCGCTGGGGGTCGGAGTTGTGATCCGGACTCTATCGGAGCAGGCGATCATCGGCCATCGCCATGAAGCCTTCCCGTCAGACGGGCACGGCCTCCACCAGGCTCGCTCCCGCGGACAGGTCGAACACCTCGGTGAGCCTGAACCCGGTCTTCTCCAGCAGGACGGCGTACTCCTGGCGGGTCCGTTCCGTTCCGCCGTCGAACAGGGCGAGCATCCGCATGTCCATGTCCTTGCCGACATGCGGTTCGTCCTCGTCGGGAAGGACCATCTCGAGGATGAGCACTCGCCCGTCCTCCCTGATCGCCTCCCTGACCCTGCGCAGGATGCGCTCGGCGTCGTGGTCGTCCCAGTTGTGCAGGATGCTGGCCAGCAGGTACGCGTCGGCCCCCGCGGGGACGTTCACGAAGAAGTCTCCCGCCAGCACCTCGCACCGATCCATCAGGCCGTGGGAGGTGAGCGCCTCCGTCGCGCCTGGGACGACATGCTCCAGGTCGACCAGGACGCCGCGGGTCTCCGGATAGGCGTGCAGCACCGACGCCAGGATGTGTCCCTTGCCTCCCGCCACGTCCACGAGCGTGTCGACCTGCGAGAAGTCGTACCGCTCCGCCACCTGCTGGGCGAAGGGCATGGCCCTGGAGGTCATGTAGTCGTCGAAGATCGCACCGATCTCGGGGTGCCGCCCGAGACGCTCGTAGAGCGGCCCGTACCGCTCGACGAACGCCGAGCGGCCCTGGCGCACGGTGGCGGGCAGGTTGCCCAGGGCGTACCAGAACCCCTCCTCGACGATCATCCGTACGGCGGGCAACGTGGAGTCGGGAGCGTCGGAGCGAAGCGATGCGCCCTCCTCGGTCAGCTCGTACCGGTCAGGCTCGACCGATCGCACGATCCCCATGCCGGCCAGCTCGCGAAGAACCCGGCGCAGGGAAGGGGCGTGCGCGCCGCACCGGAGAGCGAGCTCCTCGGCGTTCAACGGGCCTTCGGCCAGATGATCGGCGCATCCCAGCTCCGCCATCGTGGCAAGGGCGGCAAACCTGGAGAGGCCCGAAATGGAGTTCCAAATAGGGCCGGCCGGGTGTGACACGATTCCTCCAACACGTGATCTAGTGTGTGCGCCTGGCGTGGTGATGCCAGACCAGTAGCCGTCGTTCCGCCACGGTGAACAGCGCGTTCAGCAGGTAGCCGAGCAGGCCGAGAAGCGCGATGGCGCCCCAGACTCCTGGGGTGTCGAAGCCGCGCTGCGCCTGCAGGAGCTGGTAGCCGATGCCGTCCGTGCTGCCGAACAGCTCGGAGATGACCATCAGGATGAGGGCGAGCGACAGGCTCAGGCGCAGTCCCGCGAAGATCTTCGGAGCCGCCGCGGGAATGATGACGTTCCGCAGCTGCTGGGGCTTGGTCAGGCCGAAGACGATGGCGGTCTCGATGTGGGTCCTGTCCACGGCCTTGGCGCCGTCGATGGAGTTGAGCAGCACGGGCCACACGACGCCGAAGACGATCGCGGCGATCTGCATCGCCAGGCCCGCGTGAAAGAGCACCAGGAACAGCGGCAGGAGCAGCGGCGGCGGGATGACCCTGCCGAACTGGATGAGCGGCTCGACGTAGTCGGCCGCGGTGCGCGACCGGCCGAGGATCACCCCGACGATCACGCCCAGCACGGCGGCGAGGATCCAGCCGGTGAACATGCGACCCAGGCTGGGCAGGATGTTCTCGATCGCGTCGTCGGTCAGGAAGACCCTGGTGGCGGGCCCCGAGAACCACAGCTCGTGCATTCTCAGCACGATGGTGGAAGGCGGGGGGAAGTCGATGTCCCCGAGCATCCGCGTGGTCAGCTCCCAGACGGCCAGGACCAGCGGGACCAGCCACACGCGCTTGAGAGTGGTCACGTCGTCGCTCCGGTTCTGGCCTGGTGCCAGTGGAAGAGCCGCCGCTCGGCGGCGACCAGCAGGAGGTTGGCCACCAGGCCGACGATCCCCGCCCAGAACGTGGCGGCCAGGATGAGGTCGGTACGGTTGCCGCTGCCCGCCTGGATGACGAACACGCCGATCCCGCCCGTGCCGCCCGCCAGGAGCTCGGAGCTGACCGCGAGGATCAACGCGATGCCGGCGGCGATGCGCACGCCCGTGAGCATGAACGGCGCCGCGCTGGGCAGGCTCACCCTCCGCAGGACGTCGACGGGACCGAAGCCGAAGCTGCGCAGCGACTCCTTGGCGAGGGGGTCGACGTCGTGCATGCCGTACAGGGTGTTGATCAGCACCGGCCACAACGAGGCGTAGACGATGACGGACACCTTCATCAGCGAGTCCACCGAGATCAGCAGGATCGCGAGCGGGATGATCGCCACCGAGGGGATCGGCCGCAGGAACTCCAGGACCGGCCTGGTGGCTCGTTCCACGGACGGCAGGCTGCCCAGGAGCACGCCGAGCGGCACCGCGACCACGACCGACACGAGCAGGCCCAGAGCCCAGTTGGTGAGGGTGATCGCGACGCCGGACAGGAAGTCGGGGTCGGCGAGCAGGGCCCCCGCTTCCCACAGGACCAGTGAGGGGGGCGGGAACACCAAGTCGTCGGTGAGCCCGAACCGGATGGTCAGCTCACCGACGAGGAGGAACCCCGCGACGCCCGCGGCGCCGCGGAGGATTCGCGCACTGCTCATCCGCTGGCGCCGACCAAAATGGTCTTCACGTCCAGCGGGCTCTGGATGTACTTGTACTCGAGCATGAGGTCGGCGACCCGCTGCAGCCGCGTCTCGTTGAGCGAGGTCGGGAACGTCCCGAGCGTGATCACCGAGGCGGTCTTGGCGTCGAGCTTGGTGTAGGTGGGCAGCACGGCCTCGACCTCCTTGCGGTCACTGGCCACGAGCTGCTGGGCCTTCGCGATGGCGCGCTGGAAGGCGGCCAGCGTCTTCGGGTACTTCTTCGTCCACTCCTCGGTCGCCATCCAGGCGGCGATCGGCAGGTCCGCGGTCTGACCCGACATGGTGTCGGCCAGCTTGCGGAACCCGGACTGGCTCTGCGTGGCGGTGATGAACGGCTCGGTCATCCACGCCGCGTCGCCCTGGCCTGCGGTGAGCGCGTTGGCCATGTCGGGGAAGGGCTTCTCGACGAACTTGATGTCGTCCTTCGTGAGTCCCGCGACCTTCAGCGTGGCTTCCACGGTGAGGGTGCCGATGTTGTTGAGGGTGTTGACCAGAACGGTCTTGCCCTTGAGGTCGGCGACCGAGTGCAGCTGCGAGTCCTTGGGGACCATCAGGTTGAAGGTGTTCGGCGCGGCCTGGTAGACGTCACCGACGACCTTGATCTTCTCGCCCTTGCTGGCGGCGAGGAAGGTCGAGACGTAGTTGGTGTGCGAGATGTCGAGCGCGCCGCTCTTGATCTGCGGAAGCGCGGCGGCGCCGCCCTGGATGATCACCGGCTCGACGGTGAGGCCCTCGGCCTTGAAGAACCCCTTCGCGTTGGCGATGTAGAGCGCCGCGGGGTCGGGGATGGGAAGCGCGCCGACTTTGATGGACGTCTTCTCCAGCCCCTTTCCCTCAGCGGGGGCGCTGGTCGTATCCGTTCCACCGCAAGCGGCGAGGGCGAGCGCTGTCACCAGGCCGAGAACGAGCGCGCGAGCGTGGACTATGCGAGTCATCGAGGAGCTCCTGCGAGGGGGGAAGCGTGGATGTCCGTTATGACGGGCGTGAAGCGTACCGGAGCTGGATCTTTCCTGGAAGACGAGTGCCGTGTATATGAGCACATGCGCGAAAAGGAGGAATTATGACATGTCGTTAATGTGGTGCTTCATGAGCATAAGTGGCCGTATGTCTGGTTTAGCGGCGGATGAGGCAGGCGTCCGATGGACGAGGTGGCAATAAACGCGTAATGGGCTGGATCGTTCCAAAAGTTGCATTGCATTGGCGTGAGATAGAAGGTTGTGCTCCAATTGCCCCGATACTTGCCTGCAACCACTCGTCTCACCGGCGAATCGGTTCGCTCCGCACAAGCGCAGGCATCCGCGAGAGGTTACGACTTGTGAGGACAGCAACGACCGGCTCCGGTCGTGGCATCGCGCCGGAACCCCCGGGCCCCCCAGCGGCTCGCGAGCCGATGCCCGAGCCGGGCAAGGACGCCGGTAGCAAGATCGCCCTGCGCAACTGGCGAGTACGTACCAGACTCGTGGCGCTCATCGCGGTCCCGACCGTCGTGGCCGTTCTGCTCGGCGCGCTCCGTGTGACCACGTCGATCAGCAGCGCGGAGGAGTACGGACGCGTCGCCGACGGAGCGGAGCTGGTGGTCGCGCTGGGCGGGCTCGGCCACGAACTCGCCCTCGAACGAGACCTGTCGGCCAGGTACGTCGCCGCGAACAGGAACGACGGCGACCTCCCGGGCCTTAAGAGCCAGTACCAGGCGGTCGACGCCGCGGTCACCAAGGTGAAGTCCGCCGCGCGGACGGCCGAGGAATCGATGTCGGAGCTGGGTCGCCGCGAGCTGGGGCAGGTCCGGATCCGGCTCGACCAGCTGCCGACCCTGCGTACGACGGTCACCGACAGCCAGCTGCCCCCACTGCCGGTCATGGAGAAGTACTCCGAGACCATCGCGGAGATGCTGCAGCTCTACGACGAGACCGTCCAGGGTGTCTCCGACGACGAGCTCATCGTCACCAACGCCGCCCTCGGCGCCGTCGCGAGAGCCAAGGACGAGGTCTCGAAAGAGCGGGCACTGCTGACGATCGCCCTCGTGCGGGGCAGGTTCGACGGCACCGAGTTCGACGCCTTCCTCGCCGCCCGATCCAGCAGGGACAGCGAGCGCAACGCCTTCCGCACCGCGGCCACGCCCGCGCAGCGGCAGTTCTTCGACGACACGGTGACGGGCCAGGAGGTCGGGCGCGCCGAGCTGTACGTCGCCAGGGCCGTCTACCTGCACAACCAGCGGACGTCGCTGCGCGCGCTCGACACCTCCACGACCCAGGACGCCGAGCGCTGGTTCGACGCGATCTCCAAGACCGCGGACCGTCTCTACGCCGTGGAGAAGGCGCTGTCGGCCTCCATCACGATCAAGAGCACCGAGCTGAGGGCCGCCGAGCAGCAGGTCGCCATCGTGAACGTGGCCCTCGTCCTCGTGCTCCTCATCATCGTCCTGATCATCACCGCGATCATGGCGAGGTCGCTGGTACGCCCGCTCCGCCGGCTGCGCGGTGACGCGCTGGAAGTCGCGGGCAGGACGCTCCCCGGCATCGTGCGGCGGCTGCGCGAGGAGGGGCACGACGCGGAAGCCGTGGAGGTACCGCCGATCGGCGTCTCCTCCCAGGACGAGATCGGGGAAGTGGCGCGGGCCTTCGACGAGGTCCACCGCGAGGCCGTACGGCTGGCGGGCGAAGAGTCCAAGCTCCGCGCCAACGTCAACGCCATCTTCGTCAACCTCTCCCGCCGCAGCCAGACGCTGGTCGAGCGGCAGATCACCCTCATCGACGGCCTGGAGCAGGGCGAGCAGGATGAGCAGCGGCTCGCGAACCTGTTCAAGCTCGACCACCTGGCCACCCGCATGCGCCGCAACTCGGAGAACCTCCTGGTCCTCGCGGGACAGGACCCGCCGCGACGGTGGAGCCAGCCGGTGCAGCTGGTCGACGTGGCCCGCGCCTCCCTTTCGGAGGTCGAGAACTACGACAGAGTGAACCTCCAGGTGCCCGGCGGCGCGGCCGTCGCCGGTCAGGCCGTCAACGACATCATCCACCTGCTGGCCGAGCTGGTGGAGAATGCCCTGGCGTTCTCACCCCGGGAGACCCACGTCGTGGTCTCGGGCAACAGGATCGACGGCGGCGGCATGATGGTGTCGATCACCGACTCCGGCATCGGTATGACGCAGGAGGAGCTCGTCCAGGCCAACGCGCGCCTGGCCGAGGCACCGACCGTGGACGTGTCGGTGTCGCGGCGCATGGGCCTGTTCGTGGTCGCGAGGCTGGCGCACAGGCACGGCGTCAGAGTGCAGCTGCGCCCGCACGGCGGCGGCGGCCTCACCGCGATGGTGTTGCTGCCCGAAGCGCTGCTCGGCGGCCCCACTCCCGCGATGGCCGGTTCGGGCGCCATGACGGGCGCCGGCGGCAGGGCCGCGGAGCCGAACTCGCCCGCCGGTTGGCCGGGCGACACCCAGCGGCCCGCCGCCTTCACCGCCGACACCGGGCCCGCGTGGGCCTCGGAGCCCGGCACGGGCATGGGCGGACCCGGTGGCTGGAGCTCCGAGCCGGGATCCATGCCGAGCTGGGGCGGCGCCGACGCGGGCGGCGCGGGTTCGTGGCCGTCCTCGGCGCAGTGGCCCTCGTCGGACGGAGGCGCGCCGCAGTGGCCCTCCTCGGACGGAGGCGCGCCGCAGTGGCCCTCCTCGGACGAAAGCGCGCCGCAGTGGCCGTCCTCGGACCGGGGCGCCGCGCAGTGGCCGTCCGAGCCCGGCTCGTGGGCCTCGGGCCCTCGGGTCGCGGGCGGCACCTTCGACAGCGTCGAGGCGGACGTGTGGGCGCCGAGCAAGGGGGCATGGCCCGAGGCCGCGCCGTCCGAGCAGCCCTCCACGTGGTCGTTCCAGGACAGGGCGCCCGCCGCACCGGGCACAGGACGGTACGACTTCCCCGAGGTCGAGTCGAACCCGACGGGGCCCATCCCCGCGGTGAAGGGCGCCAAGGGCGACGAGTTCCTGCCGATCTTCGCCTCCGTCGAGTCGGCCTGGTTCGACCAGGGTGAGGAATGGGGGACGGCCAAGGCCGACGCGGGCTGGTCGGCGGCGGAAGCCGTACGCGAGCCCGTCAGGGACGGGTCCACCGCCGCGGGACTGCCCAAGCGGGTGCCCAAGGCCAACCTGGTCCCCGGCTCCGCCGACACCTCGGCGCCCAAGGGAGTCGCGCCCATGCCGGCGATCTCGCCGGAGCGGGTGCGCAACAGGTTCTCGAGCTTCCAGCAGGGGTTCAGGGCCGCACGTGACGACATCAGCGAGGGCCGCTACACGGGCGGCCCGAGGAGCGTTGATAGCAGGGAGGAGGACGAGTGAACGACCTGAGCCACGCGGCACGCGGAGTCGATTGGTTGATCACCGACTTCGTCAGTGGCGTTCCCGGAGTCGCCCACGCGGTGGTGGTGTCTTCGGACGGCCTTCCGCTGGCGGCCTCTTCTGGATTTCCGGCCGATCGAGCCGACCAGTTGGCCGCCATCGCCTCAGGACTGATCAGCCTGACGCAGGGAGCGGCGCGGGTCTTCGAAGGGGGACCCGTCACCCAGACGATCGTCGAGATGCAGCGCGGGCTGATGCTGATCATGGCGATCAGCGACGGCTCGTGCCTGGCGGTGCTGGCAGCGCCCGACTGCGACATGGGGCTGGTGGCGTACCAAATGACGCTGATGGTGGAGCGGGCAGGTCAGGTGCTCACGCCTGCCGTACGCGCCGAGCTCCGCGCGACCCAGACCAGGTGATGTAGGTGACGGACCCCAGATGGAATTCCGGCGGCGGCTGGCAGCCCCCGCCGCCCACCCATGCCGAGCCCGCGTCTCCGGTCCGCCCATACGCCGTGACAGGCGGGCGTACGGCGCCGCGGGTGAAGTTCGCGATGGAGGCACTGGTCTCCTCCGCCACGGTGGAGCCGCGTGATCTGTCGCACATGCCGGAGTACGCGGCCATCAGTCAGCTCTGCCGCAGCGTCAGGTCGGTGGCGGAGATCTCGGCGTTGCTGCGGATCCCACTCGGCGTCGTCAGGGTGCTGATCGCGGACATGGCGACGGAGGGACTGATTCGGGTGCACCAGCCACAGCTCGAGGCCGGAAAGCCCGACATCACACTGCTCGAAAGGGTGCTCAGTGGACTTCGCAGGCTCTAGCCGCGGGCTGACCTCGACGAAGATCGTCGTGGCCGGCGGCTTCGGCGTGGGGAAGACGACGTTCGTGGGTGCGGTGTCGGAGATCCTGCCGCTCACCACGGAGGCGGTCATGACCAACGCCTCGGCGGGCGTGGACGACCTCAGCCTGACCCCGGAGAAGACGACCACGACCGTGGCCATGGACTTCGGCCGGGTGTCGCTGGACAGGGACCTGATCCTGTACCTGTTCGGCACGCCTGGTCAGCACCGGTTCTGGTTCATGTGGGACGACCTGGTGCGCGGCGCGATCGGCGCCGTCGTGCTCGTCGACACCCGCAGGCTCGCCGACAGCTTCCCCGCGATCGACTACTTCGAGGAGGCCAAGCTGCCCTTCGTCGTCGGCCTGAACGGCTGGGACGGGCAGCAGCTCCACTCGGAGGACGAGGTGCGCGACGCCCTCACGCTGTCGCCGCACGTCCCGCTCGTCAGGCTGGACGCACGCGCCCGCGACTCGGTGAAGAGTGCGTTGATCACCCTGGTCGAGCACGCGTTGACCATCCGCATGGCCGTCCCCGGTCTCCAATAGCGGTTAGGCTGAGTCGCAAGACCACGCATATTCGCTTCGAGGACTGGCCAACCACGTGTTCGAGACGCTTTCCGACCGGCTGACATCGGTCTTCTCCTCCCTCCGATCCAAGGGTCGGCTGTCCGACGCCGACATCGACGCCACGGCGCGCGAGATTCGCATCGCACTGCTCGAGGCCGACGTCGCGCTGCCTGTGGTCAAGGCGTTCGTCGCCCAGGTCAAGGAGCGGGCTCGCGGCGCCGAGGTCTCCCAGGCGCTCAACCCCGCCCAACAGGTCGTCAAGATCGTCAATGACGAGCTGATCGCGATCCTGGGCGGGGAGACCCGCAGGCTCCGCTACGCCAAGACGCCGCCGACGGTCATCATGCTGGCCGGTCTGCAGGGCGCGGGCAAGACGACGCTGGCGGGCAAGCTGGCCAAGTGGCTGCGCGACCAGGGCCACGCGCCCATGCTGGTCGCCGCCGACCTGCAGCGGCCCAACGCGGTCACCCAGCTGCAGGTCGTGGGCGAGCGGGCGCAGGTCGCCGTCTTCGCCCCGCAGCCGGGCAACGGCGTGGGCGACCCCGTCGCCGTGGCCAGGGAGTCGATCGACTTCGCCAGGCAGCGCCAGCACGACATCGTCATCATCGACACCGCGGGCCGCCTGGGCATCGACCAGGAGCTGATGAAGCAGGCCGCCGACATCCGCGACGCGGTCACGCCCGACGAGGTCATGTTCGTCGTCGACGCCATGATCGGCCAGGACGCGGTCACGACCGCGCAGGCCTTCATGGAGGGCGTCGGCTTCGACGGCGTCGTGCTCACCAAGCTCGACGGCGACGCCAGAGGCGGCGCCGCCCTGTCGGTGCGCCACATCACCGGCAGACCCATCATGTTCGCCTCGACGGGTGAGAAGCTCGAGGACTTCGACGCCTTCCACCCCGACAGGATGGCCTCCCGCATCCTCGACATGGGTGACATCCTCACCCTGATCGAGCAGGCGCAGAAGACCTTCGACGAGGAGCAGGCCGCCAAGATGGCGGGCAAGCTCACCTCGGGCGAGAACTTCACCCTCGAGGACTTCCTCGAGCAGATGCAGATGGTCCAGAAGATGGGGCCCATCAAGAACCTGCTCGGCATGATGCCCGGCATGGGGCAGATGCGCGACCAGATCAACTCCATCGACGACCGCGACCTCGACCGCATCGCCGCCATCATCCGCTCGATGACGCCGGGCGAGCGGCAGGACCCGAAGATCATCAACGGGTCGCGCAGGGCACGCATCGCGGGCGGCGCCGGTGTGTCGGTGACGGCGGTCAACAACCTGGTCACCCGCTTCTTCGAAGCGCAGAAGATGATGAAGCGGATGGCGGGGGGCATGGGCATCCCCGGCATGCCGGGCGGCAGGGGCAAGGCGGCCAAGGCGGCGCAGAAGAAGGCCAAGAAGGGGCGGCGCGTCAGCGGCGACCCGCGCAAGGCGGCGCTGGGCAAGGCCAACTCCGCGGAGGAGGAGACGCCGACGCCCTCCGTGGGCGGAGCGCTCGGCAACCTCGGCGGACTGGGCGGCAAGCTCCCCAAGGGAATGGAGCTGCCGCCGGGCTTCGACCCCTCCAAGCTGAAGCTGCCAGGACAGCAGTGATGTTCGAGAAGCGGGCACGGGTGATCATCGCGGTCCTCGTGCTCGCCATCTTCGCCCTCGGCGCGTTGCAGCAGTTGGGCGGCAGTTTCCGCTGAAGACCGTGTCGGGTTCGGTCACTGTTCTGGATCTGGCACAATGGCATGTTGGAACATCGTGACCAGGTGGGTGCCCTCTCACCTCCCGCCAGTCACGCCTGTCCCTAGAGTCGACTCTCCGCCGTGCCCCACTCGGCGAGGCTAGGCTCACCCACGCTCTAATGCAGGAGAGACCACACCAGTGGCAGTCAAGATCAAGCTCAAGCGGCTCGGCATGATCCGCAACCCGCAGTACCGCATCGTCGTCGCCGACAGCCGTACCAAGCGGGACGGCAGGGCGATCGAGGAGATCGGCCTGTACCACCCGAAGGAGAACCCTTCGTTCATCAGAATCGACGCCGAGCGCGCCGCTTACTGGCTGGGTGTCGGCGCGCAGCCGACCGAGCCGGTTCTCAAGCTGCTCAAGCTCACGGGCGACTGGCAGAAGTTCAAGGGCGAGGCCGCCCCTGAGCCGCTGAAGGTCGCCGAGCCGAAGGCCGACCGTCACGCCATCTACGAGGCCGCGGCCAAGGAGGCGCTGTCCGGTGGCGACACCGGCACCACCGCCACCACGCCGAGGAAGGCCAAGAAGAAGGAAGAGACCGCGGAGGCCGCCGCTGAGGCTCCCGCCGAGACTCCGGCCGAGGCCTGACATGCTCGAGGAGGCCCTCGAGCACCTCGTGAAGGGCATCGTCGAGAATCCCGACGACGTCCGTGTCCGTGCCCGCCGCATTCGTAGCGGGCGCGTTCTCGAGGTCCGGGTCCACCCCGAGGACCTCGGCAAGGTCATCGGCCGCGGCGGACGCACGGCCAAGGCGTTGCGCACTGTGATCAACGCCTTGTCCGACGGCAAGTACGTGCGGGTCGATCTGCTCGATCTGCACGAGGCCGTCCGCTAGCGAGGAATGTCGAGCCCCCACCGGCCTGGCCGGTGGGGGCCGTTTTCGTGGAAGGTAGTGCGAAGGTGCAGCTAGTCGTCGGCAGGATCGGCCGCCCCCACGGGGTGCGCGGCGAGGTGACCGTCGAGGTCCGAACCGACGAGCCGGACCTGCGCTTCGCCGCTGGATCGTCCCTGGCCACCGAGCCCGCCGCGCGCGGCCCGCTCTCGGTCGAGGGGCACCGCTGGCACAAGGGCATCCTGCTGGTGCGCTTCGAGGGCGTCTCCTCCCGCGAGGCCGCCGAGGAGTTGCGCGACACGATGCTGGTCATCGACTCGGCCGAGGTGACGCCGTCGGACGACCCCGACGAGTTCCACGACCACCAGCTCATCGGGCTGTCCGTCGTCACCGTCGAAGGCGAGCCGGTCGGCGAGGTCACCGACGTGCTCCACCACGGCCAGGACCTCCTGGTCGTACGGCGCGCGGGAGCCGACGACGCCCTCATCCCGTTCGTCAAGGCGCTCGTCCCCGAGGTCGACGTGCCAGGGGGCAGGCTCGTCGTCGACCCGCCGGAGGGCCTGCTGTCATGAGGCTCGACATCGTCTCGATCTTCCCCGAGTACTTCGCCCCGCTCGACGTCTCGCTCATCGGCAAGGCGCGCGAGCGCGGCACCCTCGACGTGCGGCTGCACCAGCTGCGCGACTGGGCGCACGACGTCCACAAGACCGTCGACGACACGCCCTACGGCGGCGGCCCTGGCATGGTCATGAAGCCGGAGGTCTGGGGCGAGGCGATCGACTCGATCACCGGCGACGGCGCGCCCCGCATGGTGGTGCCCACCCCGAGCGGCCGTCCCTTCACCCAGGAGCTGGCCCAGGAGCTCGCCCATGAGCCGTGGCTGCTGTTCTGCTGCGGACGCTACGAGGGCATCGACTCCCGTGTCATGGCCGAGTACGGCACGCGCCTGCGCGTCGACGAGGTCAGCATCGGCGACTACGTCCTGGCGGGCGGCGAGGTGGCCGTCCTGGTCATGGTCGAGGCGATCGGCAGGCTGCTGCCCGGCGTGCTCGGCAACGCCCACTCCGCCGTCGACGACTCCTTCGCTCCGGGCGCGATGCGGAACCTCCTCGAAGGGCCCGTCTACACCAAACCGCCCGTCTGGAGGGGGCGTGAGGTGCCCGACGTGCTGCTCTCCGGACACCACGGAAAGGTGGCCAGGTGGCGCAGGGACGAGGCGCTGCGCCGTACGATGAGGAACCGGCCCGATCTGGTCGAGGCGCTCGAGGCCTCGGCTCTCGACAAGCGAGACAGGGAGCTGCTGCTCTCGTTTCGCACGGAGCCGGAAGATATGGCAAACTGAATCGCTGGTGTGCCCGTCGTCGGCCACCTGATTCATCCAACCAGCAAGCGTGTCCCCCTCGTCGCAGTGCCAAGGCGCTGCCGGGTGGACCTCCGCATGCTCGCGAAACTTTGAGGAAACGCTCTCATGCACACGAAGATCCAGGAGCTCGAGCAGGCCACCCTGCGCAGCGATGTCCCGGCCTTCCGCCCCGGTGACACGCTCGAGGTGCACGTCCGAGTCGTCGAAGGCAGCCGCTCCCGCGTCCAGGTCTTCAAGGGCTTCGTGCTCCGCCGCCAGGGCAGTGGCTCCCGCGAGACCTTCACGGTCCGCAAGGTCAGCTACGGCGTCGGCGTCGAGCGCACCTTCCCGGTCCACAGCCCGGTCATCGAGAAGATCACGCTGCTCACCCGCGGTGACGTGCGTCGCGCCAAGCTCTACTACATGCGCGACCTGCGCGGCAAGGCCGCCCGCATCCGCGAGAAGCGCGACGCCGTGCCCGCCGGCAAGTAGGTCCTCACCGAACGGCCCCGTGACCACACAGGTCACGGGGCCGTTTGGCTTTGCAGGGACATTTCCTTTATGTGGAGCGACGCGGGGTCGCGTGTAGCCTCCCTCGGGCAGGGCCTTCATCTAGGCTCGTCAGCGATGAAAAGCGAGAGCCGGAACAAGGTGGAAGCAACTGCCCGCAGGAGAGGGTCGTTCTGGAAAGAACTGCCCGTCCTCGTGGTCATGGCGCTGGTGCTGGCTCTCGTCGTCAAGACCTTCGTGCTCCAGGCGTTCTACATCCCCTCCGAGTCGATGGAGAACACCCTCCTGACAAACGACAGGGTCCTGGTCAACAAGCTCGTCTACCGTACCCGCGACATCGAGCGCGGCGACATCGTGGTCTTCTCAGGCACCGACTCGTGGGACACCTACGCCGCCCCCCAGGCGCCCGCCAACCCCGTCGCCGCCTTCTTCCGCTGGGCGGGCACCGTCTTCGGCGTCGTACCTGGCGAGAAGGACTACATCAAGAGGGTCATCGGCGTCGGCGGCGACACCGTCACCTGCTGCGACATCGAGGGCCGCGTCACGGTCAACGGCGTCGCGCTGGACGAGTCGTCTTACCTTTATCCTGGCAACGTGCCCTCCCAGAGCTTCTTCACGGCCAAGGTGCCCGAGGGGCGGCTCTGGGTGATGGGCGACCACCGGCAGGTCTCGCTCGACTCCCGCGAGCACACCTCCGACCCCGGTCGCGGCTCGATCCCTGTCGATCAGGTCGTCGGCCGCGCCTTCGTCATCATCTGGCCCTTGTCCAGGGCCACGACCCTGTCCATCCCCGAGACGTTCGCGCGTCCCGCCAGCGCCCTCGCAGGGGCGGCTCCGGCCCTGGCCGGGTTCGCAGGCGCCCTGCCGCTGTTCTGGCTGCGCCGACGTTGGCTTGCGAGGCGGTAGCGGTACCCCCATGGCAGTTGAAGAGAGCAAGAAGCGCAAAGGCGGGCTCAAGGAGACGTTGTTCCTGATCGCGCTGGGCGTCGGTGTGGCATTGCTGCTCCAGGCGTTCGTCGTGCGGTCGTTCTACATCCCCTCCGAGTCGATGGAGAACACGCTCAGGATCGGCGACAGGGTGAGCGTCAACAAGCTCCACGGCGCCAGCGAGCGCGGCGACATCGTGGTGTTCAAGGGATGGAACGGCGAGGACACCATCAAGCGGGTCATCGCCGTCGGCGGCGACAAGGTCGTCTGCTGCGACGCGAAGAAGCGCATCACGGTCAACGGGATGCCGCTCGACGAGGACTACCTCTTCCCCGACGACTTCCCCTCGGGGGAGAACTTCTCCTACACCGTGCCGCAGGGCAAGCTCTGGCTCATGGGCGACCACCGCTCCGCCTCCGTCGACTCCAGGACCCACGTGCGCGAAGCCGGTGACTGGATCTCCGAGGATCAGGTGATCGGCAGGGCATGGGCCATCTACTGGCCCTTCTCCCACGCCACGATCCTCAGCAGGCCCGAGATCTTCGACAAGGTGCGGTGAGTCGCGGATGGGGCGTACGCTGCGTGTGTCATGTTTCGACCACGTCCTAGCGTTGTCCGGCGCGATTCCGGGCTCTACGCCTACGAGCGGGCGCTGGCGCGCAGGGGGCTGACCCCGATCGCCGGAGTCGACGAGGCGGGCAGGGGCGCCTGTGCGGGACCCCTGGTAGTGGCTGCCGTCGTGCTCAGGCGCGAGATCGCGGGGCTGGCCGACTCCAAGCTGCTGAGCCCCCAGATCAGGGCGGCGCTCTACGACAAGATCATGGCCTCGGCCGAGGTCGGCGTCGTCGTGATCCCCCCGGCCGAGATCGACGCGCGCGGGCTGCACAAGTGCAACGTCACGGGAATGCGGCGGGCGGTGGCGCGGTTGTCGTTCGTTCCCGAATACATCCTCACCGACGGCTTCCCCGTCCCGGGGCTGCCCGCGCCGTCGCTGGCCGTGTGGAAGGGGGACCAGGTGGCGGCCTGCGTCGCGGCCGCGTCCATCGTGGCGAAGGTGACGCGGGACAGGATGATGACAGAGCTGTCCTCGGACTTTCCCGAGTACGGTTTCGCGGAGCACAAGGGGTATGTGACTCCGGCCCACCGGCGGGCGTTGCGCTCGCACGGGCCATGCTCACACCATCGCTTCTCCTTCGTGACGGTGTCACGGACCTTCGTGGGGGAGAATGGAGTGGGGGCAGGAGTTGCCTGATCAGGCTGGAGGACCGGGATGAGCGCAGAGGATCTCGAGAAGTACGAAACCGAGATGGAGCTGCAGCTTTACCGCGAATACCGTGATGTGGTCGGGCTGTTCACGTATGTCGTCGAGACCGAGCGGCGGTTCTATCTGACGAACTCGGTGGATCTCGACGTGCGCACGGCGGAGAACGGGGACGTGTTCTTCGACGTCAAGATGCAGGATGCTTGGGTTTGGGATATGTACAGGCCTGCACGGTTTGTTAAGAACGTACGGGTGGTGACGTTCAAGGACGTCAACGTGGAAGAACTGGCCAAACCTGACCTGGAAATGCCCAAGGAGGGCTTCTCCGGCTAGGCGGCCGACTCGGGATCGACCGAGGGGCTTTGAAGGGGGCGGGGGGCTTCCACCCGCACCCTGCCCAGCCGAGCCGCTGGTCGCTGGCGTTCGACGGCACCCTCCCAGCTGTGAGCGGGACGGGCATGCATCGAGCCACCCCCATTTGCTGGGCTGTGTTCGTCTGCCAGTCCGTGTTGATCTGCAGGCCCGCGTCGACCTGCCAGCCCGCGTCGACCTGCTGGCTCGCGTTCGTTGTCGGCCCGCGCCAGTTCGTCGGCTCGCTTTGGTCTGCTGGGCCGTGCTCGTCTGTAGGTCTGGGCTCCTCTGAAGGCCCGCGTCAGCGCAGGACTTGGCCCCGTGTGACCTCCCGCGGCAAATGGAGGGGCTGAGCGCTCGCCAACTGCCCCGCATGCGAGAACTCCGCGGCCGCCCAACCCTCCCTGGCGACCCCCGGATATCCACAGCCCTCGCCCCCGGCCTCGGCCATCCACAGAACCCGGTTCGCCCCCTCCGCCTCCACCCCCGCTCCGGAAAAGTCAGCCCCGGAGGTGGTCCCATGTCATCCAAAGACGAGCTGGGCAAACGAGGCGAGCAGGTCGCCGTCGACTACCTGCGTGCCGAAGGCATGCAGATCCTCGATCGAAACTGGCGCTGCCGCCACGGCGAGATCGACGTCATCGCGGAAGACGGCACGAACCTCGTCGTCATAGAAGTCAAAACCAGATCAGGCCGCACCCACGGCACCGCGCTGGAAGCCGTCCGCCCCGCCAAGCTGGCCCGCCTTCGCATGCTCGCCGCCAAGTGGCTCGCCGCCCAACCCCGCCGCTTCGACTTCGTCCGCGTCGACGTCATCGCCCTGGAACGGATCGGCGACGACTTCGCGCTCCGCCACGTACGGGGGGCGATCTAGATGGCAGTCGCCCGCACCCGCAGTGTCACCCTCATCGGCGTCGCAGGCCGCAGCGTCGAGATCGAGGCAGACGTCGGCAGCGGCCTGGCAGGCATCCACCTCATCGGCCTGCCCGACACCGCGCTGAGCGAGGCCCGCGATCGCGTCCGCTCGGCGATGGTCAACAGCCACTTTCCCTGGCCAGACGCCCGCATCACCGTCAGCCTTTTCCCCGCCAGTCTGCCCAAGCGCGGCAGCCAGTTCGATCTGGCGATCGCCATCGCGATCCTGGGCGCGGCGGGCGCCGTACCGGCTGATCGCATCGCCGAGCCGTTCTTCCTGGGCGAGCTGGGTCTCGACGGAAGGCTCAGAGCCGTACGAGGAGTTCTCCCGTCGGTCCTGGGCGCCGTACGCAGCGGCGGCGCCACCGTCGTCGTCCCCGCCGCGAACGCCGCCGAAGCCGCCCTCGTCCCGGACGTCACCGTGGTCCCCATCACCGACCTGCGCCAGCTCGTGGAATGGTTGCGCCGAGGCGACGATCCAGCCCGCTACACGCCAGCCCAGGATGCCTCAGGAGACACACCCCCACTCGCTGGTACGGCCCCGACGTTCCCCCGACCGACCGCACCCGCGCACAGGAATAGCAGACCGGCAGGTGACCACAGCAGCCCTTCCCCCGACCACGACACAGGCCCCGAGGCGGGCCGCCCGACCGGCGCCGCCCTGTCGACCGACGGCACCACCACCCCGTTCGGATACGCCACAGGCACCGCTTCGGGCGGGTCGCCCACCGGCCCCGACCACGGCATAGACCTCTCCGACGTGGTGGGACAGCCTCTCGGTCGCCGTGCCCTCGAAGTGGCGGCAGCAGGTGGGCACAACCTGTGGATGGTCGGCCCACCCGGCACCGGCAAGACGCTCCTCGCGGAACGCCTGCCCACCCTCCTGCCCGACCTCGAGATCGACCACGCCCTGGAAGTCACCGCGATCCACTCGATCGCCGGGGTCCTGCCACCCGACAGTCCGATGATCAACCGTCCACCGTTCGTGAACCCCCACCACACCGCCAGCATCGCCTCCGTCGTCGGCGGCGGCAGCAACGTGGTCCGCCCCGGCGCCGTCTCCCTGGCCCACCGTGGCACCCTGTTCCTCGACGAGGCCCCCGAGTTCCCGAGACACGTCCTCGATTCACTACGCCAGCCGCTGGAGGCAGGAAAGGTGACCGTGTCCCGCGCTGTCGGCACGGTCACCTTCCCCGCGAGGTTCATGCTGGTACTCGCCGCGAACCCCTGCCCGTGCGCCCAACCCGCAGGCTCAGGCGAATCCTGCCGCTGCTCGCCCGCCGTACGGCGCCGCTACCTCGGCAGGCTGTCAGGCCCGCTGCTCGACCGCATCGACATGAAGGTGACAGTGGCCCGCTCCAGCCGACGCGAGCTCATGGCCGACCGTCAGTTCGTCGAGACCAGCAACGTCGTCGCCGAACGCGTCAAGCTCGCCCGCGAACGCGCCACCAAACGCCTGGCCGACACCCCCTGGCGAACGAACGCCGAAATCCCGGCAGCGGTCCTCCACGCCGACTACCGCCCGTCCGACGAGGCCATGCGCCCAATGACGGCGTGCCTCGACTCCGGCTCCCTGAGCGCCCGAGGCCTCGACCGTGTTGTCCGCGTCGCCTGGACGGTCGCGGATCTCGCCGGCAAGGACCGCCCAGGCGCGGATGAGACTTCGGCAGCCCTCGCCATGTGGCTAGGCGTCGGCTAAAACCTCACCCGCCGCTCCCTGACGGCCCGGGATTCCCCAACGCCTGGACCCTCCCCGCGCGAGTGTCAGGTCCGCCCCGCTCGCAGGAAGGCCACGCGCAAGTCGGTCGCATCGCCGTGCCGACAGCCGTGATCGCTTCGCCTCACGGCATCCCCAACCACACCGATAGGAGCCAGACGCCTTGACATCCTCCCCACGGATGAATCCGGGGGATTCCAACCCTCACGGGTCGGATCTTCCTGCTTCACGGGCGACTGCCCCCGCACACCCGGAGGCGCCGACCCCGACCCCGCCGCCCGCTGCGTCGTCGACTCCTACGCCACGTACCCCGGAGCCGCCGACGCCAGCGGCAACGAGCATCGACTCATGGAGCCACGCACCGTCCCTCCAACCGGGCACCGACCCCATCTCATCCACTCCGCTGTCCCCCGAGAGCGGTGAGACCGCGATCCCACCGCTCCACACTGCCCAGCAAGCCGATCCTTCACCTGCGGCTGAGCACAGGTCGACCAGCGGCACATCCACCCACGATCAGCCCCATTCGCCGCTTCCCGCGTCCGTCACCCATCCGAGCCACTCGATCCTGGTGCCACGGCAACGGGAAGCCGACGCGACGCCTGCCGGACCCTCAACGCTTCCGCTCGGCGATCACCCGTCACCAGCCCTTCACGCACCGGAGGACCAGCCAGAAGACGTCCCGTCGCCAGCCGTCGACGACCCTTCGTCGAAGCTCCAGCGCACGCACCCACAGCCCGTCGCCGCAGCCACGGACGGTGATCGTCAAGAGAGCCTGGCAAGGGCCGCGCTCATGCGCGCCGCCGACGTCGGCGACCCCGTGATGGGCCGCCTCGTACGCTCACAGGGCACCACCGCGGCCGTCGAGGCGATCCTCAGAGGCACGCTGCCGGGGGAATTCGTCGCCAGGGAGAACATCGCGGAGCATGGCCCGAGCCGTATCGCCGAGCTGCATCGCCGGTTCCACGCTTGGCGGGCCCGCCTGGAGATCGCCGACCCCGTCGCTGACCTCGAGACCGGACATCGTGCCGGGGCGCGCCTGGTCATCCCGGGCTCGGCGGAGTGGCCCACTCAGCTCGACGCGCTCGGCCACAGCAGGCCACTCGCCCTCTGGGTGCACGGCTCGGCCGACCTGCGCTTCTCGTGTCTGCGTTCCGTGGGCATGGTCGGCGCTCGGGCCGCCACCGCGTACGGCGTGCATACCGCGGCCGAGTTTGGTGTCGCGCTCAGCGAGGCCGGATGGACCGTCGTCTCGGGCGGCGCGTACGGCATCGACGGAGCCGCCCACCGCGGCGCACTCGTCGGTGACGCCCCGACCATCGCCGTACTCGCCTGCGGCACCGACGTCTGCTATCCGAGCGGCCACCACGAACTGTTCGCGGCGATCCGCGAGCATGGCGCGCTGGTGAGCGAATGCCCTCCCGGCGTACACCCGACGAGGGCCCGTTTCCTCATCCGCAACCGCCTGATCGCGGCGCTGTCCAGAGGAACGCTCGTCGTTGAGGCCGCGGTCCGTAGCGGCGCGCTCAATACGGCAGGACACGCCGTCTCCCTCGGTCGACACCTGGCCGCGGTGCCAGGGCCGATCACGTCCGAGATGTCCATGGGCTGCCACAAGCTGATCCGCGACCGCAAAGCCGTCTGCGTCACCACACCCGAAGAACTGATCGAGTTGGTCGGGCTGATCGGCGACGACCTCGCCGTGGCGGCGCGCGGGCCCGTGATGCCCCGTGATGCGCTGAACGAGGTCACCCGCCGCGTCCTCGACGCCGTCCCCAGTCGTGGGGGTGCGGGACCCGCTTCGATCGCGGTGTCCGCCGGGGTCGACCTGACCACGGCGCTGAGCTGCCTGGGCGGCCTCGCCGCAGCGGGCTACGTCGAACGCGTGCCGAAGGGCTGGAGACTCCGCAGGGGCAAGCCGCAATGATCGCTAGCTGCGGCGTCCGCACGAGAGGCACGAGTTTGCTGCGGTCCAGCGCCTTGACCGCCGCCGTCATCTGCCGAGCCACCGCGTGACCTCCGCGGCCATGGCGTTGTACTCCTCGGTGTAGGTCGGCGGCAGGCTCGCCAGCTGCGCGAACGAGACGACCAGTGACGCCACGAAGGCCAGCAGCACCGAAAGCCCGGTCTTACGGCGCTGATCGTGCAGCTCAGTCGATGGTGACGCGTTGCCGATGAGCGCAGGCACCGGCGAGGGGAAACGGGCAAGCAGCGCGATCAAGGGGAAAGCGGGTAGCGGCGCGATCGATCGGAAGGCAGAAAGCAGCGCGATCAACGAAATCAGCCATGCGGCGCGATCGCCGCTTGTCCACAGGCACTATGAGGTCGGGGGGCGTGGACGCGCTCGAGGTTCCGCGTTGTCCTGGTAGGTGTCGCCGTCTCGGCGCTCACGGGCGGTGTCGATGGCCATGCGAACGGCTGGAAAGGTCGCAGGTGGTTAGCCATCGTTCGGATGGTGAAGGGGGATGATGGGTGGCGATCGGGCGAACCGGAAGGCCGACCGGGGCGCCACGGAGCCCACGCGAAGGAGGGCGGCGTGACGGACGGCGACGAGGTGCTGGCGGAGTTCGAGAAGCATTTGCGGTTCGAGCGGGACCTGTCGCCCCACACCGTGCGGGCCTATCTCTCCGACGTGGCCGCCCTGCTCGCACACCTGGACCAGGGGATGGCCGGGCTCGATACGGCGGCGTTGCGTGAGTGGCTGGCCGAGCAGCACGCGGCAGGGATGTCGCGGGCGACGCTGGCACGCCGTACGGCATGCATGCGGACGTTCACAGCCTTCGCGCATCGGCGGGGATGGCTGCCCGAGGATCCGGGGCTTCTCTTGGGCAGCGCGAAGGCGGCGCGGCCGCTGCCTGCCGTACTCGATCAGCAGCAGGCGCAGGCGGTGCTCGATGCGCCGCAGGCGAGCGAGCCCAAGGAGCTGAGGGACCAGGCGGTCATGGAGCTGCTGTACGCGACCGGCGTCAGAGTGAGCGAACTGTGCGCACTCGACGTTGACGACGTCGACAGGGACCGGAACGTGATCCGCGTGCTGGGCAAGGGACGGAAGGAGCGGTCGGTGCCGTTCGGGTTGCCCGCGCTGCGAGCGGTCGATCGATGGTGCGTGCACGGGCGTCCGCGCTGGATCAGGGAGCGGACCGGGCCAGCGCTGTTCCTCGGAGTGCGGGGCGGACGGCTGGATGCCGGCACGGTACGGCGGATCGTCCACGCGCGGCTGGGAAACGTCGAAGGAGTGCCGGACATGGGGCCGCACGGGTTGCGCCACACGGCGGCGACGCACCTGCTGGAGGGCGGGGCCGATCTGCGGAGTGTCCAGGAGATGCTGGGGCACGCCTCGTTGAACACGACCCAGATCTACACGCATGTGTCGATCGAGCGGCTGCGGGCGGCTTATCGGCAGGCTCATCCTCGCGCTTGAACCGGGCTCGGCTGGGAAGCAGGCAGGGCCGGCTTGGACGGGTCTTCTAGGGACGATGTCGTCTGAGCTTGCGGGCGCGGGTCGTCGGCGGAGGCGGCGATCTCGGCCCATCGGGGTTGGCTAGCGCGGACGCGGCGTTCAGGCTCGCTGGAGGAGCTGGGCATGCGTGGACGTGGCGTTCCCTGCTCGTTGGGGTGGGCTCGGGTTGACGCGGCGTTCCGGGCACTTAAGGAGGGGCTGGGTTGGCCGTGTTGGGTTCTTGGGGGCGTGGATGGGGCTATGGGCGAGGCAGGTTCGTCGTCGGCTCCGGTGTCGGGGGGCTGGCTGACGTCACCGGCCAGTGGGGGAGCAGGCGGATGGGGCCCCAGCCGAGCAGGAACAAGGGATCCAGGTAGCGGAAGTCGCGGCGCAGGCCCCAGTGGAGGCAGGACGCGATGCAGTGCCACGACGTGGGTTCGAGTACGCCGAGCTTGTCGCCTGTGGAGACCGTCTGGCCGCGCCGCACTACCGCTTGCACGGGGAGGTAGGTCGTTCGGAGGCCGCCTGGGTGCTGGATGCTCACCACACCTCGGCCGGCCAGGGGGCCCGCGTAGGTGACGGTGCCGGGGCCGGCGGCGACGACCGTTGAGCCGGGGAGGGCGGCGAGGTCGACGCCGCGGTGGCCGGCGCGCCAGGGCTCGGGCGGGGGGTTGAAGCGGCGGATGACTATGGGCTGGCCGTCGAGGGGCCAACGCCAGGCAGGCAGGTCGGGGGCGACTGCGGGCAAGGGCGTCACGAGCGGAACGACCGTCAGGGGCGGCCGTATCGAGGGCCGGGCGGCGGTTGTGGGTGAGAGCGTCGTGGGTGAGGCGCTGGTTGTCGGGGGTGGGGTGTTGGTTGTGGGAGGTGGGGTCGGGAGCTGCATGGTGGTGGTTTGTGAGGGCCTCAACGGCAGGGTGGTGGTGAATGAGGGCTGCATCGGCAGGGTGGTGGTCGGTGAGGGCGTCACCGGCAGGGTGATGGTGGCTGAGGGCGTCAACGGCACGGCAGTGGGTGAGTCCGTTACCGGCACGGGGGTGGTGACGGATGACGGCATCAGGGGATGGGCTGGGGTCGTGGATGAGGGGGGCAGCGGCTGGGCTGAGGTTGTGGATGAGCCGGTCGGGGGCTGGGCTGGGGTTGTGGGTGGGGGTGTCACTAGGAGGACGGCGGTGGTGGGGGAGGGGATCGGGAGCAAGGCGGTGGCCGCAGGCACAGGCGGCAAGAGCAGGACGGTGAGGGTGAGGGCGGCTACGAATATGCGGCGGTGCCGTGATGGGGGCCGTGGTGGCTGGCGTATGGCGGTGGCGGGGGTGGCCTTGGGCGGCGGATGGCGGAACACGCGGGTAACTGTCGTCGGCGGGTGAGCTGCATGCGGTGGCGAATGCGGTTCTGTGGAAAAGGGGTGGCATCGGACGTGGGTTGTGGAAACCGGGCTGAAGAAACCGGGGCTGCGCCTGGAGGCGGAGGAGGGTCGGAGGGCTCTGGAGGCGGTGGGGTCTGAGGGCTGTGGAGGCGGTGGGGTCTGAGGGCTGTGGAGGCGGTGCGGGCCTGAGGGCTGTGGAGGTCCGGGGGCCGGAGGGCTGTGGAAGCTGTGGGGTAGGGCTGTGGTGGCGGTGGAGGCCTGAGGGCTGTGGTGGCGCGGGTGTCATGCTGGCGGTTGACCGGGATGACAGGGAACGCGGATGACGGGAATGCTAGATGAAGCTCGATGGCCCACGGCTCACGTTGAGCGAGGTCGTCCACGCCGACGAGCCGAGACTGCGTGGGATTCTCGCCAGCCCCGAAGTCTCCAGATGGTGGGGAGAGGTCGACGACTTCGAAGGCATGCTTGCCATCACCCTGGACGACGGGGTGGTGATCGGTGCCATCCAGTACGACGAGGAAGAGGACCCGCAGTACCGTCACGCGGGCATCGACATCTTCCTCGCGCCCGAGCACCACGGCCGGGGCTATGGGCGTGAGGCGGTGCGGACGCTGGCCAGATGGTTGATCGAGGAGCGGGGTCATCACCGGCTGACGATCGATCCGGCCGCGCATAATGAGGCCGCGATCAGGGCGTACGAGAAGGTGGGGTTCAGGAGGGTGGGCGTGCGACGGTCCCCTCGGGAGGATCTGATGGATTTGCTGGCCGAGGAGCTGACCTGATCATGGGCGCGGGTGGGGACGGAGGAGGAGCTGACCTGATCGTTGGGTGTGTTGGGGTGCTGGCGTGATGGTCGGGGTGATGGGGGCTGGGCGAGGAGGTGGTCTGGTGATCGAGGCGATTGCCGAGGGGTTGGTTCGGGATCTCGGGGAGCAGGCGGGTGTCGAGTTGCCTCGGGTACGGGTCACCGATGACGGCTCGCGGCTGCCGTCTCCCTACCCGGTCGAGGTGGCCGCTGCTGTGTCCGTGGGAGCGGCGACTGCCGCGGCGGCGGGCATGCGTGGACACGAGGCCGAGGTCGATGTGCGGGAGGCGCTTGCCGCGTTCCTGGACGAGCGGCTCTTCACGATCGATGGAAAAGCGAAGGAGCTGTGGTCGCCGCTCTCGGGTGACTACCGCACCGCCGATGGCTGGGTCAGGCTGCACTGCAACTTCGATCACCATCGCGACGCCGTGTTCGAGGCGCTTGGTACGGAGGCGGTAAGTGAGGCGTGCGCGAGCCGTACCTCAATGGAGATCGAAAGGGCTGTGACGGACGCCGGAGGGTGTGCGGCGGCGCTGAGGACGCCGGAGGAGTGGCGGCGGGAGTCCCTGGCGCGGGCGATGGCGGGGTTGCCGCTGGTGCAGGTGACCAGGGTGGGGGAGGGACCGGCGCGAAGCGGGGAGGCGCCGAGGGTCCTCGATCTCACGAGGGTGATCGCGGGGCCTGTGGCGACCAGGACGTTGGCGGCCTACGGGGCGGACGTGCTCAAGGTGGGCATGCCGGGGCTGCCCGAGGTCGATGGTCTGGTGATCAGTACGGCGTTCGGCAAGCGTTCGTGCCATCTCGATCCGGGCGGCGAGGCGTTCGCGCGGCTGGTGGAGGAGGCCGATGTGGTGGTGAGGGCGGTCAGGCCCGGGGCGCTCGGTGTCGTCGATGAGCTGGCGCGGCGGACTCGGGGCCTGATCATCGTGGACATCACCGCGTATGGGGCTGCCGGCGGGCGGGGGTTCGACAGTCTGGTCCAGATGGCCACGGGGCTCGCGTGGGGCGATCCGCCGCGGCCGCTGCCCGCGCAGGCGCTCGACCACGCGACCGGGTACCTGGCCGCGTTCGGGGCGATGGCGGCGCTGCTGCGGAGGCGGGAGGAGGGCGGCTCGTGGCGGGTGGAGCTGAGCCTGGCCAGGACCGCCCAGTGGCTGGCGGAACTGGGCGCGGCCGGGACGGTGCGATCCGGCGCTGAGCGGGGGCAGGCGGGGCAGCCGCGGCTGGGGGAGCCGAGCGGGGCCGGGACGGCGGGATCCGGGGTTGGGTTGGGCCTGGCAGGGGAGGTGCGACCGCTGGAGGATTCGGGACGGAGCGGCGCGGGGGCGAGCGTCGGCAGGAGGGAGGAGGCCGCGAAAGGGCTGGAGGTCTCAGACCTCATGGGGGAGATGGACAGTGCCTTCGGCAGGCTCGGGTACGTGTTGCCGCCCGGGCGGATCGGAGGGCGGCGGCCGAGGTGGGGGTCGCCGCCGCCGCGCCAAGGAGAGCACCTCCCCGAGTGGATCACCCGCCCGTCCTGATCTTGGTGTGCAAGAGCTCCCTCATCGCCGCGCTCAGCACGGGGTCGGGGTCGAGCACCGGACGGGGGCGGCGCGGGCGGAGTGGGGAGCTCCAGATCCAGAGCCCCGCGAGGGCGCTCCCGCAGGCGCAGATCAGGATGACCGCCCGCAGGCCGGCCACCTCAGCGAGCAGACCGCCCGCGAGGCCCCCGAGAGCGAGCACGCCCTGGATGGCGAAGGTCATGGTCGCATTGACGCGTCCCGTCATCTCGGCGGGCGCCTCGCGCATGCAGACGACGTTCATGCAGGTGCCGAAGGACGTGACGAGGCCCCCGATGAGCAGCCCCGACGCGGCCATGATGGGGATCTTGACCCAGAGCGGGCCGCCGACCAGGCCGACCGCCAGCATGTCGACGGGGAAGAACAGGATCGTGTAGGCGATCAGCTTGTCCTCGCCGAAGCGCCTGGCGAGCCTGGTGACCGCCCACGCGCCGATCAGCCCGCCGACGCCGGAGATCGCGGTGAGCACGCCGATCATGCCCTGGGGAATCCGCAGGACGTGAAGCATGTAGAGGATGGCGATGGCGATGTAGGCCATGGCGAAGAAGTTCAGCGTGACGCCCGTGCCCAGGATGGCGCGCAGCACGGGATTGGTGACGCTGACGCGCAGGCCCTCGACGACGTCGCGCCACATGCCGCGTGACGCGCTCGGCTCGTGGTGCTCGGGGGTGCGGATGGAACGCAGCATCAGCGCGGAGGCCAGGAAGGACATCCCTTCCACCAGTACGGCCAGCGGCGCGGTGAGCGCCTGGACGAGCAGACCCGCGAGGCCGGGGCCCGCGATGGACGCGGCCGAGTAGGAGGCGTGGAAGCCCGCCATGGCCTCGGTCCGCTGCTCGGCGGGGACGACCACGGCCAGGTGGGGGAAGTTCGCCGCCTTGAACACGACGCCCGCCGTACCGATGACGAGGGCGACGGCGATCAGCAGCGGGATGGTCAGCGCGCCGGTGAACCAGGCGAGGGGCACCGTGAACGCCGCGCATGCCGCGACCAGCTCGCAGGCGATCATCAGCGGGCGATGCCGCCTGAGCCGGTCGGCGAGGGCTCCGGCGTGCAGGCCGAACAGCAGCACCGGCACGGAGGCCATCGCGGTCAGGACACCCATCTGCGCCGGTGAGGCGGCGAGGAGGGTGACCGCGGTCAGCGGGACGGCCAGCCTGGAGACCTCCGAGCCGGTGATGGAGATCGTCCTGGCGGTCCAGAGCAGGCGGTAGTCGCGCTGTCCACGGAGCGGAGGGAAATCCTGAAGGGTTTGCTTCACAACTATGAAATTAATCCTTCAGATTTGTGAAGGCAACCCTTCAGGTATGTTCGTCACGTGATGGAGGAGGAACCGCGCCCGCCGCTGAGCGATCCCAAGGCGATGCGCGCGCTCGCGCATCCGGCCCGCCTGTCGATGCTCAACGAGCTGATCATGCGAAGGGTGGCGACCGCGACCACGCTCGCCGAGGTCGTCGGCGTCTCACCGAGCGCGGCGAGCTACCACCTGCGCATGCTGGAGAAGTACGGCTTCGTGCAGGACGCTCCCGCCAGCGGCGACGGCAGGGAGCGGATGTGGGCCGTCGTGCCGGGCGGCATCAGCCTCGCCACTGAGAACGCCGACGAGCACGGCATGCGCGAGGCCAAGCGGCTGCTCGTCGACTCGATCTGGGCCGACAAGGACAACGAGGCCAGGCTGGCACTGGAAGCGGTGCCCACCGAGCCGGAGGAGTGGCGCGACGCGACGTCCTTCGGCCGCACGCACATGCTGATCACCGCCGCCGAGATGAAGGAGCTGCGCGAGCGGATCGACGAGCTCGTGCGCCCCTACTCCACCTCCAGCAGGTCCGACGCGCCGGAGGAGGCCCGGTTCGCGGAGATGCACCTGTCGCTCTTCCCTCGAGCAGTCCGGTCCGTACCGGGCCTGCCGACCGAGGATCACGACGCGGGCTGACGTGCGCCGCGGCCGACGCGGTCAGGTCGGGCCTCCCTGCAAGGTATGCTTTTCGGTGGCCTGTCAGCGACAGGCCGACTTCGCATGCCCCGTCGCGAACCGTTCCATTCGGTCCGGGCGAGAGTCCGGCAGGAGCGGGTTTGCGGGGCATCAGGGCGGCAGGCCGTACGGCTGCCGCGCACAACCGAGAAACTGGAGGACCAGCACATGGCCCCCGTCGTCACCATGCGACAGCTCCTCGAGAGCGGCGTTCACTTCGGCCACCAGACCCGCAGGTGGAACCCGAAGATGAAGCGCTTCATCTTCACCGAGCGCAACGGCATCTACATCATCGACCTGCAGAAGTCGCTGTCGTTCATCGACCGCGCCTATGACTTCGTCAAGGAGACGGTCGCCCACGGCGGCACGATCCTGTTCATCGGCACGAAGAAGCAGGCTCAGGAGGCCATCGCCGAGCAGGCCGGCCGCGTAGGCATGCCGTACGTCAACCAGCGCTGGCTGGGTGGCATGCTCACCAACTTCTCCACCGTGCACAAGAGGCTCCAGCGTCTGAAGGAGCTCGAGGAGCTCGACTTCGACAACGTGGCCGCCTCGGGGCTCACCAAGAAGGAGCTCCTCATGCGCCGCCGCGAGAAGGAGAAGCTCGAGCGCACGCTCGGCGGCATCCGTGACATGGGCCGCGTGCCCAGCGCGGTGTGGATCGTCGACACCAAGAAGGAGCACATCGCGATCTCCGAGGCCAAGAAGCTCGGCATCCCGGTCGTCGCGATCCTCGACACCAACTGCGACCCCGACGAGGTCGACTACCCGATCCCCGGCAACGACGACGCCATCCGCGCCGTCGGCCTGCTGACCAGGGTCGTCGCCGACGGTGTCGCCGCCGGTCTCATGGCCCGCTCCGGCGCCGCCCGCGGCGACGAGAAGCCCGCCGCCGCCGAGCCGCTGGCCGAGTGGGAGCGCGAGCTCATCGAGCAGGGCGCAGGCGAGCAGAAGGTCGAGGACGCCGAGGTCGCCGCCGAGGCCGAGGCCGCTCCCGCTGAGGCTGAGGCCGCTCCGGCTGAGGCTGAGGCCGCTCCCGCCGAGGTCCAGGCCGGTGCCGAGGGCGAGACCGAGCAGGCCTAAAGGGCTTGCTCCGGTACGGCTCGCGCCACGCGCGCGAGCCGTACCTCACGCCGGTGGTCGCACCGGCACTGAGGCTTTCGGGTCCACACCCGTTCCACGACGACATCCCACGAGGAAAAGCACATGGCTTCCGTGAACATGGCCGACGTCAAGCGGCTTCGCGAGCTGACCGCGGCCGGCATGATGGACTGCAAGAAGGCTCTGGAGGAGTCCGAGGGCGACTTCGACCGGGCCGTCGAGATCCTGCGCCTCAAGGGCGCCAAGGACGTCGGCAAGCGTGAGGCGCGCACCGCCTCCAACGGCCTGGTGGCGCTCAAGCAGGACGGCGACTCCGCCGCCGCGCTGCTCGAGCTCAACTGCGAGACCGACTTCGTCGCCAAGGGCGAGCGCTTCCAGGAGCTGGCCGGTCAGGTCGTCGAGCACATCCTGGCCACCAAGCCTGGTGACGTCGACAGCCTGCTCGCCTCCGCCTTCGACGGCAAGTCCGTCAAGGAGCACCTCGACGAGGCCAACGCCGCGCTGGGCGAGAAGATCGAGATCCGTCGCTTCGCCGTGCTCGAGGGCGGCTACATCGGCGCCTACATGCACAAGACCGACCCGCAGCTCCCGCCGGCCGTCGGTGTGCTCGTGCAGCTCGACAAGCCCAACGCCGAGGTCGCCAAGGACATCGCGCAGCACGCCGCCGCCATGGCGCCGAAGTACCTCAACGCCGAGGCCGTTCCCGCCGACGTCATCGAGAAGGAGCGCGCGCTCTTCGAGGAGATGACCCGCGACGAGGGCAAGCCCGAGGCCGCGATCGCCAAGATCGTCGACGGTCGCGTCAACGGCTGGTACAAGGACTTCACCCTGCTCCAGCAGGCCTTCGTCAAGGACAACAAGAAGTCGATCGCCAAGTACGCCGACGAGAACGGTGTCGAGGTCCTCGCCTTCGTCCGTTACAAGGTCGGCCAGGCTTAGTCTCGAGGTGGGAGGCGTCCTCGTCTCCCACCTCGACGACAGCTTTACTAGAACCACCACCCGAGGAGGCCGCCGCCGTGCAGGAGAACCAGGAGCCCGTCACGCCGGCGGCTTCGTCGTACAAAAGAGTCATGTTGAAGCTGTCCGGCGAGGCTTTCGCCGGCGGTGAGCCGATGGGCATCGATCCAGAGGTGGTCGGTCACGTGGCCGACTCGATCGCCGAGGCCGTCCGTGAGGGCGTGCAGGTGGCGGTCGTGGTCGGCGGCGGCAACATGTTCCGCGGTGCCGCCCTGTCCGCCGGCGGCCTCGACCGCGGCAGAGGCGACTACATGGGCATGCTGGGCACGGTCATCAACTGCCTGGCGCTCCAGGACTTCCTTGAGAAGCGCGGCATCGAGACCCGCGTCCAGACCGCCATCACCATGCAGCAGGTGGCCGAGCCGTTCCTGCCCCGCCGTGCCATCAGGCACCTGGAGAAGGGGCGCGTGGTCATCTTCGGCGCCGGGCTCGGCATCCCCTACTTCTCCACCGACACCTGCGCCGCCCAGCGCGCGCTGGAGGTCGGCGCGGAGGCGCTGCTCAAGGGCACTCAGGTGGACGGGGTCTACGACTCCGATCCGCGCAAGAACCCCGACGCGGTCCGTTTCGACCACCTCGACTACGCGGAGGTTCTCGTACGCGACCTCGCCGTCATGGACCAGACCGCGATCAGCCTGTGCAAGGAGAACGACCTGCCTATCGTGGTCTTCGACCTGATGGGCGAGGGCAACATCCTGCGCGCGGTGCGCGGTGAGAAGATCGGCACGCTGGTGAGTCCGGCAGGGAAATAGGGAGCGAACCTGACGAAGCGCGCGAAGCGGTTCCTGGCGCAGACAGATGTGGGACCGCGGAGCGAGCCAGGAAGGTGAGCGACCAATAGACAGGGAGCCGCTGTGATCGACGAAACCCTCCTCGAAGCCGAGGAAAAGATGGACAAGGCCGTTTCGGTCGCGAAGGAGGACTTCGCGGGCATCAGGACCGGCCGCGTCACCCCGTCGATGTTCAACAAGATCAACGCCGAGTACTACGGTTCGCCGACCCCGATCCAGCAGTTGGCCTCGTTCCACGTCCCCGAGGCCCGCATGATCATCATCCAGCCCTACGACAAGGGCTCGATGGGCGCGATCGAGAAGGCGATCCGCGACTCCGACCTCGGTGTCAACCCCGGCAACGACGGCCAGGTGATCAGGGTGGCCTTCCCCGAGCTGTCGGAGGAGCGCCGCAAGGAGTACGTCAAGGTCGCGCGCAACAAGGGCGAGCACGCCAAGGTCTCCATCCGCAACATCCGCCGCTCCGCCAAGGAGACCCTTGACAAGATGATCAAGGACGGCGACGCCGGCGAGGACGAGGTCCGCCGCGCCGAGAAGGAGCTCGACGACCTGACCCAGAAGCACGTCGCCAAGATCGACGAGCTGCTCAAGCAGAAGGAAGCGGAGCTGCTCGAGGTCTGAGTGGTCGCATCCGCACGGCCCTCGCGTGACGCGGGGGCCGTGGCTGTATCAAGCGAAGCGTGCGCATCAGACGGCTCGGCGCGGTCTGACCGCCGAGTTGGAGAGTCTGTGGAAGAACTCACGCCGGGCAGCCGTGCCGGCAGGAACCTGCCGGCCGCGATCGCGGTCGGCGCCGGTCTGGGCGCCCTGGTCCTCATCTCGCTGCTGACGATCAAGGAGATCTTCCTCCTGGTGGTCGTTGCGGCCGTGGGGGTGGGGGTGGCGGAGGTCGTCCATGCGCTGGGCACCCGCGACATCAGGGTGCCGCTGGTCCCCGTGCTCGTGGCGACGGCCGCGATGCAGGCGGGCGCGTACTGGGGCGGAGCCTCGTGGCTGCTCGGCACCTATGTCGTGGCGTTGTTCGCGCTGCTGCTCTGGCGCATGTTCGACGGCCCGCAGGAAGGCTACGTCCGCGACGCCACGGCGTCGGTGTTCGCGCTTGCCTATCCGCCGCTGCTGGCCGGGTTCGTGGCGCTGCTGCTCGCCGAGCCCCGCGACGGCCACTACCGGGTACTGATCTTCATCGCGGTCACGGTGAGCAGCGACATCGGCGGCTACTTCGCCGGCGTGCTGTTCGGCAGGCACAAGATGTCGATCATCAGCCCGAAGAAGACCTGGGAGGGTTTCGCCGGATCGGTGATCGCCTGCACCGCGGTGGGCGCCTGGCTGGTGGCCTGGCTGATGGGCGGCCAGCTGTGGCAGGGCGCGCTGATCGGCGTGCTGGGGGCCATCATGGCGACGCTGGGCGACCTGGTCGAGTCGATGATCAAGCGGGACCTCGGTATCAAGGACATGGGATCGGTGCTGCCGGGGCACGGCGGGCTGATGGACCGGCTCGACTCGCTGGTGGCGACGCTGATCCCGGTGTGGCTGCTGCTGTCGCTGTTCTTCTAGGCGAGCCCTGGGTTCAGGCTTCTCCGTTCCACGCCTCCAGCCAGAGCCAGCGGACGGCCTCGCCGCCGAACCCGAATCCCGATATGTCAGGCATGTTGGGGGCTTCGGCGAGCATGATGACCCCGTCGTACTGGGCACCGAGCGGGAACGTCGACGGCTCGTGGTACCACTTGGCGGTATGCCCGTGGCCCAGCCACGTCACCGAGTGCCACGGGTACTGCGCCAGCCACACCAGCAGCAGCGCCGCCTCACGCGGATCGCCGTGCGTGGCGACCGCCAGTTCGATCCTGGCGTAAGCGCGGGGCCTGTCGATCCACTGCTCGACCGTGGGCATGCGCTGGCAGCTCATGCCGACCGTCGACAGCACGGTGAAGTCCCTGCCCGCGTACGGCGGGCGCTCGGTGATCCCGACCGTCGGAAGACGTTCGCCGCTGGCGTCCCAGTAACGCCCCGAAGGGCCGACGGTCCGATCGAGGTGGCCCATGACGAACTGCTGGAAGGAGGCCCATGAGCCCTCGCTGTGGCGCCACTGCCAGTAGGCCCGAGCGTGGGTGAGTCGCGGCTGCAAGCCTTCGAGCGCCTCGGACAGCGCCCAGGCGAACGGCGTCTCGCCTACGGCCTCGCGCGCGTAGCCCGGCATGCCCCTGCTCATGTCCGCCCAGCCAGGAATGACCGCGAGGAGCTCGTCGTTCTCATACAGGGCGACCCCGTCGCCCTCCTCGAACCATAACGTGGTCAGCTGGCCGAGCGCGTGCCGTCCCTTGGGATGGCGGGTGTTCGGCCGTGGCATGAGAGGCGGCGCGCCCGCGTTCAGCCTGGCCAGATCGACGACCTCGGGGGCGGGTGCGTGGTTGGCCAGCCAGACGGCTCCGTGCACCTCGCCGCCAGGAGAGCACAGGTAAGCTACCGACGCGGCTTCGTCGCGTTCGACCACCAGAGTGCGGCTCCCGTAAGGGTTCCCATCGGTGAGGACGACCTCGGTTTGCCCCTCGCCAGACGATCGGTATATCGCCACATCTGGACTTTAGATCAAAGAGAGGGCTCATGACCGCCGAGAAGACCGAGCGCCCGTTGCTGCAGTTCGCGGCGCCGCGCCGGGCCAAGCCCGCGAGACATCTGGCGGACCTGACGATGCCCGAGCGTCGCGCGGCCGTCGCCGAGCTCGGCGAGAAGCCCTTCCGCGCCGACCAGCTCTCGCGCCACTACTTCTCGCACCTCGCCACCGACGTCGCGGCGATGACCGACCTGCCTGCCGCCGCCCGCGAGAAGCTGTCGGTGCTGCTGCCTGCGCTGCTGACCTCCGTGCGCGAGATGACCACCGACGCGGGCACCACCCGCAAGACGCTGTGGCGGCTGTTCGACGGCGCTCTGGTCGAGTCGGTGCTGATGCGCTACCCGGACAGGGTCACGATGTGCGTGTCCTCGCAGGCGGGCTGCGGCATGAACTGCCCGTTCTGCGCCACGGGGCAGGCGGGCCTGACCCGCAACATGTCCACGGCCGAGATCGTCGAACAGGTGGTCTCGGGGGCGCGGGCGCTGGCCGCGAACGAGGTTCCCGGCGGTCCAGGCCGGGTCAACAACGTGGTCTTCATGGGCATGGGCGAGCCGCTGGCCAACTACAAGGCCGTGATCGGCGCGGTCCGCCGCCTGGTCGACCCAGCGCCTGACGGGCTCGGCATCTCCGCGCGCGGCATCACCGTCTCCACGGTCGGCCTCGTGCCCGCGATCAACAAGCTCGCCGACGAGGGACTGCCCGTCACGCTCGCGCTGTCGCTGCACGCGCCCGACGACAAGCTGCGCGACAGCCTGGTGCCGATCAACACCAGGTGGAAGGTGCACGAGGTGCTCGACGCCGCGTGGGCCTACGCGGCCAAGACCAAGCGGCGGGTGTCGATCGAGTACGCGCTGATCAAGGACATCAACGACCAGGAGTGGCGGGCGGACCTGCTCGGCAAGCTGGTGAAGAACAAGCTGGTGCACGTCAACCTGATCCCGCTCAACCCGACTCCGGGATCGAAGTGGACGGCCTCGCGTCCCGAGGACGAGCGCGCGTTCGTGCGCCGGCTGGAGTTCCACGGCGTGCCGGTGACCGTCCGCGACACCCGTGGGCGCGAGATCGACGGCGCCTGCGGTCAGCTCGCCGCCGCCGAGTGATCATCCCGTACGGCACGCCGGGTCGAGGCCACCGCGGTCACCGCTGACCGTCCGTCCCTCACGCTCCTCCAGCGCGACTTCGGCGTGCCGCCGCTACGTCGCTCTCTGAGCCCCGAGACCCGAGAACCCGGCACCGCAGATCCCCGGACTCCGGCACCCGGAGCCCTCCCGAACGCCGAGGCTCGGAGACCCGGACCCCAGGACCGCAGAACCCTGGGCTCCGAAGACCCTCAAGGCGCGGGGCCCGGGTCTCGAAGGCCTGGCAACGGGGATCCGCCACGGGGTGCCGGTCGGTGGGGTCAGTCCTCCAGGCCGAGCTGCCTGGCGGCGCGGATGGCCAGCCACACCTCGGCGAAGGCCGCGCTGGACGACAGGTCGCGCCCGGTCAGCTCGGCGAACCGGCGCAGCCGGTAGGCGAGCGTGTTCGGGTGGATGTGGAGCGCCGCCGCCGCGTCCTCGGTGCGCCGGTCGCGCTCCATCCACGTGCGCGCGGAGGTCAGCAGCCGCGAGCCGTGCGCGGAGTCGTAGGCGATCACCTGCCCCAGGACATGCTCCACCAGCGCGGTCAGCACCCACGGGTCGTCCTGCAGCCACCTGCCGGTCGTGTCGTCGCCGTAGTGGACCAGCGCCCTGCCCGACTCGGCGGCCCTGGACGCCGCCCACACGGCCTCCCGCTGCGCCACCCGCATCGGCTCGCCAGGGGTGAAGGGCCTGGACACGCCCGCCGCCACCCCCGGGATCTCGGCGACGGCCGGGCCGAGGGCGGGGGAGCCGAGCACGTAGCGGTCGTCGCCGCGGCGCAGCATCAGGTGCGGCGCGTCGTCGAGGGCGCGACGCAGCGCCTCGTCGGTCACCTGGCGGACCGCGAGCAGGGCGATGGGCGCCTCGAGTCCCATCCTGGCCAGCCGCCGCCGCGCCGTGGCCGGGTCGAGCACGTCCTGCAGCAGCTCCGACAGCGTCTCCGCGCCTTCCCTGCGCAGCGTCTCCCTCTCGTGCCTGACCATGGCCACCTGTAGGGCGGCGACGGTGGCGATGTGCTGGACGACGGCCAGGCCCGCGGGCCTGGCGCCCTCACGCTCGAAGGCGACCAGGAATCCCGCGGGCCCGCCCGGCGAGGGCACCGGCAGCACGAATCCGCCGGGGATGGTCGGCGGCGCGTCGGGCGCCGAGGGCAGCACGTCGAGCGAGGGCACGGGCACGCCTGGCAGCAGCGGCCGGCCCTGCGGCGTGCAGAGGAAGACCTCGTAGCCGCTCAGCCGTTCGAGCCGCCTGAAGAGCGTGGCGTGGTCGAGGTCCTCGGCGGCCAGCCAGCGCAGCGCGCCGAACACCTGCAGCTGCGCGCCGAGCCGCTGCCTGGCGTCCTCCTGGACGGCCGCCGCCACCTCCTGCGCGATGGCGATGAACGGCACCGCGAGCGGCACCTCCAGCACCGGCATGCCGCGTTCCTCCGCGGCCTCGAAGAACGCGCCGTGCAGCGGCGGCATGTGAAGCTGCGCCGACAGCGCCAGCGCGGACACTCCCGCATCGTCGAGCCGTTCGAGGTAGGCCCGCTGCTTCGCGGCGGAGCGCGGCACGCCCAGGCCCGTCGTCATGATCACCTCGGCCCCGAGCAGCCACGGCGTCGGATCGTCGAGCTCGCTGACGTGCGCCCACGACACCGACCGCGTCAGACCAGCCCCACCGGCAAGCAGGCGCAGTTGCAGGGCGGGGGAGCGGAGAAGATCCTCGACGGAGACCTTCGTGGTCACCCACAAAGCGTATGCGTAAGTTCGTGACCTGCACAATTGTTCCTTCGGGCGGGGCCCCGCACACTCGTGCAAACAGCAGCCACGAGAAAGGGAGACAGGATATGCCCAGGGGGCCCGTCGACTCCTCCGAGACCCCGCGCTTCGCCGGGTTCGCCACCTTCGCCCGCCTGCCCCGCCTCGACGAGGTCGAGCACGCGGACGTCGCGGTCGTGGGCGTGCCGTTCGACAGCGGCGTCTCCTACCGGCCCGGCGCCCGCTTCGGCCCCGCCGCCGTCAGGGAGGCCTCGCGGCTGCTGCGGCCGTACCACCCGGGGTTGGACGTCTCGCCCTTCGAGCGGCTGCAGGTCGCCGACGCGGGCGACATCGCCTGCAACCCCTTCAACATCGGCGAGGCGGTCGAGACCATCCAGCACGCCGCCGCCTCCCTCGACAGCAGGCTGGTCACGATCGGCGGCGACCACACGATCGCGCTGCCGCTGCTGCGCGCCGCGGCCGAGAAGCACGGCCCGGTGGCGCTGCTGCACTTCGACGCGCACCTGGACACCTGGGACACCTACTTCGGGGCGGAGTACACCCACGGCACGCCGTTCCGCAGGGCGGTCGAGGAGGGCCTGCTCGACACCGAGGCGCTCAGCCACGTCGGCATCCGCGGCCCCCTGTACGGCAAGCGTGACCTGGACGAGGACCGCAGGCTCGGCTTCGGCATCGTCACCGCCGCCGACGTGCTGCGCCGCGGCCTCGACGAGGTCATCGACGCCCTGCGCCAGCGCATCGGCGACCGTCCGCTCTACGTCTCGGTCGACATCGACGTGCTCGACCCCGCTCACGCGCCCGGCACCGGCACCCCGGAGGCGGGCGGCCTGACCAGCCGCGAGCTGCTGGAGATCCTCAGGGGCCTGGCGGGCGCGAACCTCGTCGGCGCCGACGTGGTCGAGGTCGCCCCCGCCTACGACCACGCCGAGATCACCTCCGTCGCCGCCTCCCACGTCGCCTACGACCTGATCAGCCTCCTGGCGCTGAAGGAGAAGCCGTGAGCAGCAGGGAAAGCCTGACCGAGATCGAGACCTACGGCGTCGACCGCATCCCCGACGCCGACCGCACCGCCCGCCCCATCGACCTGTTCAGGCTCGCCTTCGGCGGCGCCAACACCTTCGCCACCTGCGTGCTCGGCGCCTTTCCCATCCTGTTCGGACTGTCGTTCTGGCAGGGCCTGACCGCCACCGTGCTCGGTCTGGTGGTGGGCGCGCTGATCCTGGCCCCGCTGTCGCTGTTCGGCCCGCTCAACGGCACCAACAACGCGGTCTCCTCCTCGGCGCACCTGGGCGTCCACGGCAGGGTCGTCGGCTCGTTCCTGTCGCTGCTGACCGCGATCGCGTTCTTCTCCATCTCCGTGTGGTCCTCGGGCGACGCGCTGGTCGGCGGCGCACACCGCCTGGTGGGCCTGCCGGAGAGCGCGCCGGCCTACGGCGTGGCCTACGCGCTGTTCGCGAGCCTGGTGCTGATCGTCTGCGTGTACGGCTTCCGCTTCATGCTGTTCGTGAACAAGATCGCCGTCGTGGCGGCGTCGCTGCTGTTCGTGCTGGGCGCCTTCGCCTTCGCCGGCGACTTCGACCCCTCCTACGCGGGCACGATCGCCCCCGGCGACCCGTTGTTCTGGCCCTCGTTCATCGGCGCGGCGCTGATCGTGCTGTCCAACCCCGTCTCGTTCGGCGCCTTCCTCGGCGACTGGTCGCGCTACATCCCCGCCCAGACGCCGCGCTCGCGGGTGATGGCGGCCGCCTTCCTCTCGCAGATCGCCACCATCCTGCCGTTCTTCTTCGGCCTGGCCACCGCCTCGGTCATCGCCGTCAAGGCGCAGGAGTACGTCGACCCGGCCGCGCCCAACTACGTCGGCGGCCTGCTGGCCATCTCGCCCGCCTGGTACTTCGTGCCGGTCTGCCTCATCGCGCTGGTCGGCGGCATGTCCACGGGCACCACCGCCCTGTACGGCACCGGCCTAGACTTCTCCAGCGTCTTCCCGCGCTTCTCCCGCGTCCAGGCCACGGTGTTCATCGGCGTGCTGTCGATCGCCTTCATCTTCGCCGGCCGCTTCGCCGCGAACCTCACCCAGAGCATCTCGACCTTCGCCACGCTCATCATCACCTGCACGGCTCCGTGGATGGTCATCATGATGCTGGGCTACGTCACCCGCCGCGGCTGGTACGACGCCGAGGCGCTGCAGGTCTTCAACCGCCGCCAGCGCGGCGGCCGTTACTGGTTCACCCACGGCTGGAACTGGCGCGGCATGGCCGCGTGGCTGGCCTCCGCGGCGCTGGCCATCCTGTTCGTCAACCTGCCGGGCCAGTTCGTCGGCCCGCTCGGCGACCTGGCCGGCGGCGTGGACGTCTCGCTGCCGCTCGGAGTCGCGGCCGTGCTCTACCTCGCGCTGCTGTTCACCTTCCCCGAGCCGCGCGAGGTGTACGGCCCGGCGGGCCCGCGCCTGGTCGGCTCGGCGGACACGCCCGTCCCGCCGATCGTCTCCGCCGATGGCGGGATGCTCGAGTCCGAGGCGCCGCTCGTCGGCTAGCGTGGCGTCCCACCTTCCCCTGAGTGTCCGGCCCGCAACACGAGCCCGGTAATGGGATGTCCCAAAACCGGGAGGTTGCGCGAATGTTGCCAGGTCTTTACGTCGTGCAGTTGTCATGACATATTGGCCCAGGCTTTTCGGACACTCTCGGAGGGTTGCGTGAAAAGATCCATTGGCGCTGTCGCGGTGCTCACCGTGACCGGGATGGCGCTCACCGCGTGCGGCCAGTCGTCCTCCGGCTCTGACGCCATCGAGCTGACGATCACCCAGAACGCCATCGCGGGCGGCAAGAACGCCGCCGCCGCCGACCACATCGCCAACTGGGTCATTCCCAAGTTCGAGGCGGCGCAGAAGGCCAAGGGCAAGAACGTCAAGGTCAAGTTCGTGCCCAGCGGCGTCGACGACGAGCAGTACAAGACCAAGCTGGCCCTCGACCTGAAGTCCAAGAAGGGCGCCGATGTCATCGACATCGACGGCATCTGGGCGGGGGAGTTCGCCGAGGCCGGATACATCAAGCCGCTGTCGGAGGTCGCGGGCGCCGAGACCGACAGCTGGGAAGGCTGGTCGCAGATCCCCGAGGCCGTGCAGGGGCTGACCACCTACAACGGCAAGAAGTACGCGCTGCCGATCGGCACCGACGGCCGCGTCCTCTACTTCAACAAGACGCTCTTCCAGAAGGCGGGGCTGCCCGCCGACTGGCAGCCCAAGAGCTGGCAGGAGGTCCTCGACGCGGGGACCAAGCTGAAGGCGGCGGGCATCCGCACGCCGATCCAGATCAACGCGGGCACGGCCATGGGCGAGGCCACCTCGATGCAGGGCGTGCTCCCGCTGCTGGCGGGCGCGGGCGGCGAGATCTACAAGGACGGCAAGTGGTCCGGCGCCTCCCAGCCGCTCAAGGACGCCCTCGGCCTCTACCAGAAGATCTACGGCGGCAGCGGCCTCGGCGACCCCAAGCTCCAGCAGGAGGCCAAGGGCAGGGACAAGTCCTTCGCCGACTTCGCGGCGGGCGACATCGGCATCCTGATGGAGGGCGACTACTTCTGGCGCGGCGTCGTCAACCCCAAGGACGGCGTGGCCAAGATGGCCGACCGTGACCAGGTCGTCGGCTTCGCGATGATCCCGGCGATGGAGGCGGGCAAGGGCATCCGCGGCCAGGACTTCGTCAGCATGTCGGGCGGCGCGCTGCGCACGGTCAACCCCAACAGCGCCCACCCGAAGGAGGCCTTCGAACTGGCCGCCTTCACCCTCTCGCCCGAGGCGCTGAAGGAGGAGACCAAGGCGAACGTGCGCATCACCCCGCGTACGGACGTCAACAAGGAGATCCTCACGGGAGACCCCCTCCTGATGTTCATCTCCGAGAAGGTGCTCCCGCTGACGGCCTACCGTCCGCCGCTCGCGGTCTACCCGCAGGTCTCGGCCGCGCTGCAGGAGGCCACCGCCCAGGTGGTCAGCGGTACGGCGCCCGACCAGGTGGCCACGGCGTACCAGTCGAAGCTCGAAGGACTCGTCGGTGGCGCAGGCAACGTCGCTTCCTGACAAGAAGGCCCGCTACAGCGCGGACGCGGCGGGTCTGGGCACGCCCAGAGCCGCCGCGTTCATCGCACCCGCGATGGCCCTCATCGCGGTGTTCCTGGTGTTCCCCGCGCTGTGGGTGATCTACCTGGGGCTGACGAACTATCGGCTGACCGGCCTGGCCGCCGCGGAGCCGCAGTTCGTCGGCCTCGACAACTTCGTCAAGGCCATCTCCGACGACGGCTTCTGGAACTCCGCCTGGCTGACCGTGCAGTTCGTGCTCGGTTCGGCGGTCATCGGCCAGGTCGTGCTCGGCTTCACCATCGCCTGGCTCCTGCGCGACCGGCGCGGCCCGCTCAAGCGCGTGGTCGAGGGGCTGGTCATCCTCGCGTGGATCCTGCCGGGCGCGGTCGTCTCCTTCCTGTGGATCGCGCTGCTCGACCGCGACGGCGGCACGCTCAACGCCCTGCTCGGCCTGCCAGGCTTCGCGTGGCTGCTCGACCACCCGATGCTGTCGATCATCGTCTTCAACACCTGGCGCGGCACCGCCTTCTCGATGATGCTGTACGGCGCGGCGCTCGGGAACGTGCCGCCCTCGCACCTGGAGAGCGCCCGCCTGGCCGGCGCCTCGGGCTTGCAGCAACTGCGCGACGTGGTCTTCCCGCACATCAGGGGCCACATCCTGACCAACCTGCTGCTGATCAGCCTCTGGACGTTCAACGACTTCACCCCCTTCCTGCTCACCGCCGGAGGGCCCGACCACAAGTCGGAGGTGCTGGCCGTCCACGTCTACAACGTGGCGTTGAAGGGCGGCGAACTCGGCTTCGGCGCCGCCGTGTCCACGATCATCCTGCTGATCAACCTGGTGGTGGCGATCTTCTACCTACGGCTGCTCAGGAGGAAGTCATGACCCGCTTCGTCCTCGGCAGGATCGGCTTCTACGCGCTGATCGCCGTGCTGATGGCCTTCTTCACCGTGCCGCTGCTGTGGCTGGCCGCCGCGCCGTTCACCTCGGACCCCACCTACGAGGTCTCGCTGCCCGACTTCACGCTGGCGAACTTCCAGGCGATCCTCGAGCACCCCTACGCGCTCGGCTCGCTCTACAACTCGCTGGTGCTGGCCGTGGGCACGGCCCTCCTGGTCGTGCTGCTGGCCGCGCTGGCCGCCTACGCGCTCAGCCGCGTGCGGCTGCCAGGACGCGACGCGCTGCTCTACGCGCTGCTGCTGCTCTCCTCGATCATCACGGGCACGGCCGCGATGGTGCCGCTGTTCCAGCTGGCCGTCGAGCTGAACCTCATCGACTCCCAGCTCGGCCTCATCCTCATCCTCACCGGCGGACTGCTGCCCGCGGCGATCTTCATGCTCAAGGACTTCATGGACTCCACCCCCAAGTCCTACGAGGAGTCGGCACGGGTCTTCGGCGCCTCGCCGCTGCAGATCGTCGGCCATGTGGTCGTCCCGCTGGTCCGGCCTGGACTGGCCACGATCGGGGTCTGGGCCATCGCCAACGTCTGGGGCAACTTCCTGATGCCCTACCTGCTGCTGAGCGACGTCGAGAAGCAGCCGGGAGCGGTGATCATGTTCACCCTCTACACCGAGGGCGGCCAGGCCAACCTGCCGCTGCTGTCCACCTTCGGCCTGCTCTACTCCGTCCCGGTGGTGCTCATGTACCTGTTCGTCAGCAAGAAGTACGGCTTCCGCTTCCACGGAGGGATCAAGCGCTGATGGCCGCGATCGAACTCAGAGGCCTGACCAAGGTCTATCCAGGCGGCGTGAAGGCGCTCGACTCACTCGATCTGGTGATTCCCGACGGCGAGTTCTTCGCCCTGCTCGGCCCGTCGGGCTGCGGCAAGACGACGCTCCTGCGCACGATCGCGGGTCTGGAGACCGCCACCGACGGCTCGATCGTCATCGGCGAGCGCGACGTCACGGGCGTCCAGCCCGGCGCGCGCGACGTGGCGATGGTCTTCCAGGACTACGCGCTCTTCCCGCACATGGACGTCACCGACAACATCGCCTACCCCCTGCGCATCAAAAAGGTCGGCAAGGCCGCCCGCGCCGACAAGGCACGCGAGGTCGGCGAACGGCTCGGCCTGGCCCATCTCATGGACCGCCGTCCTGGGCAGCTCTCGGGCGGCCAGCAGCAGCGCGTCGCCCTGGCCCGCGTGATGGCCACCCAGGCGCAGGCGTTCCTGTTCGACGAGCCGCTGTCCAACCTGGACGCCAGGCTCAGGCTCGAAGCCCGCACGTTCCTGAAGAAGCTCCAGCGCGAGCTCGGCGTCACCACCGTCTTCGTCACCCACGACCAGGCAGAGGCGCTGGCCATGGCCGACCGGATGGCGGTCATGGAGAACGGGCTCATCAGGCAGATCGGCACCCCCGCCGAGGTGTTCCAGCGCCCCGCCAACACCTTCGTCGCCGGCTTCATCGGCTCGACCCCGATGAACCTGCTCGACGGGGTCGTCAGGGGCGAGCGGCTGGAGGTGGCCGGCTGCAAGCTGCCCGTGCCCGGCTCGGCCGAGGGGCGGCTGTCCGACGGCGAGCAGATCGTGTACGGCGTGCGCCCCGAGTACATGACCTACTCGGTCGAGCCCGTCGAGGGCGCCTTCGGCGGGAAGGTGGCGATCGTGGAGAACCTGGGCGCCGCCCACCTGGTGACGCTCGAAGTCGGCGGCGTGATCGTCCAGGTTGTCGTGCCGGAAGGCAGCGAACCCGCGCTGGGTGCGGAAGGATTCGCGGTGCCCAGGGGCGACCGGGCGCTGATCTATCGCGATGGGAACGTGGTATGACCCTGATCCACGGCCGTTGGAGCCTGGACGACCGGTTGGAGCGGATCCTGAGGGAAGTGCCCTTCGAGGTGCCCGCGGGCGCTGAGGGCGTGACCGTCAGGCTGGGCTACGACAGGTCGAAGGGCGTGCTCGACCTGGGCGCCGCCTCGCCGTACGGCTTCCGCGGCTGGTCGGGTGGCGCGCGCGACGAGTACACGATCACGCGTGACTGGGCGACGCCGGGTTACCTGCCTGGCGAGCCGGAGCCCGGCGCGTGGCAGGTGTGGCTGCGGCTGCACAGGGTGCCGCCGGAGGGGCTGGAGTTCACGCTGGAGGTGACGATCCACCGGCGGGCACCCCTGCGACCCGCCGAGGAGGAGCCGCCTGCCGCCGTCAGGCCGCCGCGTCGCGACATCCCCGACGTCGAGGGCCTGCGGTGGTATGCGGGCGACTTCCACGCCCACACCGTGCACAGCGACGGCGCGCTGACCATCGGGGAGCTGGCGGCGCTGGCCACCGGCAGGGGGCTCGACTTCCTCGCCGTCACCGACCACAACACCGTCAGCCATCACCCCCACCTGGGGAAGGTCCAGGACATCACGCTGATCCCCGGGCAGGAGGTGACCACCGACAGAGGTCACGCCAACGTGTTCGGCGACGTCGGATGGGTCGACTTCAGGCAGCCCGCCGACACGTGGGGCGAGCGCGGGCTGATGTCGATCAACCATCCCCTGGGCGGCGACTGCGCGTGGCTGCAGCCGCTGTCGGAGCGGCCGCGGGTGGCGGAGGTGTGGCACTCGGGCTGGTGGGACCGGCGCTGGGGCGCGCCGCTCGCGTGGGCGCAGGCCTGGCGCGACGACGTCGTCGTCATCGGCGGCAGCGACTTCCACCGGCACGGCTCCGACGGGCTGCCGGGCGCGCCCACCACCTGGGTGCTGGCCGAGGAGCCCGGCGCGGTTCTCGACGGCGTGCGGGCGGGCCGTACCGCGGTCTCGGCGGGGCCCGAAGGGCCGCTGCTGCTCAGGCTCGGCGACGAGCTGCTGGCCCTCGACGCCGACGGGCTGGTCCTGGTGCGCCGCTCGGGGGCGCGCCAGGTGATCCGCGGCGACCGGGTCCTGGTGCCCGCGGGCGAGGGACCGTTCAGGTTGGAATCCCACGAGAACGAGGTGATGGCGCTGTGCGCGTGACCCAGGAGATCGTCGTCGTCCCGCACACGCACTGGGACAGGGAGTGGTACGAGCCCTTCCAGCGCTTCAGGCTGCGCCTGGTCGCGCTCATGGACGAGGTGCTCGACACGATGGAGCGCGAGCCCGACTACCATTTCACCCTCGACGGGCAGCTCGCCTGCGTGGACGACTACCTCGAGGTGCGCCCGGAGAACCGCGACAGGATCGCCGCGCTGGTCGAGGCGGGACGCCTGGCGATCGGGCCGTGGCAGATCCTGCTGGACGAGTTCCTGTGCTCGGGTGAGACCATCGTCCGCAACCTCGAACTGGGCATGGACAGGGCGGACAAGCTCGGCGGCGCCATGCCGGTCGGCTACCTGCCCGACATGTTCGGCCACACCGCTCAGATGCCGCAGATCCTCAGCCTGGCGGGGCTGACACAGGCGTGCGTCTACCGGGGCGTGCCCTCCTCCGTGGTCACGGACGCCTTCGCGTGGGTCGCCCCCGACGGCACGGCGGTGCGGACCCAGTACCTGCCCGCGGGCGGCTACGGGAACGGGGCCCACCTGTTCGAGGCGCCGGGACAGCTGGTCGCCCGCGCCGAGGAGTTCGTCGCGACCATGCGGGAGTGGCAGGGGGACGCGAAACCGCTGCTGGCGATGTACGGCACCGACCACTCGGCCCCGGTGCGCGGGCTGCCGCAGATGGTGGCGTCGCTGGGCGCCCGCATGGGCACCCTGTCGGGCTACCTCGGCTCATCGGAGGTCGAAGGGCTGCCGCGCGTCAGGGGCGAGCTGCGCTCGCACGCCCGCGCCAACATCCTGCCCGGCGTCATCTCGGTGCGCGCCCACGTCAAGCAGGCGATGGGCAGGGCCGAGCGGATGGTCGAGCGCTACGCCGAGCCGCTGGCCGCGCTCTGGGGCGGGTCGTGGCCCGAGCGCTTCCTCGACATGGCGTGGTGGCGGCTGGTCGACGCCAGCGGACACGACTCGGTCACCGGCTGCGGCGTCGACGAGACCGCCCAGCAGGTCGCGGCCCGCATCGCCGAGGCCGAGCACCTGGGGCAGGCCGTCCGCGACATGGTGACCTCGCGCCTGGCCGCCGCCGTCCCCTCCGGCGGGGTCCTGGTCGTCAACCCCTCACCCTTCCCCCGCACCGGCGTGGTGCTGATGGACGTGGCGGGCATCGACCCGCTGGTCGACGCCGCGGGCAGGACCGTGCCCGCCCAGACACTCGAGTACGCGCCGACGCTGCTGCTCGACGAGGAGATGGACCCGAAGCTGGCGTTCTCGTTCGTCCACGGCACCGAGCTGTACGGCCAGCAGATCACCGGCTGGTCGATCGCCGACGGGGTGCTGATCTTCAGGGTCGCGCGCGAGTCGGCGGCGGAGTTCGACGTGGCGGAGGTGTCGGCGGCGCTGGCGGAGGCGGAGGGCGAGGTCACCCGCGTCCGCATCGTCGCCGAGGCCCGCAGGACCGTCGCCGCCCTGGTGGAGACGCCCGCCCTGGGCCACACGAGCCTCCGCCCCCGGCCCCCGTCCTCCTCGAGGACCTCGCCCACCGGACACGGGCAGGCGCGGCAGGCAAGCGGGGTGCGGGCAGAAGGGCAGGTGCTCGACAACGGCCTGCTGCGGGTGGAGGTCGCCGGCGACGGCACGCTCACCCTCACCGGACCCGGCGGCGTGACCGTCACAGGAGCGGGCCGCGTCGTCGACGGCGGCGACGTGGGCGACACCTACAACCACGCCCCGCCGGCCACCGACCGCCTGGTCTCCGAGCCCGAGTCGGTCGAGGTGGGCCTGGTCTGCTCGGGGCCGCTGGTCGCCGCCCTAGACGTCCTGCGCGTCTACGCCTGGCCCAAGGGCACCGACCTGACCGAGGCAGACGGGCCCGCCGACCCGCTCCCCGCCGCCTCCCGCACCGAGGACGTCGAGCGCGTAGTCGTCACCACGCGGGTCGAGCTGCGCGTGGGCGAGCCGTACGTGCGGCTGCACGTGGAGTTCGACAACCGCTGCGCCGACCACCGGGTCCGGCTGCACGTGCCGCTGGCCCAGTCGGCGGGCACCTCCTTCGCCGAAGGGCAGTTCGCCGTGGTCGAGCGCGGCCTGACGGCCGAGGGCGGCTGCGGCGAGACCCCCCTGCCGACCTTCCCCGCCTCCTCGTGGGTGGCCGCGGGCGGGGTGGCCGCGCTGCTGGAGCACGTCACCGAGTACGAGCTCGTGGAGGACGAGCTGGCGCTCACGCTGCTGCGCTCGGTCGGCTACCTGTCCCGCAACCGCAACGCTCTCAGGCCCGAGCCCGCAGGACCCCAGCTCCCGACCCCGGCCGCCCAGTCGAGGGGGCCGCGCTCGGTCAGGCTGGCGCTGATGCCGTACACGGGGACGTGGGCGGCGGTGCCCGAGGCGGCCGAGGTGTTCAGGCACGACGTCCTGGCCGTGCCCGGCACCGGCGACAGGGACCTGCCCCTTCCCGACCCTGCCACGGGCCTCACGGTGAAGGGCGAGGGCGTCGTCATGACGTCCCTGCGCCGCCGCGACGGCTGGAAGGAGTTGCGGGTGGTCGCCATGACCGGCTCGGACACGATGGCGAGGATCGAGGGCGACTTCACCGAGGCCCGCCGCGCCGACCTGCGCGGCCGTCCCGGCGACCCGGTCGACGCCGCCCGCCTGCCGCTGCGCGCCTGGGAGATCGCCACGATCCAGGTGAGATGAGCCCGAAGGCCGGCCGGTTCGTCACCCTGGACGGACCGGCTGGGCGGCCGTGGTTCCGCCCGCCGCGATAGCCGACATGTTCCGCGCCGAGACTCACAGCCGGGCCTGTCGGCGTCCTTCGGGGTCCGCGCTGTCGTGACCCGTGGTGAAACAGCACAGGGCGGGATGACCTTGCTTGCCGTAATAAGGGGGAAGTTTTACCGGGTGCCCCAGGAATAGGTCTGCTTGCGCAGTTTCAGGTACACGAACGACTCCGTGGCGCGGACTGCGGGAATCGCGCGGATTTTGCCGAGAATCTCCAGTAGATGGCGGTCGCCCTCGCAGACCACCTCGACGATGACGTCGAAGGAGCCCGCGGTCAGCACCACATAGTCGATCTCCTCGATCGAGGCGAGCTCGTCGGCGATCCTGTCGAGGTCGCCCTCGCAGTTGATGCCGATCATCGCCTGGCGGGGGAAGCCCAGCGTGAGCGGGTCGGTGACGGCGACGATCTGCATGACCCCGTCGGTCTGGAGCCGCTGAACCCGCTGGCGAACAGCGGCTTCCGACAGCCCGACCGCCTTGCCGATCGCCGCGTACGGCTTGCGCCCGTCCTCTTGCAACTCCTCGATGATGCGTTTGGAGAGGTCGTCGAGCACGACCTGGGCCGGTCGGCCGTCGGCGTCTCTGCGTACCTTGGGCGGGGTCGTCATTGTGTGGCAATCCCTCCTGTGCCGCGCACAGCCCTCGCGCGGTCCTGGTGCGACATGTTGTCAGTTCTGGGCTCAGAGTCAAGCGAATTCGTAGCAATTTGATATCTTCGCGACGAAATCCCTTGTCCTGATGCTGACGCTCTGTCAGAGTCGCGACAACTCAGCCACCTCACCAGGAGGTCAACGTTGACCACCCGTCTGCAGAACTTCATCAACGGTGAGTTCGTGGACGCCAAGAGCGGCCGATTCTCCGACATCATCGACCCTTGCACCGGAGAGGCGTACGTTCAGGCGCCCGTCTCCGGTCAGGAGGATGTCGACGCGGCTTACGCCGCCGCGGCCGCCGCGTTCGAATCGTGGGGGCAGAAAACGCCGGGCGAGCGCGCCGGACTGCTGCTGAAGGTCGCTGACGCGATCGACGCGCGGGCCGACGAGATCAACGAGGCCGAGTGCCTCAACACCGGCAAGCCCCGGGCCCGCATGGCCGAGGACGAGACTCCGATCGCCGCCGACCACTTCCGCTTCTTCGCGGGGGCCGCGCGCACGCTCGAGGGTCCCACGGCCGGCGAGTTCCTCGCCGAGCACACCAGCGTCATCAAGCACGAGCCGATCGGCGTCGTCGGCCAGGTCACGCCCTGGAACTACCCGATGATGATGGCGGTCTGGAAGATCGCCCCCGCGCTCGCCGCGGGCAACACCATCGTGCTCAAGCCGTCCGACACCACACCCGTCTCCACGCTCAAGCTGGCCGAGATCCTCGGCAGCGTGCTGCCCCCTGGCGTCTTCAACGTCGTCACGGGCGACCGCGAGACCGGCGCGCTGGTCGTCGGCCACCCGACGGCCGCGATGGTCGCCATCACCGGCTCGGTCGGCGCGGGCATGGCCGTCGCCAAGACCGCGGCCGAGGACCTCAAGCGCGTGCACCTCGAACTGGGCGGCAAGGCTCCCGTCGTGGTGTTCGACGACGTCAAGGACCTCAAGGCGGCCGCCGAGTCGATCGCCACCGCCGGTCTCTACAACGCGGGCCAGGACTGCACCGCGGCCTGCCGCGTGCTGGTCCACGAGAGCGTGCACGACGAGTTCGTCGCCGCGCTCAGCGAGGCCGCCGCGGGGACCGTCACCGGCGACCTGTCCAACGAGGAGGCCCTGTACGGCCCGCTCAACAACGAGAACCAGCTGGCCAAGGTCTCCGGGTTCTTCGAGCGGCTCCCCGCGCACGCCAAGGTCCTCACCGGCGGCCACAGGGTCGGCGACAAGGGCTACTTCTTCGCCCCCACCATCGTCGACGGCCTCCAGCAGGACGACGAGATGGTCCAGAACGAGGTCTTCGGACCCGTGATCACCGTCCAGACCTTCAGCGACGAGGCCGACGCCCTGGCCAAGGCCAACGGCGTGCAGTACGGCCTGTCCGGCTCGGTGTGGACGTCCGACCACGGCCGCGCCATGCGGATGTCCAACAAGCTCGACTTCGGCGTGGTGTGGGTCAACACCCACATCCCGTTCGTCTCCGAGATGCCGCACGGCGGCTTCAAGCACTCGGGATACGGCAAGGACCTGTCGGTCTTCGGCCTGCATGACTACACCCGGGTAAAGCACGTCATGCACTACATCGGCGAATAGCAACGACACAAGAGTGGGATAAATCCTGGTATGACCAGCGCTATCGACCTTGATGACGTGATCAAGGAGTACGTCTCGCATGGCGAGGTCGTCCAGGCGGTGAAGGGCGTCTCGCTCTCGATCGAGGAGGGGGAGTTCTTCTCCCTCCTCGGTCCCTCGGGATGCGGCAAGACCACCACCATGCGGATGATCGCCGGCTTCGAGGAGCCGACGCGCGGCACGGTCAAGCTCCACGGACAGGACGTCACCAACGTTCCGCCGAACAAGCGCGACGTGAACATGGTGTTCCAGTCCTACGCCCTGTTCCCGCACATGAGCGTGTGGGACAACGTGGCCTTCGGACTCAAGCAGAAGAAGACCCCGGACGCGGAGATCAAGCGCCGCGTCGGGGAGATCCTGGACATCGTCGACCTGACCGGTCGCGAGAAGCGCAGGCCGCGCGAGATGTCCGGCGGTCAGCAGCAGCGTGTTGCGCTGGCCAGGGCACTGGTCAACAACCCGAGAGCGCTGCTGCTCGACGAGCCGCTCGGCGCGCTCGACCTGAAGCTGCGCCAGGCCATGCAGATCGAGCTGAAGCGCATCCAACGCGAGGTGGGCATCACGTTCGTCTACGTGACCCACGACCAGGGTGAGGCGCTCACCATGAGCGACCGCATCGCCGTCATGCACGACGGCCTGGTCGAGCAGCTCGCGACGCCACGCGCGATCTACGAGCAGCCCGCCACCGCATTCGTCGCGGGCTTCATCGGCACATCCAACCTGTTGACCGGCGCCCTCACCGGGGGCGTGCTGAAGGTCGCGGGAGGGCGCGTGCTGGTCCCGGGAGGGCAGGACGGCGAGGTTACGGTGACCGTCCGCCCCGAGAAGATCACGATCGACGTCGACGAGCCGGAAGGCAGCGTCAGTGCCGTTCAAGGCACCGTCTCCGAGGTCGTCTACCTGGGCACCTACAACAGCTATGCCGTGCAGCTGGCCGACGGCGCAGAGGTGACCGTCTTCCAGCAGAACGCGCACGACGCGACGACCACCGCCGAACGTGGCGACGCCGTCTGGCTCTCGTGGAAGCCGCAGCACTCATACGCGATTGGAAGTTGATAACCGTCTCATGGACGTTCGCACGAACCCCGCCTTCCTCCGTGGCATGACGACCAGTCGCCGCGACGCGCTCAAGCTGGCCGGAATGTCGGCCGCCGCCCTGGCCCTCACGGCCTGCGGCGTGGAGGGGAAGAAGACCGCCGCAACACCGAAAAAGGACGCCATCGCCGACTTCTGGGCCGGCAAGAAGCAGAACGGCGTGCTGCGCTTCGCCAACTGGCCTCTCTACATCGACAAGGACGGCAAGAACTACCCGTCCCTGCAAATGTTCGAGAAGGACAAGGGCATCAAGGTCACCTACAACGAGGCCATCCAGGACAACGGCACGTGGTTCGGTAAGATCCAGCCCCAGCTGGCCGCCAACACCGACATCGGCTTCGACCTGATGGTCATGACCAACGGCAACCAGCTCGCCAAGGCCATCAACCTCGGCTACCTGGCTCCGCTTGACCATTCCAAGCTTCCCAACTTCGCCGCCAACGCGGCGTCGAAGGTGAAGAACCCGCGCTGGGACCCCAACAACACCTACACGATCCCGTGGACGGTGGGCGTCACGGGCATCGCATACAACCCCGAGTACGTCGACGAGGTCACGAGCATGAACGACCTCTGGAACCCGAAGTACAAGGGCAAGGTCGGCATGATGCTCGACTCCCAGGAGATCGCCAACTTCGGGATGTTCGCCCTCGGCATCGACCCGGACAAGTCGACGGAGGCCGACTGGCGCAAGGCCGCGGCCAAGCTCCAGGAGCAGCGCGACCAGGGTCTCGTGCGCAAGTACTACGAGAACGACTACATCGACGCGCTCGTGCGCGGTGACATCTGGATCACGATGGCCTGGTCGGGCGACGTGTTCCAGCAGGTCGCCGAGGGCAAGAACCTGAAGTTCGTGGTGCCGCAGGAGGGCGCCACGATCTGGACCGACAACATGTGCATCCCGAAGACCGCGCAGAACCCGGTCGACGCGCTGACGCTGATGGACTACGTCTACCAGCCCAAGATCGCCGCGATGCTCGTGGAGTACATCAACTACATCACTCCGGTGCCCGCCACGAAGGACATCGTGCTCGCCGACGCCGCCAAGGCCACGGGCGAGGAGAAGAAGAGTCTCGACCAGATCGCCACGAGCCCGCTGATCTACCCGACGGAGTCGGATCTGGCCAAGATGCGCTCCTACCTGCTGCTGGACAGCAAGACGGACCAGCTCTTCGAGAGCATCTTCCAGCCCATCACCCAGGGCTAGCGCGATGAAGCGCCTGACGCCCTACCTGCTGATCCTGCCGGGCGGGCTGTGGCTGGCGATCTTCCTGGTGGTGCCGATGATCTTCATGGCATCGGTGTCCACCCAGGAGGGTAACGTGGTCGACGGGTTCGCCCAGACCTTCCACTTCGCCACCTACACCGACAGCCTGGTGCAGTACAAGACGCAGTTCCTGCGCTCGATCGGCTACGGCCTGGCGGGCACGGTGATCTCGATCGCCCTGGCCTATCCCATCGCCTACTGGATCGCCTTCAAGGGTGGGACGCGCAAGTCCACCTACCTGCTGCTGGTCCTGCTGCCGTTCTTCGTCTCGTTCGTGCTGCGGACGGTGTCGTGGAAGTTCCTGCTGGCCGACGAGGGCATCCTGCTGCAGCCGCTGAGGGCCATGGGCGTGCTGCCCGCGGACTTCCACGTGCTGCAGACGACGGTCGCGGTCGTCGGCGGGCTGGTCTACAACTACCTGCCGTTCATGATCCTGCCGATCTATGTGGCACTGGAGCGGGTGGACCCCCGGGTTGTGGAGGCGGCGCAGGACCTCTACGCCACCAGGACGGCCGCGTTCCGCAAGATCGTGCTGCCGCTGTCGCTGCCCGGCGTGTTCGCGGGCGTGCTGATGACCTTCGTCCCGATGACGGCCGACTACGTGAACGCGGGCATCCTCGGCGGCCCGGCCAACACGATGATCGGCAACATCATCCAGACGCAGTACCTGGTCAACAACAACTACCCCACGGCCTCGGCCCTGTCGTTCACGCTGATGGCGGCCATGCTCGTAGGCATCTTCGCCTACGCCAAGGCGCTGGGCACCGAGAACGTGCTGGAGGCGGCGGCCCGATGAGATCACGCGCACTGGCCGACCGGCTGCTGTTCATCTACGTCTGGGTGATCATCGCCTGGCTGTTCCTGCCGATCGCCGTCATGATCGCCTTCGGCTTCAACGACACGCAGAGCAAGTCGAACGTCTCCTGGCAGGGCTTCACGTTCAAGTGGTGGGGACGGCTCGACGAGTATCCCGACCTGACCCAGGCGATGATCAACTCACTCCAGCTCGCGGTCCTGTCGGTCCTGATCACCACTGTGCTCGGCACGCTGATGGGCCTAGCGCTGGGCCGCTACAGGTTCAAGGGGCAGGGCGCGACGAACCTGGTCATGTTCGCCGCGATCTCCTCGCCCGAGCTGGTCATGGGCGCCGCGCTGCTGTCGCTGTTCGTCAGCAACGGCATCGACATGGGGTTCACCACCGCGCTCATCGCGCACGTGCTGTTCTCGGTGTCGTTCGTGGCGATCACCGTCAGGGCCCGCGTGGTCGGGCTGGACCCGTCCATCGAGGAGGCCGCCAGGGACCTGGGCGCCTCGCCGTGGATCACGTTCTGGCGGGTCACGTTCCCGATGATCCTGCCCGGCGTGGTCTCGGGCGCGCTGCTCGCCTTCGCGCTGTCCATCGACGACTTCGTCATCACCCAGTTCACCAGCGGCGCCATGCAGACGTTCCCGCTGTGGATCTGGGGGGCCACCCGCATCGGTGTCCCGCCCCAGGTGAATATCCTGGGAACGCTCATCTTCGCGGTGGGCGTCGTGATCGCCGTCGTCAACTCGGTGACCGCGCGCCGTCGCGCCTAGAAAGCGACCGTGACCCCCCGCCGAGGCGGGGGATTTCGGCATAATGCGCCTCAGACGGGTGGGGGAACCTCCCCCCGCTTGTTCTGCCGGCCAGGACCTTGGCAAGGAACAGGGAGGCGAGATCGGATTCAGGCGGGGGGAACCCGCGCGCGATCAACTGACTGATCGGGCAATCAATTCATTGCAGTAGTAACACTCACGTAGGGATGTGAGATTTGTGGATCCGCTGAAGGCTCTTGCTGATGCGGAGCGCAAGCCGTACTGGCTGGACACCCCGGCCAGGCCCGAGTCGCTGAAGCGGCTCATCGGCAACACGAAGGCCGACCTCGTCGTGGTCGGCGGCGGCTTCTCCGGGCTCTGGACCGCCCTGATGGCCAAGGAAAGGGACCCCGCGCAGGACGTCGTCCTGCTGGAGGGGCGCAGGATCGGCTGGGCGGCCAGCGGCCGCAACGGCGGGTTCTGCATGGCGACGCTGACGCACGGGCTGCCCAACGGCCTCGACAGGTGGCCGCAGGACATCGACCGCCTCGAGCGCATGGGTGTCGAGAACCTCGACGAGATCGAGCAGACGCTCGCCCGCTACGGCGTCGACTGCTCGTTCGAACGCACCGGTGAGCTGCATGTCGCCACGGAACCATGGCAGCTCGACGACCTGTCCGAGCACCTCGACCTCATCGAGGACCTCGGGCTCGACTACGTCCCGCTGGACCAGCAGCAGGTCAGGGCCGAGGTCAACTCGCCCACCTATCTGGGAGGTCTGTGGGAGCGCAGCGGCTGCGCGATGGTCGACCCCGCCAGGCTGGCGTGGGGCCTGCGGGAGGCCTGCATCAAGGTGGGCGTTCGCATCTACGAGCGCAGCCCCGTCAGGTCGCTCGCCGACAACGGCGTCACGATCGATCTGCGCACGCCGTACGGCACCGCGAAGGCCGGCAAGGTCGCACTCGGCACGGGAGTCTTCCCTCCCCTGCTGAAGCGGCTCAAGCACTTCCTCGTGCCGGTCTACGACTACGCCCTGATGACCGAGCCGATGTCGGAGGCTCAGCTCGCCTCCGTCGGATGGCGCAACAGGCAGGGCGTCGGCGACTCGGCCAACCAGTTCCACTACTATCGGCTCACCGACGACAACCGCATCCTGTGGGGCGGCTACGACGCCGTCTACTACAACGGCGGCCAGCTCAAGCCGGAGTACGAGCAGCGCGACGAGACCTTCGTCAAGCTGGCAGGACACTTCTACGACACCTTCCCCCAGCTGTCGGGGCTGCGCTTCACCCACAGGTGGGGCGGCGTCATCGACACCTGCAGCCGCTTCAGCGCCTTCTACGGCCAGGCGCACGGCGGCCGTCTCGCCTACGCGGTCGGTTACACCGGCATGGGCGTCGGCGCGACCAGGTTCGGCGCGAACGTGATGCTCGACCTGCTGTCGGGGGAGCGCACCGAGCGGACCGAGCTGGCGATGGTGCGCGAGAAGCCGGTCCCTTTCCCTCCCGAGCCCGTGCGGTCGGGGGTGATCCAGTTCACCCGGTGGTCCATCGCCCAGGCGGACCTGCACCAGGGGCGCCGCAACCTGTGGCTGCGGACCCTCGACAGGATGGGCCTCGGCTTCGACTCCTGACGACCTGACGGTCCTCGGACAACCTCGTAGAACCCCGGCCGCGGTCCCATCGCGGCCGGGGTTCTCCGGGTCAGGGCGGTCCAGGTCCCGTCCGGTCCTCGATCGGGCGAGACTGAACGCATGAGAGTCGAGTTCGAGGTCGACGGGATCACCCTCGTCGGCGACGTGCGCATCCCCGAGGGCGAGGGGCCGCACCCCGCCCTCGTGTTCACCGGCCCCTTCACCGGGGTCCGCGACCAGGTGACGGGCCTGTACGCGCAGCGGCTCACCGCCCACGGCTACGTCACGCTGGCCTTCGACCATCGCAACTGGGGTGAGTCGGGCGGCGAGCCTCGGCAGCACGAGGACTGGCAGGGCAAGCTCGGCGACCTCAGGGCCGCCGTGTCGCTGCTGAGGAGCAGGCAGGAGGTCGATCCCGAGCGGATCGGCGCGGTCGGCATCTGCCTCGGCGGCGGCTACGCGCTCAGGTTCGCCGCCTTCGACCCCAGGGTCAAGGCGTTCGCCGGCATCGCCGGCGCCTACAACAACCCCTACGGCAGGCACTTCGAGTCGGTCCTGCCCGGGCTCACCCAGGTGCTCGAGCGGCAGGACCAGGGCGGCCAGGTCGAGTACGTGCCCGCCGTGGCCGAGGACGGCGACGCCGCCATGCCGGGGGAGGAGCCCTACGCCTACTACGGCGGCACCGCCTCGCCGCACTGGAGGAACAGGGTGACCGTGGCCAGCATCCGCGAGCTGGTCACCATGGACAACATGATGGGCGCCGACTTCCTGTCACCGCGTCCCGGCCTGATCGTGCACGGCGTCGTCGACAGGTTCTGCTCGCCCGAGGGCGCCGAGGAGGCCTACAAGCGGATGGGGCAGCCCAAGCGGCTCGTGTGGCTGGACGCCAAGCGGCACGTCGACCTCTACGACGCCGAGCCGTACGTCACCCAGGCGGTCGAGGCGACCGCGGAGTTCATGGGCGAACATCTCCGAGCGGGTGTCACACCATGATCTAGCGGGAAAGAGTCGGACATTCCCCCGTGCGCGATGCGGGGGTGGAAGATGCGTTCGGCGCTGCCGGTGTTGCTGCTGGCCGCGGGCTGCGCCGTGACGCCGGTGCCCGTCGTACGGCTGCAGCCGATGAAACTGGCCCAGCCCGGCCAGTGCCTGGAGACCTACAAGGACGACAAGGCCGCGGACACCGCCCGCGCCACGCTGAGGAGCGACGTCAGGCGCCTGCTGGCGCGATACCCGGGCCGGGTCGTGTTCATGGCCCACGACCTGCTCACGGGCGTCAGGTTCGGGTACGGCGAGCACGAGCACGACATGATCACCGCGAGCGGCGCCAAGGTCGACATCCTCACCACGCTGCTGGCCCGCCGGCACCGCCTGTCCGCGGAAGAGAATGACCTGGCCGAGCTGATGATCAAGGAGAGCGACAACAACGCCGCCGACGCGCTGTGGTGGCGGGTCGGCGGCGGTGAGGGCGTGGCCGGGCTCTACCGGCGCCTCGGGCTGCGCGAGACGACGCCGGGGCCGAGCAAGTACTGGGGCGGCACGAAGACCAGCCCGGCCGACCGCGTGAAGCTCATGGAGGCGCTCGTGCGCGGCGGGCCGGGGCTGAAGGAGAGCGACAGGACGAAGGTGCTGCGGCTCATGGAGCAGGTGCAGCGCGACCAGGCGTGGGGGATCAGCGCCGCGGCCGGACCCGGCGACAAGGTGGCGCTCAAGAACGGCTGGACGCCCAGGCCCTTCATCCACAACACCTGGGCGGTGACCAGCTACGGCCGCGTGCACGGGCCCGGCAGGGACCTGCTGCTGGCCGTACAGACGGATCAGCAGCCCAGCCACGGCACCGGGATCGTGGCCATCGAGGGCGTGGCCAGGCTGATGAGGGAGCGGCTCGGCGCGCTGGATCCCACGAAGGTGCGGCGCTGCCTGAAGGAGCCGCAGTGGCTGCGCGGCCCTAGACCGTTCTGACGAAGGCGCCCGCCTCACCGATCGCGGCCATGCCCTCCCTGGCCAGGTCGGCGAAGACCTGGAAGGCGTGCACCTGGCCGTGCCAGATCTGCAGGCGGCACGGCACGCCTGCCCGCTCCAGCGCGGCGGCCATCAGCTCGGCGTCGGCGCGCAGCACCTCCCTGGACCCCGCCTGGATGAGGACGGGCGGCAGCACCGACAGGTCGGCGTGCGCGGGACCCCAGAGCGGGTCGGTCGGCAGGATGCCGGGCCACAGCAGGCTGCCGAGCGCGGGCAGCCGCGACACCGGCAGGTAGGGGTCCTTGCCCGGCCTGGCGGCGTGATCCAGGTCGATGAACGGCGACAGCGCCACGATCCCGCCGGGACGCGGCAGCCCCTCGGCGACGGCGCGCAGCGGCGTGAGGAAGCTGAGGTACCCACCGGCCGAGTCGCCGGCGACCACGATGTCGCCCGCCGCGTAGCCCCTGGCCAGCAGCCAGCGATAGGCGGCCACGCAGTCCTCGACCGTGTCGGTGAACGGCACACCCGGCGGCTTGCGGTAGGCCACCGACAGCACGGGCACGCCCGCAGCCCTGGAGAGCCTGGCGATCAGCCGCCGATGCGTGCGCAGCCCGCACAGCACGAAGCCGCCGCCGTGGAAGTAGAGGATCACGCGGCGGGCGCGGTGGTCCACGTCCTTCGCCCTGACCCACTCCGCCGCGCAGCCGAGCCCCCGCACCCTCGCGGTCCTGGTGCCGCGTGGCGGCCTGAGCACGACGGCCATCAGGTCGATGACCGCGGCGAACCGCATCAGGCCGAACGGCGTCCAGGCCAGCAGCGGATAGACGAACAGGCGCGCCAGCCACGGCACCAGCCGCGAGCCCGGGCTGCCGCCGGGGCGCTCTTCGACGACCATGTACCGATGATGTGACATAGAATGGCGTTTTGTCGCGTTGTTCTTTGGCAGACCGCACGGCGGCCGCTCCGAGCGGTATCTACCCCGGTCGAAGCCCACCACGGCGGTGTGCCTCGCAGGGGGTTCTCCGTCATGACCTGGACGGAGACCATCCTTGAGTTCCTACCTGAGCGTGCTCGCCACGCCTGGGGCATGGCGGTTCCTCGTGCCCGCGCTCGTGGCGCGCCTGCCGTACGCGATGCTGCAGATCGGCATCCTGCTGCTGGTGCAGTGGTCCACCGGCTCATACGGCGCGGCAGGTGTGGCTTCGGCCGCCGCCGCGATCTCGCAGGCCGTCGTCGGGCCCCAGACGGGCCGCCTCGCCGACAGGTACGGTCAGCCGCGCGTCCTGCTCCCCCAGGTCACGGTGCACGCCCTCGCCCTCGGCGCGCTCCTCGCGCTGGCTGCCTCGCACGCCTCCGTGCCGCTGCTCGCGGTCACCGCCGCGCTCGCGGGCGCCTCCGTGCCGCAGGTCGGCGCCATGGTGCGGGCCCGCTGGTCGCACCTGCTCGGCGGCTCGGGCAGGCTCGGCACCGCCTTCGCCGTCGAGTCGATCACCGACGAGCTGACGTTCACGCTCGCGCCCGTGCTCCTCGTGCTGCTCTCCACCGGCTTCTCGCCCGTCGTGGCGCTGCTGGTCTCGCTCGCGCTCATCCTCGCCGGCACGGTCGTCTTCGCCGTCACCAGGATCGGCGCGCCCGAGCCGATGCCGGTGAAGGTGCGCTCGACCAGGGGCGTCCTCAGGCTGCGCGGCGTCGCGGTGCTCGCGCTCGGCTTCCTGGCGATGGGGTCGGTCTTCGGCAGCATGCAGGTGGGCATCACCTCCTTCACCGCCCAGATGGGCGTCCCCGCCGTCGCCGGTCCCATCTACGCCACCTTCTCCGGCGCCAGCGTCGTCGGCGGCCTGCTGTACGGCGCGATCCGCTGGCGCGTCCCCGCCCCCACCCGCCTGGTCTGGGGACTCGGCCTGCTCGCCGCGGCGACCAGCGCGCTGATGCTCGCCGGCACCGTCCCCCTGCTGTTCGGGGCGGCGGGCCTGGCCGGGCTGGTGATCGCGCCGGTCATCATCACCGGCTACACCATCATCGAACGGCTGACGCCCGCCGAGGTGCGGACCGAGGCGTTCACCTGGCTGACGGGCGCGATCGGCCTCGGGCTCGCGACGGGAGCGTCGGTCGCGGGCCAGCTCGTCGACCGCTTCGGCCCGACGCTGGCCTTCGTGGTGCCACCCCTGATCACGGGCCTGGTCACGCTGCTCATCCTGATCCGCCTGCCCAGCCTCCGCCCCCTCCCCGAGCCCGCGAACACATTGGTCCCCAGCGCCCACCGTCCCTGATCGCCCTTCGTGTTCACCCGGCTACCCGAATCGGTCGAAGACCTGCGGAGCGGCCCGTTCTACAGTGACAATATGAGCATGCTCCGAAAACCGAGCAGATCCTCACACGGTTGACCGCCAGCGGGAGATCGACCACGGATGTGGTGAGGGAGGCGATCCGGCTGGCAGGTCAGCTCCAGTGGATGGAGCAGGCGCGAGCCGACGCCAGCCGGTTGGCCGATGATCCCGATGACCTCGCGGAGATCGAGGCGATCCGCGGCGAGTTCGGCGACGCGAATGCGTGGTGACGTCTACCGGCTGCGCGCTCCCCGTGACGCCGTGGGACACGAGCAGCAAGGCGAGCGGTTCGCAGTCATCGTGCAGTCTGACGCTTTCGCGAGGTTGTCCACCCTGCTCGTCGCTCCGACCTCCACCCGGGCAGGCCGCGCGATCTTCCGGCCCGAGATCGAGCTGACCGGGACACCCGGGTGTTGATCGACCAAGTCAGATCCGTGGATACCTCGCGGCTCGGCGATTTCGCCGGGCGGCTCGACCCTGACGAGGCCCAGGAGGTCGACTCGTGCGTAGGTCGTTCAAGTTCGTGCTCCGCCCGACCCGGCATCAGGAAATCTCACTGGCAGCGATGCTGGACGATCATCGGGCGCTCTACAACGCGGCTCTCGAAGA
>NZ_JBEZDO010000026.1:0-146356 GCF_040648355.1 Nonomuraea sp. NPDC049152 | reverse complement strand
CGCCCGCAAACGACGCACCACGGCATAGCCGAAAACAGCAACCGTCAAGCATGTGATGGGACAGCAGTGTCAAGCATCTCCCGGGACAGGACAAGATCAACGACCACGTGTGAAAGCAACTTATCTACACGTCATCAAGGCCGCCCGCCTGCGGCGGTCGGCGCGCGTCAGGCGGTCGCTGGCCGCGCTGCGGCTCTTCGGCCGGTCGCGCCCAGCACCGCTCACGCGCCGACACCGGCGTTCGAGCCTCTTCCCTGGCCAGGCGCTCTGGGCCACAATTGCACCAGCGTTCTCGTGCCAGGCTAATGCCTGCACCCTCCTACCGAACAGCGAAATATGGCAATCACACAGCGCACAAGAAAGCTCCTCTGGGCACGCAGCGCAAACATGTGCGCGTTCAAGAATTGCGTACAAGAATTGACTTCTACGCTTAATGAGCCGTCCAGTGCACTAAGTCATCATATTGTGCTTGGCGAGGAAGCTCATATCGTCGCTCGCGAAGATAACGGCCCAAGAGGGAATCCCTCGATGCCTGCCAGTGAACGGGATTCATATGAGAATCTGATCCTACTTTGTCCAACCCACCACGCTGTGATTGACGAAGATCACGGAATTGGCTTCACTGTTGAAGAGCTAATCGCGATGAAGCGGTCTCACGAAGACATGATCGCCACACGGATGCGGGGAGACAGGGCAACGCAAACCGCTACCCCGCCAATATTCGGTGATCTTAACCCACGAGATCTTGGTGTGCAGCAAAGCTTGATCCTCGATCGGGGAAGCCGAGATGAGCGGGACGCTCTCACGCCATATTTCCACAGAGATCACGACTCGGCGCTATGGATAGAGATGGAGAGAAATAAGGCCGAGGGTGCATCAAAACTGATACTAGTCGCGGGATCTTCGACCACAGGTAAGACCCGTGCTCTCTTCGAGGCAACACATTCACTACTCCAAGAGTGGAATGTTCACAGGCCGGATGACTCATGCGCCCTTCTCGAAACGCTACAGTCTCCATTGCAAGATAATGTGATCATCTGGCTGGATGAAGCTCAGGTCTTCTTCTCGGACGAGAGGCGTCGCGAGATCGCGACTGCGTTGATCAGAGTGCTATCTACCTCGCGAAACTTGATGGTCCTAGGAACCATATGGCGAGTGCCCTATCTAAATGAACTCATGGCCCGAGGTCGACTACCTGACACTAACGCCCAGATTCGCAGACTACTCGAATCCCGCTATACGACCATCATTGACGTGCCATCATCATTCACCAGTAATGAGATGGACTCTATTGAGGCACTCGCTAAATCGGATGCTAGGATCTCTATGGCCCTTAAGGCCGGAAGAAGCTATGGCCAGATAATACAGCACCTCACAGGCGGACCAGAGCTGATCAATAGAATCAACGATGGCTCATCTTTTCGCCCCCACGAGAAGGCGCTCATATACACAGCGATAGATGCCAAACGAATCGGATACGGAAAATCACTCTCCAGGGAATTTCTTGCCAAGGCTGCTGATGGCTACATGAGCCCTCGGGAGCGCCCAGGTGAGGACGATTGGGCCGTTAGCTCACTAAGGGATCTTTCTCGCGGTTATCGAGAGGATGGGTCGCGCACTGACGTTCGCAACACATTGAGTGCCATCAACTCCCATAGAATGAGATCGGGATCCTCGGGAGAGCTCTATGTGCCGAGCGATTTCATCGTGCAACACTATCTAGGAGTGCGCAGTTCCCAGCTCGGGCCTGCAGAGCTATGGGAGGCTCTTTGCGAGCACTCGCGCGACCCCTCAGATCTGGGACAGATGGCAGAGTTCGCCTGGATCAGAGGGCTTTACCGATACAGCGCGATGCTTCACGCGAGATCGGCCGCTCAGGGCTCGTACAATAAACCCGGCCTTCTCGACGCGATGAAGTTCTGCGACCCCACCGACATCTCGCGCGCCGCAGACTGGGTAGTGGCACATATCGACATGTCCGATCTACGTTCGGTCGGAAATCTCTTGGAGGAAGCGAGAGAATACAGTCAAGACGACGTTATTCAGAAATTGTTGGCTCGTTTGCCTAGAACCGGTTTGACTGAGGCCAAGCTATCCGACATCGGGGCCATTATCCACGAATTGTCTACGCCGGAGATATTCTCAATGCATGGCCGACAGTTCGCCGTTGATTCACTGCAACATGTACAGATCGATAGCCTGCTTCACGCGGGCGTTCTCCTCAGCTATCTCAGGGAACCCGATCGGCTTGATCTAGCTGACCTAATAGCTTCACGTATCGCCCAAGAAGCAATCGTGGATTCCCCCGTAGGTGTTGGTGCAGTTCTAGTCGGAATGAAACACCTCGCCCTTTCCGCACCCTTGGAGGCATTCGTCAAAAAGCTGATTGCCGAGTCGAATATTCTAGACGTCGAAAGCGTCTATGGATTCCTTGACTGGTGCGAATATGTAGACGATCGTGATTCGGCAGCGAAATTCCTCGAAAGGGGGGTTGTCGAGCATCTTCCCATAGACGACCCGAGAGCACTGCTGGAGATATGCAAGATCCTTCTGAGGCTTGAGAGGGACGACGATGCTCAGCGTTTGACGGATCGCGTACATGAGGCAGTAGATGTTAGCGATCCGATTAGCGTTGCGGATGCAATTTTCTTCATGGACAGCGTGCGCACTTACGGCTTGAAGGGGCACTTGATTGATGAAGAAGTACTTGTCAACATGCCTCTCGGAGCTACTCATGCCGCAATGTATTTTCTGAGTACCCTCTCCCAGAGGGGAGATCACGCACTGCTTTCTCGAATCCAATCACGACGCCCGCTCCAGAATATCGAGCTAGGCGACGGCGCGGATGTAGCGAATCTCATGAACGTTCTACAAAATTTGAACTTCTATGCGGAAATCGAATACATCCTCGGCCTCCTTCCCGAAGTATCTGCAGTATTTAGGACTCCGTTGGATGTGGCAATGATGCTGGAGACCTTGAGGTCTTTGGGGGCCACCGATGCTATTCAGCGACTCCTTGATCAGGCTCATGAGACATCTATCAAGATAGACGCCTGGGAGAAGGCGCACCAAGCCTTCCTTCTCGACGAATTCCGCGCCTCTGGAGCAACGAAGTCCGTGGACAGATTTCTTAGAAGGTGTGCTAATGAAGGATGGTATGAGTTGGCGCTACAGGAGCAACCGGCGCTCGTTGAAACCTTTCCATATGGTCGCGAGCCGGACGAAGCGCCTTCTCCGCGATGGGGATGGGCCGATGTGTGCCCACCAGAGTAGGCCTATAGATCGCTTCCGGTGCTCAGGCGTTGGTGTGGCGTTGGTGACCCTACGGTTTAGGTCTGCTTCGCATCTATCTGACGAGGGCACTTTGATCAGCGGGCTGGCCGCGGGACATGTGCGGGATGATCACACTTGTCATACGAGCTCAGAGGTGCGTTTCAGCAGGTCGGGCCAGATAGCCGAGTCATTCTGCTCTCACTCTCCTAATGCGGAGCTGTTTTGCTGCCGCGCGGCTTCCGCTCCTCGGGCCTGGCGGCCCTGCGGTGCGGGTCCGCTTGCTATCGGGCACGATGGCTGATCATGGCGTCGTGCTAACACGGTTGCTAACAACGGCCCCGCACGGACGTGGATATGTGTGGACTGGCGGGCTGTGCGAGTGGCCGTCGACCAGGCGGCGGGATGAGGGCGGACACCGGTGGATGGCCGTGATCAGACTCGTAATGAAGGGTCTCGGTTCGAATCCCGAAGGCGGCTCCACAGGTGAAAGGCCCTCCGGAACGCACGGATCCCGGACGGCATTTCCGATCTTGTGCAGCGATGGGAACTAGGCAAGCTAGCCCCTGACCAGCGGAAACGCCAGTCAGGGGCTTTTGTTGCGCGTCCGGCTGTGTCTCTAATGCCTTCCCATAGCGACTCGGTTCAGCCCTACGGATCCCCGGGCGGTCTCCCGGCTCACTCCTACCAACCCCGCTGCACCCACTGGCGGCTCCAGTTCCCGTGGAGGCCCCTTACACCACCAAGATCATCCTAGTGGAGGGTAGTTATCGCGTACGGCCAATAGCGATTGCAAACAGCCAGCCACGCGTCAGGGGGGCTCAAACAGTTCAACCTGCTGCCCCTGGGCCACTGCGTATTGTTCGACCGTCCTCGGTTCAGCCCTTCACTCCACGAATCCCAGCTCACTGTCGATCTCTGCGAGGTGCTCGCCCACAATGCCGTTTAGCAGATAGGACACTGAGCAGTCCAACTTACGTGCAAGCAGTTCAAGCACCAGCTGGGTGGGAATCCGTTTCCGACTCTCGATCAAACTCACGTAGGAATCGGACAGTTCCGGGTAAGCCAGGTCAGCCTGACTAAGTCCACGCATGTGACGTATCGCCTTGATACGGTGCCCCATGAAGTCTTGCCCTCTAGAGAGCAGCTGCGCCAGATAATCGGCGGCGTAGTGGTCTCCTGCGCTGATACGGGCTCGCAGTTCCTCCTCCCGCCCCTGCCGGGCAAGCAGGTACACCAAATACCTGGCCGCGTTCTCGTCTCCAGCGTCGGCACGGGCCCGCAGTTCCTCCTCCCGGCCGAGTTTGTCAAGCAACTGCACCAGCAGGAAGGCGGCGTAACGCCTCCCGGCATCTGCTGCCTGACGGAGAAGCGGTTCAGCGTACCGGTACAGCTGTTCGCTGTAGGCTCTTTCGCCGACAATACCTTGGTCATCATGGCTGGTGAGGTAGTCGCACAAAGCCTGCCACGTAGAGTCGGGGACCGTTTCGCTGTGGCGCGCGTCACCCGCGTGCTGTTGCAGGTAATCCGCGACGACGTAGCCTGCGATCTCCCCCATGGTGTTCGAGTCGGCAACCGGAGCCAACGCGGCAACGGCGCCATGCAGCTCTTGTGTGACATAGATCAAGGCGGATTCGAACCAGTTGGCAGGCGCTGCGGCGCGCTCACGTGAGTCGCAGTAGCCTGGTGCCGCTGCGCACAGTAAATCGGCGCTGAGCGGAGATCTGGCACCAAGGCGCGTGGCATCGATGGCGGCGTTTAACACGGCAGCCGGATAGGTATCGGCGGCTTTCCAGTGGGCAACCAGATGGGGAGCAGCGGCGATGACCTGGATGGGGCCATAGTCATTCGACTGCAGCGCTGCCCCCCAACGTCGATCCCCGGCGGCTGCGAGAGCGCGCGCACGTTTCTGCTCGGAGGGGCTGAGCCGTGCGTCTAGGTGGATGACGTCGGCGAGCTTTAGCACATCCAGAGCTGTCTGATGTGGATCTTCGGAGCCGTGGTCACGCGTGGGCGGCCTGGTGTAGAGGCGAAACCACTTCGGCCGCATCGTGGCGACCATAACGATCCCCGGCCTTCGCAGAGCGCAGAGCGTCTCGGCGCCGAGTCCCGTTGTGTCTCCAAGATACTTCTGCAGTTCGTCGAGCCAGACCACCAGCTTGGTCGGGACTGCAGCTGCAGCGTGGCGGACCTGGTCAGCATCGGCAGGGTGAAATAGCAGCCAGTCCGGGAAGAGCACGGTAATGGCTTCGTACACGCAGCGGGTCTTCCCGACCGACGAACCGCCGACGAGCACGATCAGTCCGCCGTGTTCGGCGGCTCTGGTCAGCGCGGCACGTACTCCGGTAGGGGCGGCGTCGGCGTCGCGCTCGGCGTAGATGGGCATGCCGCCGACCACGTCGGCCACGTCGATGGGTTTGTGTACGCCCAGGTCCCGGGGGTTGGCCTCAGCGACCCTGATTAGCCCGGTCAGGCTGGCACTTCCTGCGGATGGATGCGAGGGTAGCGGGCAGCTAAGCGGCCGATCACTCTGCGCGTCGTCGTAAGCACGTCTCCATGCGTCCATGCTGCCCAACACGGCATCGGCTTGGCCGGGCCGATCTTCGTCCACCTTGTTCCCAAGAGCACGCAACAGTGGCTCGACCTGATCGCTCCAGTCCGGCAGCCGTTTGCGGTGGCCGCTGATCAGCGACTCCACGGTGCTCTTCGGGATGCCGGACTTCTTACTCAGGTAATCCGCCGTCGGCCTCCACGCCGCTGAGTGAGCCTGCTTCAGATATCCCCCGAAGGTCGGGACACCATGGTCGTTCGCGGCGTCTCTCGCCATCGGTCAGCCGCCTCCTACGCTGGTGGTCCTCTGCCACTGTAGGTAGTCCGGACGATCACGTCGTGTCGATCATTCATCTCAGAGACAGCGACAGCCGCATCCCGAGTAACCCAGGGTTACCCGGGGTCGTCCGGGATGTCGGGCAGGAACGCGGCAGGGCTGGTGTCCTCGGGTACATGCCACGAAAAGCCCCAAGCCACGGTCGCCGCATATCCGCTTTCGCCGCTGCCGCGGCTGCCGTCCCCGCTATTGGGTTGGCCATTCACCCCATCGTCACGGGCTTTATCGCCGCAGCGGAAATGGCCATCGCGATCGTCATCGGCGCAACCGCGCTATTCGGCTCCGACCGATCCAGCGAACGCGCCTTCCGACTGCTGCGCTGGATCGCCGACCGGCCGGAACCAGCTCAAAAGACCAGCCGTGACCGGTCGGGTACCTTGTGACTCTCCTGCTTCACCGGCCGATCCGGCAGCAGATCGGTGCCCCACGCGAACCAAGGCCACGATGGAACAACGATCTTGCTAACAGGTTTGCTAACAGTGGCCTCGGACGCTACGGGCGTGGATGCGGCAACCTTGAAGGGCCCTGAGTAGCGCTGGGAGACGGACAGGAACGCGCCGAGACAGCCTTGATCCTGCCACGGAACAGAAGGTGGCCTGGCTGGTGTTCTGTTGTCTCGGCTCCAGATTTCGGTGCATCGAGGGAGGTCTTCGATGCCTCCGCCTTCAGGGATCATGCCCCCGGGTTGCCATCCGACGAGGGGCGATCCCGACGTACAGCAGTTGCCCGGCGGGTAGCCGAGGGCCGAGGGACTCCTCGAAGCGCCAGCCGCAGACGCCGCAGACGCCGGAGGCGGCCGGGATGGGACTCGGCCGGGTTAGCACCTCGACCGCGGACCAGAGCCGGTCGGGTTCCAGGAGGTTAACCGTGTTCATCGCAACTCCCAGCGGATGGTGCTCCGCGGGTTGCTCTCGTAGGCATCTTCATCGTCGAACGCGTCGTCGCCGGCCCGACCCTATTCGAGACAATGTCGACATGCGGGTTCTCTCCTCTGCTGTACAGCACAGAAGTACAGCAACGAATCCTCACAACAGCCTATTGTTCCGCGCACCGTCACACGCCTGACCAGCGAACCAAGTCCCCGACCACGACCCCGCCGTTGCCTTGTAACTAAGTGCGTGTTTGAGAAGATCATTTGTACCGGGGTTCAGTCGCAGATGTAGCGCGGTTGGCGTTGGGCAGGTCCTCCGACACCGGCCTCGTGGCCCGGATGCGCGCCTGACAGTGGGTTGCAAGCGGTTCTCCTAGACTGCCGATCATGCGAAAGATCTCCGGATTAAAGACACTCGTCGTCGCCGCCGTCGCTCTCACCGCATTGGCTCCCGCCCCGGCGACAGCCGCCGCGCGGAGCTGCTCCGGCGGCGGGGGAACGCTCAACACCAAGCACGGTTATGTCAAATACGTGTGGAAAGTGTGCGGTGACGGCTACGCCGCCGCCTCGGGCACTGTGAACGACACCAAGTGGGATCTGTGGACGGCGGTCGTCGAGGTCAGCTTCTCCAGAGCGGGCAAGGGGGTCGGCGGCACCGGCGGCCGCGTGGAGGCGGGCCGGAAGAGGGGCAGTAGAGATTTCGCCTTCTCCGCCGCCGCCCGGCAGGGCGCCGACACGGTAGTGATCAAGGCTCGGCGCTGCCTTCCGGGCACCGCCCTGTGCAACAACACCACCACCTTCACGGGCAAGCTCTGATCTTGTCGCTTAAGTCCCGATCTTCGCGTAGGTATTGAAAGGCCGCATAGCGGACGCTCGATCCCGCCGCAGCGGCGGCCGCAGGCGAGCCTGCTGCTGGCGCATCTACGCGACCCGGACCGGCGGCTGTCGCGGCCGACGGTGTCGGCGCCCTTGACGCTCTGGGAGTCGATGACGCCCGCTGACGGCTCGTCCTCCCGGCCCGCCTGGCGGCGTGCCTTGACTCGCAGCTCGACCAGCAGGGCTTCGGTGACGCCGGCCTGTTCCCACTGCTGGAAGTACCAGTCTACGGTCTGCCAGGGCGGCAGGTCGGTGGGCAGGTATCGCCATGGGCAGCCCGAGCGCACCACGTACAAGATGGCGTTGACGATCTCTCGACGGGAGTGCTTCTCTGGGCGGCCTCCGGTGTTCGGCTCGGGCAGCACGGGCTCGATCAGCTCCCACTGCGCGTCAGTGAGGTCTGATGGGGTGTGCGCAGCCGCAACGCTCTCACCGCGTGGCTACACGCTGTTCCCGTCTTGCCCGGAGATGAAGAGGTGGCGGTGACCTGGGGTCGGCTCGCGGCCGCCGCGGTCAAGCGGGGGCGGCCCCGCCCGATGAACGACATGTGGATAGCCGCCTGTTGCCTGACCCACGGGATACCGCTGGCGACCTTGAACGTGAAGGATTTCGAGGACTTCACGATCCACCACGGGCTCAACCTGATCACTTCATGAAGGCCCCGCGAAGGGGAAGAGCAGGCTGCCGCGAGGCTTCCGCTCCTCGGGCCTGGCGGCCCTGCGGTGCGGGTCCTTTTGCCATCGAGATGTCATGGCTGAGGTCCTGATCTTGCTAACGCGGTTGCTAACAACGGCTGCGGACGGTCGTGGACGACGGTGGATCGGGGGACTGGCAAGGATCGCTGCGACCAGGACGCGGGAGCAGCGGTGGACAGCCGTGGACGACCGTGAGGAATCTTGTAAACAGAAGGTCAGGGGTTCGATTCCCCTCGTCGGCTCTGCAGCTCAAAGGCCCTTCCGGGTGATCCGGGAGGGCCTTTTTGATCTCCGTACAGCAGCGTTGTACAGCAACCTCTCCGACTTCTGTCGGCCCTGCCTGCGATGATCTTTCCTCGTCATGGGCTGATGGAGGTCACGCATGGTTGATGATCAGGTGGCGCGTGAGGCATACCTGCACTACAGGCAGTTGCTCGATGACAGCTGGATGGGAGAGGCCATCTGCTGGACGGTGCTCGTGCCCCACGACGGGTCTCCGTTAAGTCTCGCGGAGATCGGTGAACGGGTGAGTGAGACGGGAAACTACGAGGTCTACGAGACGGACACCTTCGAGCATGAGGAGGTGTTCATCGATCTATCGGATGACGTGCCCTGGGCCATGCTCGTCGACCGTTCGGATCGGCACGCAGCGCTCTTCGAGCACAACGGTTTTCAGGGCGTCTATCCACCGGTGCTTCCCCGCCTGAGCGTGGGTGGACGAGCTTACAGCGCCTACTGGAACGTTAACCGCACCAATTCCATCGGCTTTGCCGTCGACGGCGAGATGGTGCTCTCCTTCGACGCCATGTACGCCGAAGAGGCAATGGGGCTGCCTGGTTGGGAGCGGTGGCCCCAGGTGCAGGCGGTCCTTCCCTATTTCGATTGGAAGAGGGGGGAAAGCTGTTGGGCTGCGGCTCTGACGGCTATCGAGCTCGCCACAGGAGTGAGGCTGAGCGAGGAGTGGGTTGGCGAAGCGCCGTCCTTCCTGACGGGCTGATGGAACGCAGGACGTTGTCTTCGGCGATCACGACCCGCACGGCAGGCTCACAGTGATCGTGGTCGGGCCGCCGGCGGGGCTGTGAATGTGGACGGTGCCGTCGAGTGCCAGGACGCGGTGGTGGATTCCGGCGATGCCGGTGCCCAGCGTCTCGTCGGCGCCGCCAATCCCGTCGTCGGCGACCTCGATCGACAGCCGGTCACTGTCGCGTGCGACGCGGACGGTGGTCCGGGTGGCCTGGCTGTGCTTGGCAGCGTTGGTGAGCGCCTCGGCGATCGTGAAGTAGGTCACGGTCTCGACGGCGGCGGGAACGGTCCCGAGATCGCCGATATCAAGCCTTGGGGCGATTGCCGATCGGGTTCCCAGCGCCGCCAGCGCTCCGGCGAGGCCGCGGTCGGCGAGGATCGGCGGGTAGATCGTCCGGATCACCTCTCGAAGCTCTACCATGGCCTCCTCGGTACCCTCGTGCGCCTCCCGCAGGAGTCTGGCCACGATCTTAGGGTCCTCGTCCAGCGACTCACGGGCCGCGCCCAGCCGCATCGCGATGGCCACCAGCCGGGCTTGGGTGCCGTCGTGCAGGTCGCGTTCGATCCGGCGGAGTTCCGCGCCGTGCGCGTTCATGGCGCCGGCCCGCGTCTCGGTCAGGGTCTCCACACGCTGCGCCAACCGCTCCGCAGCCGAGGGGGACAGCAACACAACACAGATCCGGGCGTGCAGGCGCGCCAGCAGTGGAACCAGCCAGTAGGTCAGGGCCGCGAAGATGACGATTTGTACGATCCCCAGGGTCAGCGCCGTGCCCCACCCGGACAGTGGAACACCGGCAGCGAAGCCGCCCGCGCGGGTGCCGGCGGGCAACGCCCACCACAAGGGCACCGTGATGGCCGTGGTCACTGCGTTGCCCGCGCACACCACCACGACGAGTCCGAATGCCAGACTGGTCACGATGTATGTGCACAGCCACCCGAGAACACGCCAGGTACCGACACGGACGGGACCAGAACGCGGAGAAAGCAGCAACCGGGCGGCGCGGCGACGATGCCAGGACGCCCACGCGCGGGCCATCATCGGGACGATGAGTACGGGCAGCACGAACAGGGCAACCACAGCGGTGAACAGGCTTCCCAGCAGATAACCCAGACCGCGCCACATCGCCGAAAGCCGACTGGCCCCATGGTGGTTCATCTGCACAAGTCTGAGCCATGGCGACCGAGCCTGGCACTACAGCCCACTACCCCTTTTTCCCACTAGTGAGCCGTATCGTCCGCTTCCCCCGCCAGACCTAGCGTCAACACCCATGACGAGTTCACCGATTCATTCACCGCGGCGGCGCGGCCGATCCATCCGGCGGAACCTGGCCCTGGCCGCCATCGTGGCCGGCACCATCTCTACCAGCGTGCCCGGGGCGAGCGCCGCCAGCCAGCACGACGACCGGGCCCAGCTTCGGCGCGACGCCGACGCGATCACCGCACTCGGCGTGACGGGCGTCCAGGCCCGCCTGATCACCCCTGACGACCGGAACCTGACCGCCACCAGCGGCGTCGCCGACCTGACGAGCCGGCGGCCGGTCTCCCCGAACGGCTACTTCCGGATCGCCAGCGTCACCAAGACATTCGTAGCCACCGTGATCCTGCAACTCGCCGGCGACGGCAGGCTCTCCCTGGACGACACGGTCGAGCGATGGCTGCCCGGCGTGGTGTCCGGAAACGGCAACGACGGCCGCGCGATCACCATCCGCCAACTGCTCCAGCACACCAGTGGCATCCACGACGATTACCCCGACTACACCTCGGCGAAGGACTTCTACCGGCACCGATACGACACCTACACACCCGAGCAGACCGTCGCCCGGGCGATGCGCCACCAGCCGGACTTCCAGCCCGGCAAGGACTGGAGTTACTCCAACACCGGCTACGTCCTGCTCGGCATGATCATCCAGCGCGTCACCGGGCACCCCTGGCACGAGGAGGTACGGGATCGGATCGTCCGGCCGCTCGGCCTCCGTCACACCTTCTGGCCGGGTACTTCACCCAAGCTGCCCCAGCCACACGCCGAGACCTACCAAAGGTTCCAGCCCGGCGAACCGCCCGTCGACGTCACCAAGCAGGTCGGCTCGGGCACCAATGGAGAGGCCGGGCTCGTCTCCACGACCGCCGATCTCAACCGATTCTTCCGCGCCCTGCTCGGCGGCCGGCTCTTGCCACCGGCGCAGCTGACGCAGATGAAACAGACCATTCCCGTCAGCAAGGAGTACCAGCAGCTCATGCCGGGCGCCCGTGACGGGCTGGGGCTCTTCTCACGCCCACTGTCGTGCGGCGGCACGTACTGGGGCCACGAGGGCGGCGATTCCGGCTGGATCACCGCCGACGGTGTCACCGCCGACGGCCGGCGCAGCGTCACGGTCTCGTTGTCGGGCGTGTTCGCCGATTCGCCGGACGACGTCCTGCGCGTTATACAGGCTGAGAGCAAGCTGGTCGACGACGCGCTGTGCACGGCCCCGAACGCCGGCCGCATGCGGCGTTGAGATTCTCCACGTGGAGCCGGTGCGGGACATCTGCGCAGCGCGCGGTTCGGGCAATGAAGTGCTCCCGGCGTGAATACCACTCCGGACCGGGGGATCTGTCGTTGTGCTCCTACCGAGTCGGTGTGAAGGACGAGACGATCAGCCAGATGCCGGCAACCGCGATCACAGTGGCGACGGCGAGTTCTTTCGCCCGGCTGGGAAGCACGTCTTTCGACTGTCCGCGCATCATGCTTCGCGCCAGGCGGACGGTCGTGGCCCAGGAGATCCGCGCCCCGGGGCTCCAAGCGGCCGACGCGACGAGGGCAGCCGCGAGAAGCAGCGGCCACCGTACCGAATCGGCGAAAGACATCTCGAAGTCGCTGCTGTACTGGCCGGCGTACGTCGCGACGTCGAGCAGCGGGAAGAGGAGAAGGGCGGCTGCGGCCGCGGTGCCCGCCAACCGTCCCCATCGGATGGAAGCGGTGACTCTCGCGGCCGCCGCCAATGCGACGAGTACGACCGGGAATCCGATGCTGTCGGCCTCACCGGACCACCAGGCGAGGCCGTCCCAGGAGGAGTCCGGGGCCTTCAGATAGACGACGCCAACCAAAAACTTGTCGTATGTGATCGTCCAGCGGTGGAACATCGCCGCCCATGCCGCCGCGCCGACGGCGCCCGCCCACAGGATGATCCCGTACGGTCTCCCAGTCAGGCGTGACCGGGCCACCAGGAGCAGTGCCCCTGCGGCCACCGGATAGCAGACGATCAAAGGCCAGGTCGGCATGACCGCACGTTCCTGCCCGGTGCATGGGTCGGGACCTGGTAGGTAAAACGCCGTGACGAGCCCGAACGCGAGCACGGTGCTGACTGCAGCGACGGCGGTGAGCGCGGCCCGACGTGACCTGCGCAGGAGAAGGCCTGCCACGACGACCGGCAGCATGAGTACGCCCCAGAACAGAAGCTCTCCCGGCACGTACTCCAGCGCGTATGGGCCTTCACCCGAAGTGGAAGCGGAACCCATCCCGGAACAGAACCAGCCGACGCTCTGCCTACCGACCCCGAAGGCCGTCAGGATCACCGGTCCGGCCGCGGCCAGGACCGCCCCGAAGCGCAGCGCTGCCGCCACCGGGGGTTGCGCTTCTGCCGCGGGTTCCTGCATCACGGCGCCTCTCCCGGAAATGATCAATCCGAGTCAGGGTAGCGGATGACCGAACCGAGGTCGGGGGCGGTTGCATAGCCTCCAACGCTACTGATCCAGCAAGAGATCTTGCTAACGCGGTTGCTTACAGCGTCCATGGATGCAGGTGGATACCACTAGACGGTGATCACGGAACGAGTCGCTCTGAGCAGGCGGTTGTGACACTTGTAGACGTCTGTGGACGATCTCGAACTGGCTGCGGATCAGAAGGTCAGGGGTTCGAGTCCTCTCGGCCGCGCTCCACGCGAAAGGCCCGTCACCAGGGGAAACGCTGGGACGGGCCTTCGTCATTGCGGAGATCACCCGGTTTGTTCGCCCTCTAGGGGAGCCACCCTGCGAGTCACCGCACGGAGTTTCCTCAGGAGAGCGCCGGAAATCGCCTCCGTCGCCGCACGCTTGTCGTCCTCGTAGACGTCCTTATGGATCGCCATGCCGGCGTGGCCGAAGACTTCGGAGGCGACGTGGAGCAAGGTGCCCTGCGCAGGCATCAGCGACGCGCAGACGAGGTCGCGGCTGATCAAGGCGCCCTCCTGGATCATGTGTGGGCGCGGAGATCCTGGATGGCCGCAGCGATCCCTTTCTTGTCGTAGCCGCTGGTGGGCATGGTGGCCCCGTGAGCATGGCGGATGATGCCGTGGGAATCGATGAGGATGCTGCCTGACTGCTGCAGCGAGCCGAAGACTTTTCTGCTCAAGCCGATCATCTCGTGCGGGGTGCCCCGGCGGCCTACGAGGACGGGGAAGGGGACGCGGCGCTTGGCCTTCCACGCGGCAGCCTCTTGACGGTCCTCAGGAACCGCGACAAGCACCTGAACGTCGTCAACTGCAAACTCGTTGCGACGCCGGATGAGGTCTTGGATGTGCATGTTGCAGACCGGGCACGACGTCGACCGCATGAAATAGATCAGCACGGCATGATTGCCTTGGTAGTCGGACAGGCGGACGGCCCTGCCGTCGGTGTCCTCTAGCACGACGTCGGGCGCGGGCGATCCGGTTTCGAGCATGGCGAAACTTCCCTTCGAAGGTTGTGGAAATGCGATCTACACAGGTCAGGCGCTGGTGGCTCCGGGGTCATGCAAGCTTTCGGTGAGGCCCGTCATGTCGCCCACGTTGTGCCGGAGCCTGATGCGGGCCCGGTGTGGCTGGGACTTAATCGCGGCGTTGCTGAAGCGGGACGCCTCTGCGACTCTCCGCCCCGGGTGGCCCAGTACATCTCACATGATTGATTCTCTGCGCTGAACATCTGGCGACGCCTGGATCGCCTGGGCGACGAGTTCGGCTTCTAGGTGCCGGATGGCCGCGTCCTTTGCAGGCGCCACCAGACCGGCTTCCGTCTCGTCATGGCGCTCGAACAGCACTTGAGCGCGAGGCACAGGCGCTGGTTCCAAACGATTCTGAACATCCATGATGCAATGCCCCGGTGGCGTGCATTGAGGCGATCTTCCGGTGCCGCGCCGCCGGCATCACGACGTCACCCATACCCGTCTGCCTCCCCAGTGTTGGCCATCACCTCATAGGAGGCCCCACACCGCGAAAGGATTCACCGTCCCGGTGATTCCTGGGGGTTGAAGGCGCCATCCGTCCGGATAAGGCCGAAGAATGCTTGACGCTGCCGACCGTGCCGGTGCGCGGTGGTGCTGGTCGACGACTCGCCCAGCCAGACAGACGATTGGGTGGTCCTGGCTGGCAATGGAAAGGTCTGGGGTGGGTTGGTAGGCCGCGTGCCTTGTCCACTCTGAGACCACCACTGTTGGAGACCACCCGCTCTACCCGCACAGCACCAGCCGGGGCGGCAGGAGCGTCCCCCGCGGTCGCGATCGTCGGCGCTCCGAAGGGCCCTCCATTCGGGCCGGCGCGGCGCCGACTCCGACATTCCGGATAAATGCTGATATGAGCGATCTTTAGGCCTCTGGCGATTATGATCATGGTGACGGCGAAGGCGGCCCCCGCCCCGCCGGGAACGGCCTACCCCCCACCCTGAAGGGATGCCTCATGTCCACCAAGCTCACCAGACTGGCTGCGACGTCATTCGCGGCGATCACTCTGGCAGTGGCAGGAACCGCACTGGCGACGCCCGCCGCCGCGACCACCGGCTCCGCCGCGTCGAGCACCTCGGTCGCCCTCGCGTCCACCTGGATCAAGTACGGCGACTACTCGACCGAGGCGAAGTGCAAGGCGAAGGGCGCGGAACTACGACGGAACGGGACGTACCTGTCGTACTACTGCGAATACACGGGCTTCTTCACGCTGATGGTCCTGACCAGGTAACCGGCTGAACCGCGCGGCCCGGAACGGCCACCTCCGGGCCGCGGACACCTTCTCACCCACACCGGCAGCCGTCACCGTCCCAGTCGCACGCCGTCCCGCAGTCCGTGACGGCCAAGACCGCTGGGGTGCGCGCTCTCCGTCGGGCGCGCCGAGCATCCCCCGACTCGACCTTCGGGCGTGCACATGTCGCTGGGGCACAGCTGCAGGAGTTCATCCAGGCCGGCGTCAAGCTCAACCGCATCGGGCAGGCGCTCGACCAGCCCGCGGGCCTCCTCCAACCTGGGCGGCGACGCCGAACTGCTGCGCCAAGTTCGACAGAGTGAGCGCGCTTGTCGTACGGTCAGCGGCCCTTCTCAGGACCCGCCTGTGGCGCCCAGCTTTGGTGGTCTGGCGTGGGCTGTCCTGTCGGCGTTCGGGCGAGCGCCTGGAGTTCGAGCCACCGCTTGTAGACGTCGCCGTGTGCCTTGCGCGCCTGGAGCGGGTCGAGGTCGTGCTCGGTGCAGAAGGGTGAACCAGCGCACGATCTCGCGCTGGTAGGCGTCGAGGGCGTTCGGCGAGTCATACGACAGCAGTCACGCCAATAGTTCACCAGCGCGCCAGCGGCTTCTGCCTTGCAGCCCGACGTCGGCCGACTATGAAACTGACGGCGGGGCCGGCGGGTGCGTAAGTTGGCCTCGTGACGGAGACAAAGGCCACGGGCTACGACGGCCTGTCCTCCCGCCTCGTCCCGGAGGCCGAGCTGTGGGGATTCCTGCTGGACTGCTTTGGGATCGCCGAGCACGAGTTGTTCGTCGGCCACGCCGACCGAGTCGCCGAGGTCCTGCGGGACGTCCCGCAGGACGTGGTGTTCGCCGCCTTCTGCACATACCGGCAGGCCTACGGCCACTTCGCGATGCAGTTCGACGTCGGCATCGAGGGACGTCTCGCCGACCGGGTGGGCCGCCAGGAGTTCGCCGGAGGTTCGCCGCGCACTTCGGTGCGTACGTGCTGTACGGCACCACCGAACCGCCAGGACTGTGGACGGTGATTCTGGCGGACGGCAGCCGTCTCCGCGCCGCGATGGAAGAGGAAGACGACCGGTCCGTGCTCTGCGCGGCCACAGCGCCGGTGCCGGGCCTGCCCGAGGTCCGCGTGGACGGGGGCCTCTGGCAGATTCGATGAGTGTCAGGTGGTATGGCTCAACAAGGTCGTCGCCGACCGGCTCGGCCGCTCGCGGAAACGGAGGATGGTGGCGAGTTCGCGCAGCACCGCCGCCGAAATCACCCGACACCAGACCACGCCCAACGACCAAGAAGGTCCCGCCAGGCCAGATCCCGGCACCAGCACCTGGCCGACCCCGGCCGCCAGGTGAGGCTGGGGAGGGGAGGGTCCGTCCAGTGATCGACTCTGGAAGGCGCCCCGAGTCTCACTCCAGGGGCAGCGGGCGGCGTGGCACGGGCGCAGTGTGGATGAGAGACGTGGTCGTGTGACCGTACGGAGTGAACAGGTCGAGGATCGGTTCGAGCTCGTCGACCGCCCGCAGGTGCATCGTGAAGTAGAAGCAGTCGTCGCCGGTCATTCTGTAGCACTCGACGATCTGGGGAACTTCCTGGGCGATCTTGGAGATGCGTTGCAGCTCCCGGATCGCCGGACGGATCCGAACCATCACTGTGACTGGAAAGCCCAGGGCCCGCGGGTCGACCTCGGCGCGATAGCCGGTGATCACTCCCGTCTCCTCCAGCCGCTGCACCCGATCGGCCACCGCGGGAGCCGACAGGGCGACCCGGCGGCCCAGCTCGGCGAAGCTCACTCTGGCGTCGACCTGCAACTCGGCGAGAATACGAAGGTCGAGGGTGTCTATTCCCTTTGGTTCGTATGCCCGTTCGGGTGTGATCTTTCGATTCGCCATTCTCCTAAATTACGGGTTGGCCGACGATGGCGTCATGCCGCCCACCGGCCCTCGCGCCGTCCTGTCCGCGGCGCCTCCATGGACCTACTTCATCGGGAGCGCCGTCTTCCACTACCTCGGCCCGGCCTTCGCCGTGCTCTTGTTCACCAGGCTCGCCCCGCTCGGGGTCGCGGCACTGAGGATCTGGAGCGCCGCACTCGTTTTCGCGCTCTGGCGCCGCCCCTGGCGGACCCTCACCCGGCTCGACGCCGAGGGTCGTCGTACGATCATCGCCTGGGGCGTGGTGCTCGCGGCCATGAACGTCTGTTTCTACCTGGCGATCGCCCGCGTGCCCCTGGGAACCGTCGCCGCGATCGAGTTTCTGCCGGTCATCGTGCTGGCCGCGCTCGGTGCCCGAACGGCACGTAACCTCGTGGCACTGGTGGCAGCCGTCGGTGGGGTCTACGTGCTGACCGGCATCCGGCTGGCCGGGGACCCGCTGGGGTTGGTGTTCGCCTTCGCCAACGCGGTGCTGTTCGCCGCCTACATCGTGCTGGCCCACCGTACGGCTCGGCGTCTGCGCGGCGTCAGCGGCATAGACGGGCTGGCCGCCGCCATGCTCGTCGCCTGCGTGTTCGTCGCGCCGGTGGGCGTTTGGCAGGCCGCTCCCGCGGTGATCGACCCGGTGACGCTCGCCGCTGGGATCGGGGTGGGGATCTGTTCGTCGGTGATCCCGTACGTGTGCGATCAACTCGCTATGGCACGCATCGCCCGCTCCACGTACGCGCTGCTGGTGGCGCTGCTTCCGGCCACGGCAACGGTGATCGGCATCGTGGTGCTCCGGCAACTCCCCTCACTCGCCGAGCTCGCCGGAATCGGGCTCGTGGTGCTCTCGGTCGCCCTCCACCGTGAGCTTCAGACCCCTCCAGCCGAGGGGAAGGCCACACTCCCGCAGGAAGGTAAGACGGAATGCGATACGTGAAGCTGGGCTCGTCGGGGCTGCAGGTCTCCCGGATCTGCCTGGGCATGATGAGTTACGGTGATCCCCGTTCCTGGGAGTGGATGCTGCGTGAGGACGCGGCCGAGCCGATCGTGCGGCGCGCGGTCGAGGCCGGTGTGACGTTCTTCGACACTGCCGACATGTACTCGGACGGCGCGAGCGAGGAGATCACCGGGCGGCTGCTCGCCAAGCTCTTCGCACGCCGCGACGACTACGTTCTCGCCACGAAGGTCTACTTCCCGACGGGGCCGGGCCCGAACGACCGAGGGCTGTCCCGCAAACACGTGCTGGCCGCCATCGACGCCTCGCTGACCCGGCTCGGAACCGACTATGTCGATCTGTACCAGATCCACCGCTGGGACCACGAGACGCCGATCGAGGAGACCATGGAGGCCCTGCACGACGTGGTGCGGGCAGGCAAGGCACGGTACATCGGGGCCTCCAGCATGTACGCCTGGCAGTTCGCCAAAGCGCAGCACACTGCTCAGGCGGCCGGCTGGACCAGGTTCGTGTCGATGCAGAACCACTACAACCTTGTGTACCGGGAGGAGGAGCGAGAGATGATCCCGCTCTGCCTGGACCAGGGGGTGGGCGTCATCCCGTGGAGCCCGCTGGCGCGCGGACTGCTCACCGGGAGCCGCCGACGCGACGGTCGGCGGCGCACGGTCCGATCTGGCAGCGACCCGCTGGCCGACAGCATGTACGAGGACGCGGACTTCGACGTCGTCGACGTGGTGTGTGCGGTCGCTGACGAACGAGGCCTGCCTCCGGCGCAGCTCGCGCTCGCGTGGCTGCTCGGGAGGTCCGGGGTAAGCGCGCCGATCGTCGGGGCGAGCAAGGTAGGTCATCTGGATGACGCGATCGCAGCGGTGGAGGTGTCCCTGAGCGGAGAGGAGGCGGCCCGCCTGGAGGCCCCCTACCGACCACACCAGATCATCGGGCACTCCTGAGTGGAAGTCTGTGATTCCGTCGCTCTGGGCCTGAGCGACGCCGGATGATTCGCTAGAGGCAGCACGAACAGTCCGGGTTCGGGTTCGCTGAGGATGCCGCGGGTGACCAGGCGTTCGAACGACCCGCCACGACGGGCCACGAAGGCTTTCCACCTCCGCACGGTCAAACAGCGCCTCGTGGCGCACGCCGCCCCGCTTCCGGTGCTCCAGGCTTCATCGGATCTTGCTAACAGGGCTGCTAACAACGTCCCTGGACGACGGTGTACGTCCTTCTTGCCAGCACCGGCCAGAGCCGCTTCCGATAGTCAGGCTCCAGGGCGTACATCACGTTGATCATCACCGTCGCCTCGACCGGCTCATCCAGATCAACGCTCAGCGCGTCATAGGGAAGCACGGTGACTCGCTCGAGCAGTTCCTTGCGCTCGCTCAGCCGGGACAGTAATACCCCGCGCATACCGGTCGAGGGCTCCAGCGCGAAGATCTCGGCTGGTGTCGAGTCGGCGAGCGACGTGGTGATCAGGCCGGTTCCCGCGCCGATCTCCAGATGCTCCGCCGTATCCCCGCGAGAAGCGAGGGAAGTTTCTCACGGACTCTCGGTACGTGCCCGTCTTCCTGGAGCAGGTCGTAGAAGGGGAGAGAGATGAAGTCGGTCATGGCGGGCAACGCTATCCCGGGTACAGGAACCACCCGAGGCCATCTTCGACACCTGAGGGGGCGCGACTGTTCAGGGGCTTGTTACTTGTCAGGACAATCCATCTTCCCCAACACAAGGGGCGTCTGTGTGGGGGCCGGCGTGCACGCTGGTTCTACGGCGAACTCTCGGCAGCGGAGCCGTCCACGGTCCCGTGTGTGGCGACGGTGTGGAGGTACTGAGCAGGTCCCGTGCAAACGGTCGCACGGGTGGGGCGCCGCTCCTATCGTCGCAGGATATGCAGACAGTGGACGTCCTGGTCGTGGGTGCGGGCCTGGCCGGCCTGCGCACAGCCCGCCTGCTCGCGCGACGGCACCTGAATGTGATGGTGGTCGACCGCCGCAGGTCGCTGTCGACGGGCATCCGCACGACCGGGATCTTCGTGCGTCGCACCCTGGATGACTTCGACCTGCCAGAGCATCTGCTCGGGCCTGGTGTGCGGGACGTGCTGCTGTATCCGCCGTCGCGGAGGGCGCCGATCCGACTCACCAGTGACCGGGACGAGTACCGCGTGGCCGACATGGCGGCCGTTTACGAGCACGCCCGCCGCGCGGCGGAGTCGGCCGGGGCACGGGTTCTCTTGGGCGTGCGGTACGTCGACGCGTCGATGGGTGTTGTGCGGTTCGCGGGTGCGGAACCGGTGAGGGCCCGGTTCATCGTCGGCGCGGACGGCGCCCGCTCCCGGGTGGCCCGTGATCTCGGCCTTGATGTCAACCGGCGGTTCCTCGTCGGTGCCGAGATCGTCCATCCGGTCGTGTCGGGCACGACCACTCCGGCGTTCCACTGCGTGCTGGACCCTCGGGTTGCTCCGGGGTACCTGGGGTGGGTCATCGACGACGGTCGGCATGCGCATGTCGGCGTCGCGGGTTATCCGGACGCGATGCGCACCGGCGTCCGTCACCTGCTGGATGCTTTCGCCGCGGACGCGCCCGGCCGCGCGGCGTCGGCTGGTCCGGTCGAGCGTCGAGGTGGTCCGATCCCGGTCGGCGGTGTGCTGCGACGGTTGGCGTGCCCCGCCGGGCTGCTCGTCGGAGATGCGGCGGGCGCGGTGTCGCCGCTGACGGCCGGTGGGTTGGACCCCTGCTTCCGCATGTCCGAACTGGCCGCGGCGGTCGCCGCCGGGTACCTGCGTACTGGCGACCAACGCATGTTGAGCCGGTATGACGGGGGCGCGTTGCGGACCCGGTTCCGGGGCCGGCTGTTGCTGCGCCGCGTGTTCGCCGGCCTCCGATCCCCCGCCGCGGTAGAGGCGGCGGTGAGCATACTGCGCAGTCGTGCCGGTCGTGTCTTGGCGGCGCGGATCCTGTTCGGCGACGGCTCGTTTCCGATGGTGAACCCACAGCTCGCGGACCCGGCGATCGACCATTAGGCCGCCACGTCCGCGATAGCTGTGGCCTTGGAGTGTGTTCGGGGTGTCGATGAGGGGCGGCGCCGGTGTGATTCCCGCCTTCTCCCGTCCGTGCCTGTAAGGTGACGGCCTGGCGCCTCCGACGTCACGGGGTGATCACCTCCGGGACGAGGCTGCCGACCGGCGCTTCTGGGGCGAGCTGGGAGTCGTTGGGCAGCTCGGCGGCGGCTTCTTCTGCTCGGCGGACGTCCTGCTGCCCTCGCTGCGCGACCGGTTCGTGCGTTTCTGTTTATGCGTGCCGGAGGTGCGGGCTTCGACGCTGGGCGCCGTCGAGTCCGTGGCGGACCCCTTGGACGGGCAGCTGTTCACCCCGGGCGGCGGGCCTGAGGTGCCTCTGCCGTCACCCACGGGCCGTCTCTGAGAGGGCGACGAGGTCGGCGGCAGGTGGGCGGGATGTGACTCCGACCTCTGCCATGCGCGGACGTAGTCCACCACCATGCGCCCCGCCGACCCCGACTCGGGAGGCACCCCGGCGTACACGAAGTTGCTCACCACCAGGTTGACCGGGCCCGCAGGCTTGCCCGCCGCGTGGCACACCTTCGCCCCGTTGATGTAGAAGTTCGTCCCCGACTCGCGGATGTCGGCCCCGTAGACGTTCATGCCGGCGCTCGGATCGAAGCGGGGCGCGTGGATGCACGTCTGATCGGTGTCCGAGTGCCAGGAGTGGTACAGGCGTCGGCGGTTGTCGGAGAAGTACTCGAAGACGTCCGCCTCGGTCGGCTGCTCGTTGTCGGCCGACTGCCAGGTCCAGAACGACGGCCAGAATCCCGGACGTGAGGGAAGCGTCGCCCTGATCTCGATGTACCCGTACCGGAAGGTGTGGCCCTGGGGCCCGGTGGAGGTGATCAGACAGCTGGACCATTCGTACCAGTTCCCTGACTCGGACTGGATGCCGTCGGGCCTGGCCGTGATGGTCAGCGCCCCATCGTCCACGGAACAGTTTCCGGGGTGGTCGAACTCCAGCTGCTTGCTGCCGGGATTGCCGGTGCCGTACGGCTCGTCGGACCAGTCGGACTCGGCTGTCGAGCGATACTGCCACTTCGACTCGTCAACAGCGGATCCATCGAATTCGTCCCGGAACATGAGTGTCCATCGCCCGCCGAGCCCGACGGGCTCGACGTCCCCGGGCCGTGAAAGCGACGCGGGGACCGTGCGATCGGCAGAACTCATGGTGAGGGCCGAAATCACTGCCAGGAATCGTATCAACCACATGGTTCCCGCCTTTCTCTGGCAATTACATTGATTCGCCGCCTAAGGGGGAAACCCATGCCGACAGTGTCCGGGTGGTCTGTTTGCCGATCGTACAAGTGCGAGCAGATTTCTTTGGCTTTGCAGGTATGGCTCTTTTGGCGGCCGATTGGCATCGATGTCTGGCTGGCCGGGGCATATTTCGCCCGCTAGCTGGCGGTAAACCGGGCCAAGGACCGAAAGATGTTACATGACGGAGACACGGAAGGAGCCGCAGCGTGTGGCAGGGCGCGACCTGAGAAATAGCCGCCCGCGCGGGTGGACGAGGCGATCGTGGGAACCGGGCATCATGTGGGCGTAAACGCGCATCTCGCTAACGCGGATGCTGACAACGGTTTCGGAAAATCGTGGATGCCAGTGGACGATGAATCCGCCCGTCAGACCCGGACGCCTGCCTTCCGCCACATCTTGAGCAGTCGCCGCGCCGAACCCCCGATCGGCCCAACCGCCTCGTACAGCACCTCCCGTGAAACCGGCTTGGCCTGGGTCACGGCGCTCACCGCGTCGTCCGCGGCGGTGATCGTGTGGGAGCAGACGCTCAGCAGGTAGTCGGGGATCTGCAGGCGCGGGTCCGTGCAACCCACCAGCGGCACGCCGACCGCGGCCGCGACAGGGAAGACCGTGCCCGGGATGCCGATGGCGGGCTCGGCCCGCGCCGACGCCCGGACCGAAGGGACGGAGCTGATCTCGTACCGCTCCCACAGTGAGCGGTCCTCTCGCGGGTGCAGCCCGACCAGGATGTGCCTGCCGGCGGCCGCGAGCCGCTCGGCGGCGGCCAGGAGCAGCTCGGTGCCGGGGGCCGCGCCGCCGGTCGGGCTGGACCTGGTCACGCTGGTGAGCACCAGGACGGTGCCGGGCTCGGGGGCGTGCTTGGGCAGGTCGTCGGTCTGCGGCGTGCCCACGACGGTGATGGGGCGGCGTGTGCCCAGGTAGTCGTCGAACACCTTCGCCTCGGCGGGCGAGGATGCGGTGATCGCCCTGAGCCTCGAGCGGAACTCGGCCGCGCGGGGCGCCTCGACGGGCAGCTGGTACGCGAGCGAGCCGGCGACCATCGGCAGCCGGGCAGCCGGGCAGCCGGGCAGCCGGGGCAGCCGCGCGGCGCAGTCCGCCGGCCAGTCGCCGGCCCCCGTCACCACGAGCAGGTCGGCCGGCGGGATGCGGTCCGGAGTCGCCACCTGGACCGGGTCACCCGGCTTGATCGCGGACAGATCGGGCACCAACTGCACGCTGGGTGGAGGAGCTGCCGAGGTAGATCTTGCAGGCGGCCGCGGCGTCCTCGATGACGCCGAACCCGTCGGTCTCGGCGGGTGTCGTTGAAGTCGGCAGTCACGGGAGGACGACGATGCGCCCGCGGGGGTGGTGAGGATCGGTGCCCTCCTGCAGGTGGTGGGACCGGGCGGCCTCGGTGAGCGGCAGCCGCGTCCCGATCCTGGAGACCAGGGTGCCGCGGGCCAGGAGGTGGTTGATCGCTGTGGCCGCCGCGGCGAGTTCGGCCACCGTGGCGTTGCTGATCACGAAGCCGCGGAGGCTGGCGTTGCGCGTGTAGAGCTGCCCGACGGGGAGCACGGGGGTGGCGCCGAGACCGGCCAGGATGATCATCCGGCCGCCGAGGGCGAGCAGGGGGACGGTCTGCTCCAGGTGGTGTTGGCCGGAGTTGTCCCAGAACACGTCCACCCCATCGGGAGCGAGTTTGGCGATCTCCGCGTACATGTCCGGGTCGTGGTAGTCGACGACCTCGTCGGCGCCGCACCGCCGGCACCAGTCGAAGTCGTCTTCGCGCGCGGTCGCGATGACCCGCGCCCCCGCGGCCGCGGAGAGTTGAACGGTGGCCGTGCCGACCCCGCCGCCCGCGCCGGTCACGACGATCGTCTCCCCGATCCGCAGGCCCGCCTCCTTGAACAGGCCGAGGTGCGCGGTGGCCGCGGTGTGCAGGGACGCGACCGCGTTCTCCGGATCCACGCCGCCGGGCAGGTGGTAGAGCCGGTCGGCGGGCACGGCGGCGTACTCGGAGAAGGACCCCTGACGGCCGTCGAGCCCCAGGCTGTTGCACCACACCGCGTCGTCGGGCGCGAACCCCGGCGCCTCCGCGACCACGGTCCCCACCAGGTCGCGGCCGATGATGAACGGGTACGGCAGGCGCGTCCGGTAGGCGCCGGAGCGGACGAAGGTGTCGACGTGGTTGACGGCGAGTGCCACCACCTTCACCAGGACCTCCGACGAGCCGGGCTCCGGCACGGGGAGCCGGCCGATCCGTATCTCGTCCGCCGGGCAGGGCCGCGTGATGTACGCCGCGGTCATGGTCTCCCGGTCGCTCATCGTTCCTCTTTCAGATCGGCGAGGTAGACACGCGCCCACGCCTGCCTGAGATCGTCCTCCTCGGCGTTGCCGAAGGTGTAGGCGGGAGACAGGATCGGCAGTGCCCGCTCCACGTGCACCAGGATCACGCGATGGGCGGGGTAGCCGGGGCCGTTCAGGTCGAGCAGCCACGTGTGCAGCCACTCGTACACGGGATCGCCGGGCTCGCGGAACTCCGCGGTGCCCTTGAACCGGTAGCCCCGCCTGCGGAAGAAGTCGATCGAGTTGATCTCGATACGCGGGTCGCGTTCGAGGTTGGCGACCGTGTTGGGGGACGCGATGTCCATGAAGGCGATGTGCTCGTCGTCGTATACCCGCATCGATCCCTTGGGGGAGAGATTGGGCGAGCCGTCGGGGCACACGGTGGCCACGAAGGACAGCCGCGAGCTGTCCACGATCAGGCGCATGTCGTCGTCGATGATCGTCATCGTCTCTCCTTCAGCAGGGCCAGGCTTCAGCCTTGAGGGAGGAGATCAAGGTCTCTATACTTCCGCGCGCATCCAGCCGATCTCGCAGCGTCGCGGGCGCGAGCCGGGCTACGGCCTCGAACTCGGCGTCACACGCCTGCTGACCAGCGTACATGGGGTCATTCCGCTGCCTATGGAGCCGCCTCATGAAGGTGCGAGGGGTCGCTGTCGGACGTCTGCGCCCTGTTTCGAGTCAGACTCCAGGCGACGCTGCGCGACATAGGCGAGACCTCCACCAGACGGGAGTGTCTGATGAGCGGTTATACGAGAACCGATATCAACTGATTACCGATATCGGTATTAGACATCGCCTGATCACATCTGCTTGGCTCCTGCTTTCTGACCGACGGCAAGCAAGGAAGCTGACATGCGACACCTCCGCCCCCTCTCGGGGCTCTTGGCGATATCCCTCCTGTCCGGCGGCGCCCTCGGCGGGGGTACCGCCTCGGCCGCGACAGTGGTGGCGGCGCCGGCGGCGGTTTCGGGAGAGGTCCAGGTCAAGAAGGACCTGCGCAAGCTGGAGGCGTCCTTCAAGGGCCGCATCGGCGCGTACGCCATGGACACGGCCACCGGCAAGACCGTGACATACCGGGCGGGTGAGCGCTTCCCGATGCTGTCCACCTTCAAGGCACCCCTCTGCGCGGCCGTCCTGCACAAGGCGCGCACCTCCGAGCCCGGCCTGATGAGCAAGGTCGTCAAGTGGACGGCGGCCGACATAAAGCCCAACTCGCCGGTCACCGAGAAGCACGTCCAGGACGGCCTGACCGTCGCCCAGTTGTGCGAGGCGGCCGTCACCCAGAGCGATGGCACCGCGTCCAACCTGCTGCTCAAGCAGATCGGCGGGCCCGCAGGCCTGACGAGGTACTTCCGTGCGCTGAAGGACCCGATCTCCCGTATGGACCGCTGGCACCCCGAACTCAACGACTGGACCCCCAAGGAGAAGCGCGACACCACCACACCCGCAGCCATCGGTCGTGACCTGCGGGTGCTCACGACAGGGGAGGCGCTGCACGCCAAGGACCGGGAGCAGCTCACCGCCTGGCTGCTCGCGAACAAGACCGGTGCCGAGCGCATCCGGGCAGGTCTGCCCACGCGCTGGACGATCGGCGACAGGACCGGGACCAACTCCGACGGGTTCGGCGGCGGGAACGACATCGCTGTCATCTGGCCCGGGAAGAGCGCGGCTCCGATCATCATGGCGATCTACACCAACCGCACTCCGGGCCTCGCCACGGACAACACGGCCATCGCGAAGACCGCCACCATCCTGGCTCGCGGGCTCGGCAAGCTCTGAACGTCCAGTGGACCACCCGCGCGGCGATCTCGCGGTTGCCACTACCCTCGGCGGCCCGGCCTGGCGATCTCGAACTCGCCGCGCATGCCACCCGTGAGCGAAGAATGTAGCGTCCACAGTGGTGCGCCGTAGGGCGGCTGCTGAGAGTCTTGCGGCATGTGCGCGGACATCGTCGGCCGCCAGGCAGAGCTTCAGGCGGTCGCGAGTTTCCTTGATTCGCTTGAGGCGCGGCCCGCAGCGTTGCTGTTGGAGGGCGAAGCCGGCATCGGCAAGACGACTCTGTGGCTGGCGGCCGCGGAGCAGGCGCGTCGGCGGGGCTTCCGTGTCCTGGCGGCTGCGCCGGCGGCTGCCGAGGCGCAGCTGTCGTACACGTCGTTGGCCGACCTGCTTGCGGGCGTCGAGAGTTCAGTGGTCGAGACCTTGCCGGAGCCGCAGCGTCGTGCGATCGATGTCGTCCTGCTGCGGGGCGGAACCGGCGGGGAGCCCACCGATCGTCGCGCGACCGGTGCGGCGTTGCTCTCCGTCGTCGAGCGGCTGGCGGACGAGGTCCCGGTGCTGCTGGCGATCGACGACCTGCAGTGGGTGGACCGCTCCAGCGCCGGCGCCATCGAGTTCGCCGTCAGGCGGCTGAGCTCGCGGGTCGGTGTGCTCGCGACGCTACGGGCAGAGGAGCGGGGTGATTCCGGGCCATCATTACGGCTGCTGGATCCTCATGCCACTCAGCGTTTACGGGTAGGGCCGTTGAGTCTCGGCGCCCTGCATGGGGTGCTCCGCGAACGGATCGGTCGCTCGTTTCCCCGGCCGATGATGGTCCGTATCCAGCAGGTGTCCGGCGGCAATCCGTTTTACGCGGTGGAGCTGGCCCGGGGTATCGGGCTCGACGGCGCGGCCGACGTGACATCACCGTTGCCGAGCACCCTGGCTCAGCTTGTGCAGACCCGGATCAAGGGCTGTGCGAACGTGCAGCAGGTGCTGCTCGCAGCTGCGGCGCTTGCCGAACCGACGGTCGAGCTCGTTCAACTCGCCGTACGTTCCGATCCGGTTGAGGTCGACCGTCTTCTCGGCGACGCCGAAGGCGCCGGTCTCATCCGGATCGACGGCCACTGGGTCCGGTTCACGCATCCGCTGCTCGTCACGGGCGTCTACGCGGTCGCGCCACCGTCCGGCAGGCGCGCCATGCATCGTCGGCTTGCCATGATCGTGGCAGATCCGGAGGAGCGCGCCCGCCACCTGGCTCTGGCCGCCGTACGTGCCGACGCGGACACCGTGGCGGCGCTCGACGAGGCGGCTGTTCGAGCGCGCTCTCGGGGCGCGCCCGCAGCCGCCGCGGAACTGCTCGACCTGGCGGTCGGCCTTGGCGCGGACGCTCCTGAGCGCCGCATTCGCTCGGCTCAGCACCACTTCGACGCCGGCGACCCGATGCGGGCTCGCGCGATGTTGGAGAACGTGGTCGACGCGCTCGGCTCGGGACAGACCCGCGCCGAGGCGCTCCTCCTGCTGGCTACGGTGCGTCTCCATGACGACAGCTACCGGGAGGCGGCGGCCTACCTGGAGCAGGCGCTCGTCGAAGCGGACGGTAACCTGCGGCTACGGGCGCCGATCCTGATCGAGTTACTCTTCGTGCTGGTCAACCTCGGCCGGATCCCCGATGCCCTTCGGATCGTCGACGACACCGTGGCCGACGCGGAGCGGCTGGAGGATTCCGACCTGTTGGCCAAGGCCCTCGCGTCCTCGGTCATGATCCGTTTCCTGAGCGGTCATGGACTGGACGAGCCCACGCTTCAGCGTGCCCTTGCCCTGGAGAATCCCGGCGTTCCCGGCCCGGTGATGCTGCGCCCGACCTTGATCAGCAGTCTGCTGCTCGCCTGGACGGGACGGCTGGACGAGGCCCGGGATCGACTGCTCGCCTTGCGGCGGCGTTGCCTCGAGCGGGGTGAGGAGAGCGATCTGATGTTCACGGCCTTTCACACCGTGATCGTCGAGTGCTGGCGTGGCAACCTCGCCGATGCGCGTCTGATCGCCGAGGACACTCTGGAACGGGCGTTGCAGCTGGGCACCGACTTCCCCCTCGCGATCGCGCTGTCGGCCCAGGCGAACGTCGCCGCGTATGCCGGTCAGCCCGACCAGGCGCGCCAGGCCGCTCTCCAGGCGCTGGCGATCTTCCAGCGGGGCAGCTGCCTGGCGGTAACCGTCTGGCCGATGGTGACCCTGGGGTTCTTGGACGTGTCGCTGGCCGACTACGAGGCCGCGGCCGCGACGTTGGGGCCGTTGGCCGAGGCCGCGACGGTCATGGGGTACGGAGAACCTACGGCCGCGCCTTTCGCCCCGGACACCGTGGAGGCGTTCGTCGGGGTGGGGCGGCTGGAAGAGGCGGCCGCGCTGGTGGATCGGCTGGAGGCCAACGGCCGCAGGTTGGATCGCGCGTGGGCGCTGGCGCTCGGCGCACGCTGTCGAAGCCTTCTACTGGCCGCGCGGGGAGACCTGGACGCCGCACTCGCAGCGGCCGAGCTGGCACTGGCCGAGCATGAGCGGCTACCGATGCCGTTCGAACGGGCCCGTACACAGCTGGTACGGGGTCAGATCCAACGCAGGCGGCGTCAGAAGCGTGCCGCCGCGGAAGCTCTGCGGGACGCTCTCCGGATCTTCGATGACCTCGGCACCTCCCTGTGGGCCGCACGTGCCAGGGGCGAACTCGAGCGGGTCACCACGAGTCCATCGTTCGGCACGGAACTCACTCCGTCAGAGCGAAGGGTCGCCGAGTTGGCCGCGAGCGGAATGACGAACCGCCAGGTCGCCACGGCCCTGTTCATCAGCCCGAAGACGGTCGAGGCCAACCTTGCCCGCGTCTACCAGAAGCTGGGCATCGGCTCGCGCGCCGAGCTCGGGCAGCGAATGGCCGAGATGAACACATAGGGAAACACCTGATTCGCCGGGCGAAGTTCCGAACTACGTTCGGCCCATGCCGCATCGACCACCGCCGAGCCTGTCGCGCTACCTCGTCGAGTGGTACCGCCCGGGCTTGACCGACGAGCTGCTGAGGGAAACCGCCCACAAGATCGGCTGCTGCGCGGGAGAGCTGTCGGCCGAGGGACGTACGGTCGACCTTCTCCTGACGCTCTTCGTGCCCGAGGACGAGGTCGCCTTCTGCTTGTTCGCGGCCGGCTCACCGGCCTCGGTCGCACAGGTGTGCCGGCAGGCGGAGATTCCGTTCCACCGCATCGCGGAGGCGATCGAGAGCGCGGCGACCGGGAGATGTGTCGAGAACGGCGACGCGATGGATCCGCTCGATCAGCCCCATCTGAAAGGGGAGAACCACATGAAAGCCGTTTACAAGATCTTGGCCATCGTCGTCGCGGCCCAGGTCGTCCTGCAGTCGATGGCGATGGTCTACGCCGTCGCCGGGCAGGGCAAATGGGTCCTGGAGGGCGGCGTGCTCGACGCGGCGGTCATAGAAAGCCGTGCGTTCGTCTTCCCCGAAGTTCTCGGCTACGCGGTCCACGGCATGGTCGGGACGATGATCATCCCGCTGACCGCGTTGATTCTGCTGATCTCCTCCTTCTTCACGAAGGTCCCGGGAGCGGTGAAGTGGGCGGCCCTGGTTCTGCTGCTCGTCGCGGCGCAGGTCACCCTGGGGTTCCTCGGCCACGACATTCCTGCCCTGGGCGCCTTGCATGGCTTCAACGCGCTGCTGCTGTTCAGCGCGGCGATCTACGCCGCACGCCTGGCTCGCAACGGGGTCGCGAGCCAGACGGCCGATCCGGACGCGCGCCTCGCGCCGCGGACCTGACTGACGGGCACACCCAGGTGCGTTGGAACCGCCGGGTCAACTTCGCCGTCGCGTGCGGCGCGACCGCCGTCGTCCTCGGGCCGCTGATCTGGCTCTGGCAGGCCAGCCTGCTCCCGGGGACGCACTCCGCGATGGACATGGGGTACGCGGACCACGGCGGCGGCCCGGTCGGCAGCTCGGTGACGCATGGCGGGCACGGTCAGCACGCGACGGCTCAGCGCAGCGTGATGGCGTTGATCGCCGACCCGCGACGCACGGCCGACGTCGCTGTCACGCTGACTGCCCGTAAGGAACCGTTCCGGTTGCCCTCAGGCCGAGTCGTCGACGGGTACACCCTCAACGGCCGGTCGCCAGGCCCGGACATCCGCGCCACCGCGGGACAGCTGGTGCAGGTACGGCTGGTGAACGAGTCGGTGCCGGAGGGCGTCACGCTGCACTGGCACGGCGTCGATGTACCCAACGCCGGGGACGGGGTCGCGGGTGTCACCCAGGACGCGGTCGGTGTCGGCGAGGAGTACACCTACCGGTTCGTCGCGGACCAGGCCGGCACCTTCTGGTACCACTCCCACCAGGTGTCCCACGAGCAGGTCCGCGGCGGACTGCTCGGCACCGTCGTGGTCACCCTTGCGGAGCAGGCAGCCGAGGTCGTCGACGTCGCGGCGCTGGTGCACCTGTACGACGGAGCCCGCACCGTCAATGGCCGCGAGGGAGACTTACAGGTCGAGGTGGCGCCCGGGAAACGCGCGCGCGTGCGGGTCATCAATACCGAGAACGCTCCGATGTCGGCATGGGTCGCCGGTGCGCCGTTCAGGCTCGTCGCCGTCGACGGCACGGACCTGAACGGGCCCACCCCGGTCCAGGACACAGGGGTGCTCGTCACGGCGGGCGGCCGTGCCGACCTCGAGGTGACCATGCCGGAGGACGGTTCGCCGGTTCGGGTCCATCTCGGCGGTTCGGTGGCCGTCGTGCTCGGTTCGAAGTCGTACGACGCACCCCTCGGCCGGCGGCCCACCACGACGCTGGACCTGCTCTCCTACGGGACGAAGGCGCCTCTGGGGTTCGCCCCGGACAGGCCCGATCGACGCTTCGAGTACATGATCGGGCGCCGGCCCGGGTTTCTCGACGGGCGTCCCGGGCTGTGGTGGACCGTCAACGGCCACCTCTTCCCCGACGTGCCGATGTTCGTCGTCTCCGAGGGCGACGTGGTACGGATGCGCATCTCGAACCACAGTGGCGAGGGACATCCGATGCACCTTCACGGTCACCACGCGCTGGTGCTCAGCCGCAACGGGGTGAGCACCAGCGGGAGTCCCTGGTGGGTGGACTCGCTCGACGTCGGCGATGGTGAGTCGTACGACATCGCCTTCGTCGCCGACAATCCCGGCATCTGGATGGACCATTGCCACAACCTGCCGCATGCGGCCGAAGGGCTTGTCGCCCACCTGATGTACGAGGGAGTGACCACGCCGTTCGCCCTGGGCGGGCCGGCGGGAAACGAGCCGGAGTGATCAGCGCCGTTGCACCCGGCAAGCGGAACCGTTCGCCGTGCTCACCTCGGCCGGCGGACGGCCGAGGTGAGCACATAGGGAAACACCCGATTCCCCGGGAGAAGCCCCGATCTAGCGTCGGGCCATGCAGAGCGGCCACCGGCACCGTGACCGAAGGGCGGAGTTGATGAACGACATCACGGCGAGGAAGACGGGTACCTGGGCACTCCTTCTCGCTGGATTCACCGGCGCGGCCTCGGCCCTGTTTCTCGCCTTCGTACCGCCGGCCGTGGCCGGCGACCGGTTCAGTTTCCCGCTCAGTGCTGACGGGTTCACCGCGATCCAGTCGTTCTTCTTCCTCCACCACCTGGCCATCGCCTGGGGCCTGATGGTGGTGTGGCGATCCGGGTTCGCCGGCCGCGGCGTGCCGGCCCGGATCGGAGGGATCGGCAGCGTGGTGTCGATGGTGCTGCTGGCCGTACAGGAACTGGTCGCCATCTCGGCCGCGAACGCCGCCTACCCTTCGCCGGCCACGGACATCGTGGACAGCGTCTACGGAGTCCTGTCCCTGCTCAACGGTGCCGCTCTCATCGTGCTCGGCATCGCCGTGGTCAGGGCGCGGCGCTGGGCCGGCTGGCGGCGCTTCATCCCGTTGATCCTGGGCGTCTATGTGATCGTTCCGCTCACGCCGGCGATCTTCGGGCCGTTCGTCGTGGCCCGCCTGACGATCGGGGTGTGGATGCTGCTCTTCGCCGCTCTCGGATTTGCCCTCGTGCGTACTGACGCCATCCCGGCGAACGCCCGTATAGAGCGGCTGTGACCGGGCCGATGTCCGGGCCGGCTGATGGTCGTCCACGCTCCGGACTCGTACTGATCGCCGCGGGCACGATCTGCGGCATCGCCTGGGCGGCCGGCTTCCGCTCCTATATGTCCGAGCTCGCCGGCACTGACTCCCAGATCGACTGGGCCGGCACGTTCGCGGCCATCCTCCTTCCTGGCGCCGTCACGGGCGGGCTGCTCGGCTGGGCCGAACACCTGCGGCGAACCGGCGGCCGGCCCCGGTGGAGGTGGCTCGCCCTCGCCCCGCTCGCCTTCGCCGTCGCGCCGATGCTCATGCCGGGCGCCCTGGTCCAGTTCCTCACCCAGGGCCTGGGTGGCGGGGCGGTCGCCGTGGCCGCCATCGCGCTCGGCTGCGGGTACTCGGTATCCGGTCGCGGACCACGCTGGGCCCGGCTCGTCACCGGCGTCGCCGGCGTCGCCCTCCTCGCGGCCCTGACACTGGCCACACCCGCGATCGGCGGTGCGCGGCTCGCACTCAGCGAGCCCCGCGGCGCCTGGGTCGCGGTGCTCGTGGCCTCGTTCGTCGTCGTGCTGGCGCTCGCCAGCGCGATTCCACACCTTCCGGTGGTCAGGCGGTCCATCGAGCCGGGCTGAGGGTGGTTTTCCGGTCAGTCGCGAGCGGGGCCCTCATGAGTGGTGGACAACCGTTCCGCCAGGATCCGCGCGCGGGCGAGCTGCACCTTGCGCGCCTGGCCGGCGGCGAACCCGACCAGGAACCACGGGGCCGTCAGGTCGAGCCGGTCGCTCACCCGCGTGCCGGTGCCGTCCGGCTCCAGGTCGAACCGGTAGGCCATGCGAATGCGTCCCGGGCTCCGCACCTCGCCGTGGACGGACAGGCCGTCAGTGTGAAGGGCCACTGTGATCGGGTTGTCGTGCGTGAAGATCCAGAGGAAGCGGAAGCGCTCGACGGCCGTGTACCGGATCACGCCGGGCTCCGAGCGGTCCACATCGCTGACGGCGACCACGAGGGGGGACAGGCCGATGTAGCTCTCCGGAGTCGTGAGGTGCTCGAACACCTTCTCCGGGGCGACGTCCATGTGGAATTCGTGGGTCAGCACGCTGTTCGACACCCGGCCTCCCGTACCTGCGTGTTCTGTCGCGGAATTGTCGCAAGATTCCTTGTCGCCGGGAAGCGCAGCATGATCACGAACGAGGGGGTCGGCTCCGGTATCGCCAGGCTTGGTTGAGGCTGGGTCTCGTCAGCTGAAATGATCAGTTCGGTCCCTGTCACCCCTCTGCATCGCCAGGAGCACTCTTGTTCAAGCGCCGTGGTTTGACCTTGTCCGCAGCCCTCGCCGCGCTGTTGGTGTGCGTCGCCGTTCCCGGCGCGGCGGCGGGCGAGGAGGTGGATGACCCGACCTCTCCTGGGCCGGTCTACAAGACGGTTACCGACAGAAGCGGGCTCCTGTCATTGCAGACCAACGGGCGTCCTGACGGGCGGGACATGGTCTTCCGGATCTCGGGATCCGTTTACGCCAACATCGAGGGCAACGCTTACGACCCGCAGCTGCGCCACGGCCAGAAACTGTTCAACCTCGAGGGGTACAACATCCGGCGGCTGTACCGGGTACCCGGCACCACGCAGCTCTACCAGCTCTCCCGCGAGATCGTCTTCTACACCGACCCCGCCGACCCCACGAAGATCCTGCGGGAATGGAAGAACCCGATCGACCTCAAGACCTACCCCGTCGTCCCCATCAACAACGACGCGGTGAACTTCGGCCCGTTCAACGTCACCCCCTCCTACGTCGGCCCGCCCATGCGGCAGATGCACGACGAGACCGTGTGGACCAGCGACATCCCGGTCCGCACGGACTTCAAGACCACGTTGGGCGAGCAGTTCGGGCTGGTGAACGGCGTCTACGCGGCCCAGGAGATGTTCGACTTCTACGTCGACGCCCGCGAGGTCTCGGCCCGCACGATCGCGGGCACCGTACCCAAGGGTGCGATGAAGACCAAGATCAGCTGGGCCAGGACGAGCCCGTGGGCGCCCTCCATGTGCCTGCCGGAGACCGACGTCCGCGGGCAGCTCACCTACCACGCCCGCAGCTGGTCGCTGCCGTCCTACCTTGACATCGAGCCGTGGCTGCGTGCGGAGGTCGACGCTTCCTACCCGCTCTTCAAGGCCGCTCCCACCGCGCCAGGTCCGAGCGAGAACTCCTGGACCTCGTTCTACAACAAGCAGCTGGGCAAGGGTGCCACCACATGGGCCGGCTGGTGCGCCGCCAATGGAAAGGCGTGATGACCGTACTGCGAGCTCATGCTGGAGGGCTTGAGTGACGACCACGCCTGCCGGATCGTCCGGATTTACCCGCGCAGCCGAGCAGGCTTTCACGTCTGCGCGGTGAGCAGGGCGTCGGCGAGCTCGGTGCGGGCGTAGAGCACCGAGCGGCCCGCTCGGTGGGTGCTGGTCAGGCCGGCGGCCCTCAGCGCGGTGAGGTGCTGGGACACGCCCGCCGCCGAAAGGCCGGACCGGTGGGCGAGTTCGGTGGTCGAGGCGGGTGAGTCCAGTTCGGCGAGGATCAGCGCCCGGGATCGGCCGATCACGGCGGCGAGGGCGTCCATGTGCGCATGTGTCCGGCGCTCCCACAACGTGCCGATCCCGCGCGCCGGGTAGGCCAGCTGAGGTGGTTCCGACCCCACGGTCCGGGTCAGCACCCGCGGCCAGGCGAAGACCGACGGCACCAGGAGCAGCCCGGCTCCGGTCTCGATCCTGGTGATGGCGCAGTGCCGCTGTACCAGGTGGAGGCTGCCGTCGGCCCAGCGCACCGTGTGGTGCAACTCGTCGAGCGCCTGGGCCGTACTGTGCTCGGCCACCTGGCGGCCCCGGTAGAAGATGTCAGCCTCCAGCACCGAGCGGATCCTGGCCCAGTAAGGCGCTATCGCGAGCCGCCAGTAGACATCGATCTCCGCGACGATCCGAGGCAGGTAGGTCCCAGGGGTCCGGTGAAGGCTCCGCAGCCGGGGGGACAACCGGCCTTCGCGCTCGGCGGCCAGCAGGTCGAGGTCCCGCCGTACCTGCTCGGGGTCGGTGGCCTCGATGGCGGCCAACTCGCCGGAAAGGCCGGGGGACGCGGACGTCGGTGCCGGGTTGAGAAAGTCGGGGAGGTGGCCGGCGGGCGGAATCATGTCGGCGAGCCAACCGCGGTCGAGCCCCGCTGCCGCGAGCCGAGGGCGTACCTGGCCGGCCCAGCCGAGGTGCAGGTCCGGCACCGCAGCGGCGGCCAGCGCCCTGAAGCTGGTGACGACCTCCCACATGGGCGAGACGGCGAACCGGGTCTCGGCCAGGTCGTTCACCGAAAAGCCCAGCCGCGCCTTCATGCCGCCTCCACTGCTTCCACCATTCGGTCCGAGCTTAATCAGTGGACGCTCGCTCCCCGGCCCAGCAGCATCCCGGGAGCAGGCGCCCGCGATGTGGGGTGCCGAGAAGCAGAACAACGCGAAGGCGGTCATGCACATGTCTGTTGACAGCTCCCCCTCCACTGATGCCGCGACCGAGAGGAAGGCCCGGCTGTTTCGCACGCTGAGCGCCGAATCCGTGCTGGTGCTGCCCAACGCATGGGACGCCGCCAGCGCCGCTGTGATCGCCGCGGCCGGTGCCACGGCGATCGCCACGACCAGCGGTGGCGTGTCGTGGTCACTGGGCCGCGGCGACGGGCAACGGCTCAGCCGGGGCGAGATGGTGGAGGCCGCGCGGCGCATCGTCAACGCCGTCGACCTGCCGGTGACGGTCGACGTGGAGGGAGGGTACGGACCGGCCCCGGCGGATGTCGCCGCGACCGTGCGGGCGGTGATCGAGGCCGGTGCGGTGGGCGTCAACCTGGAGGACTCCACGGCCGTCGGCGGCCCTCTGTACGGCATCACCGAACAGAGCGCCAGGCTGCGCGCCGCCAGGGACGCCGCTGCCGCGGCCGGCCTGCAGGAACTGTTCGTCAACGCGCGCACCGACGTCTTCCTGTTCGGGATCGGTGCATCCGATGGCCGACTGGGCGAGGTGCTGGCGCGCACGGCGGCATACGCCGAGGCGGGAGCCGACGGCATCTTCGTTCCCGGCCTTCTCGATCTGGACGTGCTGCGCACTCTCTGCGCCGAGTCGCCGCTGCCGGTCAACGCGATGGCCGTCGGCGGTGGACCGAGTGTCACCGAGCTCGCGCAGGCCGGGGTGCGCAGGATCAGCCTGGGCACCGGGCTGGCCCAGGCCGCCTACACCGCGGCCAGGACAGCCGCCGCGGAACTGCTCGGCACGGGTGGACTCACGGCGCTGGACGGCTCACTGGACTTCGGGGAAATCGACGTCCTGTTCCGCCATTGATCGAGGCCGGGAGGGCGACTCGCGGCGGCCAGGCCCTCTCGATCCACGTGGCAAGAAGATGACAGCGGGATCAGCAAGCTGCAACTCTCGCGCCCTGGTCATTTGAAGGGGATGTTGAGCCAGGGGCTGTTCGGGTCGGTCGTCAGGATTCTGTGCGCGTTGAGCATCTCCCCGTACCAGTCGCCGAACTCCTCCTCGTCGAAGTGGAGGCAGCGTCCCAGGATGTAGGCGGCCGAGAACTCTTCCCAGGAACGGTAGTTGATCCGGCTGACCCGTCCGGCGCGGAGGACCGCCTGTTCGGCCTCCGCCAGGTCGCAGTAGCGGGCACCGAGTCCCCATCGGGCCATCTTCGAAGCGCGCCCGTAGTCCCACGCCTCCACCGTGTGGACGAACCTGTTCTCGGCGAGCAGCCCGTCCGCACGGAATCGCGCCTCGTACCGGGTGATTCGTCCGATGAGGCGTTGCGCTCCGGCGACCAGGGACTCCGTCTCGGAGTCGCCGTGGGGGGCCGTCGTGGTGACCCCCTCGGGATCGGCGGCGCGCTGCCGTATGACCCGGGAGGTCACGTGCCGCCAGTGGTCCATCTCGACCGCGCCGCCGAAGTCGCGGGCGAGGGTGCTGCGTATGCCCAGGACGAATCCCCAGACCGGGCTGCTCATCCGGCCGCTGAGAAGCCCCTCCTCGGCACGCAGCCACTCCTCTCGGCTGGTGATCTCCCACCACTCCGCCAGGCGTCTCCTCTCGCGAACGTAGCCGGTGCCGTGCCAGCCCATCGCGTTCCAGAGTGAGGCGTTCTTCACGCAGAGAAGCGCCCCGCAGGCGAGACCGTGAGCGACGGGGCCGTGCAGCGGGCCCCCGGCCCACAGTGTGCGCAGTTGATGTCGGCGAGGGTGGGGCATCCGGTCGGCGTGCCAGCGCCACGCCTGCCGATGGGCGGCCGTCGCGGGGAAGAACGCCTCGCAGGGGGTGCCGGGGTTGATGGCCAGCCACTCGTCGTCCTGTGGCCAATCCTCGGCAAGCTGAGCCAGGTCGACCTGGAAGAAGACCGGGTCGGGCGCGGGCGCAGGAAGCATCCCGTCGGTGAAGAACGCAAGACACTTGGGGCCAGGCTGAGGGCTCCAGTATGTGACGTTGTAGCGAAGCCAGCCGGGCTTGGCGTCGGCCTGGGCGCGTGACATCGCGTGATAAAGGTCCGCGGTGGCGAGGATGTCGAAGTAGGCGGCCCAGTCGCCGCGCATCTTGGCCTCGTACAGGCCGTGTTCGGTGTCGGTGGGTGCCTGCCAGAAAGGGACGGGTGGTGCCGCCGCTTCCGCCTCGTTGGGCGCGCCCTGATTCGCCATGAGATCAGGGTTCATCCCATTCCACGTCACCATGCACCAATACATTACAACCGCCCCATGGGCCTGCCCCGGAGTGACGAGCGCGCGAGGTCGAGGGCTCGGGTGAGGTCCGGATCAGGCCGACGGAGCGGTTCGGCTCCGCCGTGCACCGGTGGATGGCATTGTTGACCAATGGCTAGGATCTTGTCCGGGGCGCCGTTGTCGGATTACCCGTGGGCCTGGGGCTGGGGTACCCGGTGTCGCGCCTGTTCGACGAGGAGCTCGATGGCTACGTGGCCCTGCCCGGCGTGGCCCTGGTTATGGTGCTGATCTCTTCCGAAGATGAAGCTGCTGTTCGTCCTCGTCTCCATTCCCCTGTTGTTCGTCCTGGTGGTCATGCGGTGATTCTGCTCCTTGTCCGGTACGGCCTGGCCGTCATGCTCGCTCTTGCCGTACTCGGCAAGGCACGGCACTTCACCGCGTTCCGCCTCAGTCTGGCGCTGCCGTGGGCGGGTGCCTTCGCGATCATCGTCGTGGAGGCGCTCGCCGTCGCTCTTGCGCTCTCGCCCGCACCTCACCTGATGGTAGGCATCGCGGCGACCGTCCTGGGCACTGCCTTCACCGCCGTGCAGACCTACCAGCTGACCACCGGCGGCCAAGCGGTCTGCCTGTGCTTCGGCGCCGCCGAGCGGGTCTCATGGCGAAGCTGGTCCAGAGCCGCCGTCGTGCTGCTCGCCGGATTGATTTTGCTGATGACTCAACCCTGAGCCGGCCCCGATGAGTTCTAACTAGCGTGAGAGGCTTTCAGGAGTTCGTGGCCGCCCGCGGCCATGCCTTGTCGCGGACCGCTTTCCTGCTCACCGGCGACCATCACGCCGCGGCCGACCTCCTCCAGGAGACCCTGGTGAAGGCGGCAGGCCGTTGGCGCAAGATCGCCGCGAGCGGAAACCCCGAGGCCTACATCCGCACGATCATGCTCAACCAGCTCAGAAGCTGGCGGCGACCGCGCAAGCTGGCGTTCTTCTCCACCTCCGAGGTGCCGGAGACCGCCGAACCCGACCCGTCGGGCACAGCCGACAGCCGGGTCATGCTGGCGCGGGCGCTGGCCCGGCTTGGAGCCAAGCAGCGTGCGGTGCTCTACCTGCGCTTCTACGAGGACCTGTCGGAGGCGGAGATCGCCAGGCAGCTCGGATGCTCCGTGGGGACGGTCAAGCGCCACACCCACGATGCGCTCAAGCGGCTGCGGCAACTCGCGCCCGAACTGCTGGAGGCCGGACATGGGAGATGAGGCACTGCGGGCCGCGTACCGCGCGCTGGAGGAGGAGGCGGGAGACTACGCCGACCCAGGGAAGGCCGTCGCCATCGTGAGACGGCGGCGGCTGGCCGTCGTCGGCGCGACGGTGGCCGTACTCGCCATCGCGAGCGGCCTGTGGTTCGCGCGGGCGGCGCCGACACAGGAGATCTCGGTGGCCACGCCCCCGTCGAGTGCGGGGCAGAGCATCCACACGGCCTGCATGCACGGCTGCCCCACCTACCTGACGCTCACCGACGGGCGGCAGGTCCTGCTGGGCGAGAGGACCGCGCCGCCGCCGGGCAACCTCACCCTTTCCCCGGACGGGCGCTGGCTGGGCACGCCCACCGCGACCGCTTTCCAGCTGAAGGACCTGACAGGAACCACTGTCTACGAGAGCCCTCCAGCCGGACCCGGGGAGGTCATCGGCCCGTGGGCCTGGTCGGCCGACTCCCGCACTCTCCTGCTGGCCAGCCACGCCAGCGGCGACGTCAGCGCCTACTACCTGCTCGACCTGACCACCGGGCAAGCCACCAAGGCCGAGGTGCCCAAGGGCTTCGAGCCGGTCGGGCTCGCGCAGGGCGAGCTGGTGCTCTTCGACGAGAGCCAGTACGGCAAGCGCGCCACGAAAGTGGAGCTGACGGTAGGAGGCCGCCCGATCACGTTCGACGCCGGAGACGCGGAACTGATCACCGCGGACGGCGGACCCTCGCTCGTGGTGCGCGAGGACCGGGTCTACGCCCTCGCGCCCGCGACCAACACGATGATCGAGTTCGGGCTGGACGGCAAGGAGCTGACGCGGTACCAGCTGGGCGGCCAGCCGCTCGCGCCGAGCAAGGCCGGATACGTCGTGTCGGACGCGGGCAAGGTGTCGGCGAGCGGACAGCAGCTCTTCGCACTGCCGCCGGATTCGCAGATCGTGGTGCCTGGCATGGCCAGACACTGACTGGTGCCGCCGTCAATAGAGGATGCTGGGCAGGTACGCCCCAGCGGGATCGTTGTAGAGCCCGATGGTCATCAAGGTCGCGAGCTGGGTGACCTTGAGGCCATGGCGCAGGCACCAACGGAGCAGGGCGGTGTCGCCGGCCGGTACGAGGATGCCGGGCCCGCCGAAAGCGGTGGCCGAGGCGATGAGCGCCTTGAGGTCTTCGGTGGTCTCGCCTACGGCATGGGCGAAGTAGGCCAGATCCGTGGCGTAACCGGTCACTCGGCCATCGTGCTCGACGACACGCGCCGTGCCCTGCTTGAGCGCGTCGGTGACCTCGCCGCCGCGGTCGGCGCCGTGGACCCGCCGGCACAGCTCGTTGCAGGAGGCCAGATCCGCGTCCGTCGCCGGCCGTACCGTGTGGCCGGGGACGGTGCGCCCGATCGGTGGGCCCTGCAGGCAGGCCAGGGTCTCGCGGAACTCGAAGCCCAGGCTCGCGTACAGGGCGAACGACCTGCAATGGTAGGCCGCCTGCAGCAACCGGATGCCCGGTGCCTGCCGCTCTTCGGCCCGGCGCATGACATCCTCCATGAGCCGACGGCCGACGCCGGCGTTCTGGCAGTCAGGATCGACGGTGACCGGGCCGACGCCGACGACTCTCGAGCGTTCGTCGAGGAAGTTGCTGCCGACTATCCGTCCGTCCAGCTCCGCGGTCACACTGTAGAAGCCCGGGTGGCTCAGGAGCATGTCCATCAGCCCTGTCGCGGTCTCCACGTCGGGAAGGTCGCCGGTGAAGCCGTGCTCGCGGGCTATCCGGTCGAACGCTTCGAAGCAGATCCTCCCGCAGTCAGCCGCATCGGAGCGCGTCCCGGGACGCAGGAGAAGATCCATGGCGCGACCTCCGTCTCCGCTGGTTGTCCGCCCTGGCGTTCGGAAACGCCTTTCCTTCCATGAAAGCACCATGTCGCCGTACGGCGGAGCGGGGCAGGGTCGCGGCGTTCGTGCTGGTCGGGTGGCATGTCGTGGCCATGCCGAGTTTTATAGGGACGATGGCCTGAACCGGCTCCAGAAATCCCGCAAGATCCAGTCTTGTCGGCGGTTGTCGGACTCGGGAAGGATGCGTAATGCCGGACGGTGATCTCGTCCGGCAGCAGGCTTCAGGCTCGGACAAAGGACGCCGGATGACCCATGCCAGTCGGCCGACGGACCACCAGCGGATGGTGGCGGAGCTCGTCGAACGGCGGCTCGGCCGCCCCCTCGACCCCGACCTGAACTTCTTCGAGGCGGGGCTGGACTCCCTGGCCCTGGTCGAGCTGCACGACGAGATCATCGCCACCCTCGGCGTCGATCTGCCGGCGACCGCGCTGTTCACCCATCCCAACCTGGCCGCGCTCGGCCGCCTGCTCGCGCAGGGCGGCGCACCGGCACGAGCCGACGGCGGCAGGCGGCGGCCGGTGGCAGGCAGCCGCCGTGACATCCGCGCCCGCCTCCGGGAGGACGGCCGGTGACCACCCCCGAGCCCTTACCCAAGGCGGCGGCCACGCATCGGTCCACAAACGAGGCCGCCCTCACGCACACCTCCTCCACCCACACCAGCCTCGACCCCACCCCCGAGACCGGGTCCGAGACCGGGTTCGAGGGGGCGCTTGAGCCTGAGAGGCCGGTCGCGGTCATCGCGCAGGGCCGGTTCGCGGACCAGTGGGACGCGGTCGAGGAGGCGGGGCATGATCCGGCGGCGCAGGCTGTCGGGGTGTTCGACGGGGTGCGCAAGGCGTGTGCCGCGCTGCTGGCGGGGGAGTGCGAGCTGGCCGTCACCGACAGCGCCGAGGTCGAAGGGCTCACCGGCACGCTGGTGCTGCGCCTGCTCGACCGGGCGCTGCTCGACGGCGACACTGTCCACCGCGTCATCTGGCCGGACGACCTGGCGGTCGAGGACGGCTACCCGCCCGTGCACGTTCCCGCCGACGAGAGGCCGCGCGTGGTGGTGTGGTCGGGCCGCACCCCGCAGGAGGCGGACGCGGTACGGCGCACCCTGGCGGGCTTCTTCGCCGGCCTGCGCGAGAACCTTTTCGCCGACGCCGTCGGGACGCTGCAACGTGGCAGGGCGGTGCACCCGGTACGTGGAGCGGTGGTTTGCGAGAGCGCTGCCGAGGCTGCCGCCGCCCTGACGGCCGAGGTCTCCTACGGCCCCGCCACCTCCGCCCCGGTCGGTTCGGGCTCCGTTGGTTCCCCATCGCCAGGCTCCGGCCCGGCTTACTCCGGCGCTGTCATTCCGGGTGCGGTGTCAGCCGAGCTGGCGGCGGCGCTGTACGGCGTGGAGCGGGTCTTCACCGAGACCGTGGACGTCTGCGCGGAGGCCTTCGAAAAGCATGGCCACGAACTGTCCGCGGACTGGACCGGCGACGCGGCGGCCTTCACGTCCGCCTACGCCCTGACCGCCACCCTCGCCGGCTGGGGCGTCACACCGATGGTCACGCGCTCGCTCGATGAGCTGGTCGCCGACGTGGTGCGGGGAGCCGAGACCGGCTGGGACGATCGGCAAGAGCCGACCGGGGCAGGGGTCGAGGGGCCGGGGCCGACCGCGGCAGGGGGCGAGGGGGCCGGTGGCGGTGGGTTCGTGTGGGGGCGGGATCGGCGGGAGTTCATGGCGGCCGTCGCCCGGCTCTGGGTGGACGGGGCGCCGATGGACTGGGCGGCCATCGAGCCTGACCACCCGTTGCAGCGTCTCCCGATCCCAAGACCGGGTGACGAGCTGCCGCCGTCGATGGAGCCCACGCGTCCGCTCACAGCCGTGCCGTACTCCTTCTGGGTTCTGGAGCAGCTCGCCCCGGCCAGCGGTGTCTCCAACCTGGCCGTCGCGTTCAGGACGCGTCAGCCGCTCCGCCGCCTGCCGCTGCAAATCGCGGTGAACCGCCTGGCCAAGCGGCATCCCGCGCTCCGGCTCAGGTTCCCCGTCGTGGGTGGCGCACCGGTCAGGCATCTCACGGCGCCGCAGGACGCGCAGCTCAAGCTCGTGACCAGGCCCACGACCGAGGAGACGCTGGTCGCCGACCTGCAGGACTTCCTGGACGAGCCGTTCGACCTCGGCCGCGACCTGCTGGTCAGGGCAGGCCACTTCACCCTGCCCGATGGAGAGGGGAGCGTCGTCTGCCTGGTCGGCCACCACATCGTCATCGACGCGCACTCCATGCAGCTGCTGGTGGAGGAGCTGGGCCGCTTCTACGACAGTCAGACGGGTCACGATCCGCTGCCCGCCGAGCTGACCGGCACCGCCCCGATGCTGGAGCCCGGCACCCCGTCGCAGGAGTCGCTGGACTACTGGCTGGAGCGGCTCGACGGCGCGGACCCTGCCGCCATGGTGCTGCCCGGCAGCAGGCACTCCCCGTCCAGCCCGACGTTCGCAGGACACACCTGCTCGTGGCAGGTCGACGAGGAGACCGTGAGGGCCCTCGACGAGCTCCGGACGCGGCTGCGGACGACCGGCAACATCGTGCTGGCCACCGCGTTCCTGCTGACGTTGCGCGGCCACGGGGCCGGGCCCGACCTGGTGGTGGGCATGCCGGTCAGCACCAGGACCGCGGCGCAGCGCGGGCACGTCGGCTACGGCGTCAGCACGCTGCCGCTGCGGGTGCGCGCCGAGCTGGACGAGGACTTCGGGCAGGTCGCCCGACGCGTCGAGGAGGCCTGGGCGGAAGGTGTCGAGCACGCCGACGCGTCGGTGGAGGCGGTGCTGACCCGCCGCGGGCACGGCACCGACGACTGGCGGGTGCCGCTGTTCCGGCACATGTTCAACTACCGGCCGTGGAGCGACGAGCAGGTGCGCGTCCGGGGCGAGGTGCCGGGCTACATCGAGGACCTGTTCGACCGCAGCCGTCTCGACCTGCAGGTCATCGCCGTGCAGGAGCCGGACAGGCTGACGATCAGGGCATGGCACAGCACCGAGGTGCACGACGAGGCGGAGATCGAGGCGTTCGCGGCCCGGATGGCGTCGGTGCTGCGGCGGGCAGCGGCGGGAGCGGTGGCCGACGTGCTGTCCCCGGCGGACCGGGCGCTGCTCGACCAGGTCAACGACACCGCGCACGCGTGGCCCGACACGCTGCTCTCACGGATCGGCCGAGGCACGTCGCTCGCCGTCCCGGAGGGGGCGCGCGAGGTCGTCTACGGCGAGCTGCCAGGCCAGGCGGTCGCCGTCCGGGAGGGGGCGCGCGAGGTCTCCTACGGAGAGCTGCTCGGGCGCGCCGCGGCCGTTCGCGAGCTCCTCCACGAGCGAGGGGTACGGCGGGGCGACCTGGTGGCGCTGGGCCTGGACCGCTCGGCCGACCTGGTGGCCGCCGTGCTCGGGACCTGGCAGGCGGGGGCGGCGTTCCTGCCGCTGGACGTCCACCAGCCGGAGATGCGCCTGTCGTACCAGGTGTCGGACTCCAGGGCCCGGCTGGTGATCACCGGTGTGGACAAGCCGGAGTGGGCGGGCGACACGCCCGTGGTGGCCATGCCGGAGTCGGCGGCCGTCCCCCGGGAGCCCGAGCACGGAGAGATCGCGTACGTGATCTACACCTCAGGCTCCACCGGCAGGCCCAAGGGCGTCCAGGTCACCCACGCCAACCTGACGAATCTCGTGCTCGACTTCGCCCGCCGGCTGGGCGAGCCCCGCTCGGCGCTCTGGTCCACCACCCCCTCCTTCGACATCTCGTGGCTGGAGCTGTTGCTGCCGCTGGCCGGCGGCGGCACGGTCGTGGTGGCCTCGGACGAGGACCAGCTGCAGCCCCGCAGGTTCCTGGAGCTGGCGGGGACGGTCGAGGTCGTGCAGGCCACGCCGACCGCCTGGCGGCTCATCGCGCCCGAGGCCGGAGGGGAGCTCGCAGGGCGCACCGTCCTGTGCGGTGGCGAGCCGATGCCGGCCGCGCTGGCCAGGGATCTGCTCGCGCTCGGCTGCCGGGTCTTCAACGTGTACGGACCCACGGAGACCACCATCTGGTCCACCGCCGCCGAGCTGCTGGAGCCGGTGGGCGACCCGGTGCCCGCGGGCGCGCCGCTGGCCAACACCACGATCTTCATCCTCGACGGTGACGGCCGCGAGACGCCGCCCGGCGTCCCCGGAGAGCTGTGCGTCGCGGGCGACGGGGTGAGCGCCGGCTATCTCAACCGGCCAGAGCTCACCGCGGAACGTTTCGGGCGGCACGAGCGCCACGGCCGCTTCTACCGCACGGGCGACCGGGCCAGGATCCGCCACGACGGCGTCCTCGAGCTGCTGGGCCGCGACGACCGGCAGGTCAAGCTCCGCGGCCACCGCATCGAGCTGGGCGAGGTCGAGGCGATCCTGCACGAGCACGAGGCGGTCCGGGTGGCCGCCGTCGTCCTCGACGGCGACCCGCAGACCGACGGACGGCTGGTGGCCTTCGTCGAAGCCAACCGGCAGGACCTGCGCGAGGAGCTCTGGCGTTTCGCCAGGACCCGGCTGCCGGACTACGCGGTGCCCACCGGGTACGTCTTCGCCGACCGCCTCCCCACCACCGCCAATGGCAAGATCGCCTACCTGGAGCTGGCGGTGCCGAGGGAGGAGCGGAGCACCCCGTCGGAGTCGGGCGAGGGGCTCGTGCGGCAGGTCGTGGCGCTCTGGCGGGACGCGCTGGACCGCCCGGGCCTCGGCCCGCACGACAACTTCTTCCTCAACGGCGGCCACTCCGTGCTCGCCGTCCGCCTGATCGCCCCGCTCGAGGAGCTGGCCGGCCGTTCCCTGTCGGTCAGGGCGGTCTTCGACCACCCGACCGCCGCCGAGCTGGCCGCCCACCTGGGAGGCACCCGATGACGCCATGGTTCGTCCAGGTCAAGGAGGGCGAGCGGGCGCTGGTCACCTTCCCGCACGCCGGTGGGGGACCTTCCTCGCTCAACGAGCTGGCCGCGCACTTCCCGCCCGAGGTCGGCCTGTGGGCGGTGAACCTTCCGGGCCGCCAGGCGAGGCTCGCCGAAGCGCCGCGCACCGATCTCGGCGGGCTGGTCGACGACCTGGCCCGCGATCTGGCGGGGTGGCGCGAGCCGTACACGCTGTTCGGGTACTGCAGCGGCGCGCTGCTGGCCTACCTCGTCTGCCGCCGGGTGGTGGAGCTGGGCGGCGCGCCCGAGCGGCTGGTCGTGGCCTCGTTCGCGGCACCGGACGTCGCGCCGCTGCTGCGCCGGCTGCCCTCGCTGCCGTCGTGGCTGTTCTGGGAGCAGCTGATCGAGCTCGGCGGTGTGCCGCCCGAGCTGGCCGAGCGCGAGGCGCTCTGGCCCGTGCTCGAGCCCGCGCTGCGCGCCGACTTCGGGCTGCTCGCCGGCTACCGGCACCGCGTCGCGCCGCCGCTGCCCATCCCCGTCACGGTCTTGTACGGCACCCGCGACGGCTCGCTGAGCAGGGGCGGCCTGCTGGGCTGGCGCAGGCACAGCGCGCGCAGGCCGGTGCTGCGCGCGCTCGACACCACCCACTGGCTGGCCGAGGAGGCCCCTGGCCCGCTGGCGGCCGTGATCGTTGAGGAGATGGGATGCGCCTCGGTTACAGCATGAGCTATTGGGGCGGCGCGGGCCTCGGCCCCGCCGACCACCTCGCGCTGGTTCGCGAGGCGGAGGCGCTCGGCTACGAATCGGTGTGGGCCGCCGAGACGTACGGCACCGACCCGGCCAGCCTGATGGCCTGGATCGCCGGACAGACCGAGCGGATCGCGCTGGGCACCGGCGTCCTGCAGATGTCAGGGCGCAAGCCGGTGGTCGCGGCGATGACGGCGGCCACCATCGACCAGGTCTCGGGCGGTCGGGCCAGGCTCGGCGTCGGCGTGTCGGGGCCGCAGGTGGTGGAGGGCTGGCACGGCGAGCGCTTCGACCGGCCGCTGGCCCGCGCCCGCGACTACCTGGAGGTCGTACGGCTGGCGCTCGCAGGCGCCCCCGTGAGCTACAGGGGCGAGACGCTCACGCTGCCGCTGGCCGAGAGCGAGGGCAAGGAGCTGTCGCTGGCCGTCTCGCCGGTGCAGGAGCGGCTGCCGGTGTACCTGGCGGCGATGGGTCCCAGGACGATCGCGCTGGCGGGCGAGCTGGCCGACGGCTGGCTGGCCATCCATTTCCCGCCCGAGCACCTGGCCGCGATGCGGGCGCAGCACCTCAAGGGGCGGGACATCGACGTCGCGCCGATGCTGCTCACGCTGGTCGAGGAGGACCAGGAGCTGGCCTACGACATGATGCGGCCGATGCTGTCCCTCTACCTCGGCGGCATGGGCTCGCGGCGCACCAACTTCTACAACCGGCTGGCCGCCTCGCTCGGCTTCGAGAAGGAGGCGGCCCAGCTGCAGGAGGCGTTCCTGGACGGACGGCAGGGCGAGGCCATGGCCATGCTGCCTGACGCGCTCATCGACGCCATGACCCTGTGCGGCCCGGCGGGCAAGCTGCGCGAGCGGGTCGCCGCCTACCGCGAGGCGGGCGCGACCACCCTGATCGTCGGGCTGGTCACGCCCACCCGCCGGCTGCGCAGCAGGCAGCTGAGGCTCATTGCCCAGCTGGTTCGGGCATCTGCTTGAGCTTGGCCAGCGGCGACCACGCCATCGCGGCGATCGGCACCAGCGCGCCGATCGTGATGATCACCCACAGTGCCGGCCTGATCCCCACCGCCCCGGCCAGCAGGCCGGCGCCCAGCGCGCCCAGCGGCGCGGGGATCAGGCCGAGCGAGTAGATGGAGGCCACCACGCGGCCCTGCAACTGCGGCGGCGTGATCGTCTGCACGAGCGTGGTGTTGGTGACGAAGAAGACCTGCGCGGTGACGCCGCTGACGACCTGTGCGGCCACCAGCATGCCGACCTTCAGCCAGATCTCCCCTGTGGCCAGCGGAATGAGGAAGAGCGCCACGTTCCCGTACACCATCGACCAGACGAGGACCCCGCCGACGGAGTAGCGCTTCATCACGCGTACGGCCAGCAGCGCGCCGAGGATGGCGCCGACGCCGCCACCGGCCAGAATGCCGCCGAACCAGGCCGCGGGCACGCCCAGCTCGCGGATCACGTACAGCGCGTAGATGGAGTTCATCGCGCCCAGGATGAACAGCGAGAACACCGCCGAGGAGATCGCCAGCGGGCGGATCAGCGGATGCTTCATCACCCACAGGACGCCTTCCCAGATGGCCTTGTGGATCTGCCGTGCCGTGGTGTCGTCGGCCTCGGGCCGCGACTCGGGCCGCTTGATCAGCGCGACCGCGATGGCCGAGGCCAGGTAGGACACCGCGTCGACGACCAGCAGCACGGGTGCGGCGATCACCTTCAGCAGCGCCGCGGCCACACCGGGGCCGAGGGTGTTGGCCAGCGACTCGGTCAGCTGCAGCTTGGAGTTGCCCTCGAGGAAGTTCTCCGGCGGCACCAGGAACGGGAAGTAGCTGCGGTAGGCGACCTGGAACATGGTCCCGAGCAGCCCGATCAGGAAGATCACGACGTACAGCCAGACGAGCGTGAGCATGTCGGCGAACCAGGCGATCGGGATCAGCATGAGCAGCACGAAGCGCGCCACGTCGGTCCAGATCAGGATGGGCCGCTTGCGCACCCGGTCGGCGAGCACCCCGAACAGCAGGAACAGCACCATCGGCGCCCGCAGCAGGAAGCCGACCACCCCCATCTCCTCCTCGGAGGCGTTCAGCACGGTGACCGCGATGACGGGGATCGCGAAGTAGGTGACGTACGACCCGAGCTGCGACAGGCTCTGCCCGGCCCATAACCGGAGGAAGTCGGCGTTGCGCCACAGGGTGGACTGCTCACTGGTGGGGGATGCCATGGTCCATCCACTTTCTGATATTCGCGGCCGCACCGGCGACCAGGGGTTCGTACAGGATCGGGACGCGCTCCTCGGGGATGGGCGCGTGCGCGAGCCGGCCCTTGACGACCGAGGGCCACTCGCCGTCCTCCGGCCGGGGCGCGAAGAGCGCGACGTCGCCGTCGTAGGGCTCGTGACGGAAGCCGCCGACGGCGTGCGCGTTGGCCCTGAAGACCGCGAGGTAGCGGCGGGCCTGCTCGACGTCGGCGGTGTCGGGGGCCAGCCGGTTCGCCGCGGACGCCGCGCCCATGACGGCCAGCAGCCGCTCCTCGGGAGGCAGCTCGGCCAGCTGGTCCGGGTCGAGCCCCAGGGTCTCCTCGGGGCCGCCCGCGAGCGCGTGGAAGAGCAGGACGGTGTCGTCCTCCAGCGAGGCGGGGGCCACCGGCTCCTCGGCGTTGGCGTACATCAGCACGACCAGCGGCACCTCCTCGCTGCGCTCGCGCAGCCGACGGGCGACCTCGAGGGCGATGTTGCCGCCGATGCAGAAGCCGCCCAGCACGTACGGTCCCCGCGGGCGGATCTCGAGCAGGTCGTCCACGTAGGCGTCGGCCATGTCGGCCAGCGAGGTGTGCGGCTCCTCGCCGGGCGCGAGGCCGCGGGCGGCGATCGCGTACACCGGCTGGTCGGGGCCGAGCCGCCGGGCCAGGGGGTGGTAGCGGAACACCTGGCCGCCCAGCGCGTGGATGAGGAAGATGGGCGTCCTGTCGCCCTTCGCGTTGAGCGGCACGACCCGGCTCGCGGGGGCCAGGTCCTCCGGCTGCCTGAGCACGTCGGCCAGCTCGTGGATGGTCGGCGCGGACAGCACGGCCGCCACCGGCAGGTTCCTGCCGAGCTCGTGCCTGATGCGGGCGGCCAGCCTCAGCGCGCTGAGCGAGTGGCCGCCGAGCTCGAAGAAGTCGTCGAGGGCGCCCACCGCGGTCACGTCCAGGACCTCTTCGAACAGCACGGCCAGGCGGGCCTCGATCTCGTCGCGCGGCGGGACGTACGGCCGGCCGCTCGCGGGCTCGGGCGCGGGAAGCGCGGCCCTGTCCAGCTTGCCGCTGGTGGTGAGGGGGAGGGCGTCGAGCGTCACCCAGACGCGCGGGATCAGATGGTCGGGCAGGCGGGAGCGCAGCCGCTCGCGCAGCTCCTGATCGGGCTCGCCGACCACGTAGGCGACCAGGTACTGGTCGTGCGCGGTCACCACGGCGTCCAGGATCGACGGTTCGGACCGCAGGACGGCCTCGACCTCGCCCGGCTCGACCCGCATGCCGCGGATCTTGACTTGGAAGTCGGTGCGGCCGAGGTATTCGAGTTCGCCGGTGGGGAGCCAGCGGGCGAGGTCGCCGGTGGCGTAGAGCCTGGTTCCCGTGCCGTAGGGGTCGGGGACGAAGCGTTCGGCGGTGAGCGCGGGTCTGTTGAGGTAGCCGCGGGCCACCTGGACGCCGCCGATGTACAACTGCCCCGGGCTGCCGACCGGGACCGGCCGCATGGAGTCGTCCAGGACGTGCAGCCGCGTGTTGTCCACGGGGCGTCCGATCGGGACGACGCTCTCGCCCTGGACGTACGGGTGCCAGGAGACGTCGACCGCGGCCTCGGTCGGGCCGTACAGGTTGAAGACCTCGGCGTCGGGCACGCGGGCTGCCACGTCGGCCGGCAGGGCCTCGCCGGAGCAGATGACTCTTTTCGGCGGTCGGATGTCTTCTTCGAGGAGGAAGGCTTCGAGCATGGAGGGGACGAAGTGGGTGGTGGTGATGCCTTCGGTGGTGATCAGGTCGCGGAGGTAGGCGGTGTCGCGGTGGCCGCCGGGTTTGGCGATGATCATGGTGGCGCCGGTGATGAGGGGCCAGAACAGTTCCCATACCGAGACGTCGAAGGTGGTGGGGGTTTTGTGCAGGACGCGGTCGTGGGGGGTGAGGTGGAAGGTGGTTTGCATCCAGTGGAGCCGGTTGACGATGGCGCGGTGGGAGACGCCGACGCCTTTGGGTCTGCCGGTGGAGCCTGAGGTGAAGATGACGTAGGCGAGCTGGTCCTCGTGCACCTCCGGCAGGGCGGTGTCGTCGGATCCCTCGAAGCCGGTCAGGACGATGCGGGCGCCGGCGTCGGCGAGCATGCCTTGGCGGCGTTCCTCAGGGTCGGCCGGGTCGAGGGGCAGGTAGGCGCAGCCCGCGGCGAGCACGCCGAGCAGCACCACCGGCAGATTGAGCTCGCGTTCCATGCGGACGCCGACGGGCTGGTCGGGGCGGGCTCCCGCCTTCCGCAGGTGTGCCGCCACCGCCCGTGCCCGCTCGGCCAGCTCGCGGTAGGTGAGCCGGTCGCCCTCGTACACCAGCGCCGTCGCGTCGGGAGTGCGTTCGGCCTGCTCGAAGACCAGTCCGTGCAGTGTCCCGCCGGGATGCTCCCGCCCTGTGGCGTTCCACTCCGCGATCGCCGCGGTGTCCTCAGGGGAAGGGCCCGCCTGACCGGACAGCGCCCGCACGTACAGGTCGCGGTAGCGCTCGACCTGCTCAGCGGGGAACTGGGTGGTGTCGTAGGAGATGGTCAGCGACAGGCCATGGCCGGGGGTCCTGATGAAGGCCGCGCTGAACGCCAGGTCGGTCTGCTCGAAGAAGTCCTGGTCCTCGATGGTCAGGTCGGCGCCGCCGTACACGTGGAAGTCGCGGAAGTCGACGTGCGCGTCTAGCAGCGGCGAGCGCCCGGCCGCGCGCTGGATCTCGAACAGCGGGTACTGGCGGAACGGCAGCAGCGCCACCTCCGCCTCGAACACCCTGCGCACCAGCCCCGGCGAGTCCGCGCGCAGCCGCAGCGGGACCGTGTTGAGGAACAGGCCGAGCACCTCGTCGCCCGCGTCGCTCTCCGGCCGGCCGTGCGTGAGGACGCCGGTCAGCACGTCGGGGTCGCCGGTGACCAGGTGCAGCACCCGCAGATGCGCCGCGATCAGCACCGACCGCAGCGGCACCCGTTCCCTCGCCGCCTGCTCGTCCAGGTCGGCGACCAGGCCGGGGTCGAGCGGCGTGGCCAGCACCCCGACCGCGCGCGGCCCACCCCTCGGGTAGCCGGGCATCCTGGGCAGGCGGCCGTCCGGCGCGTCCGCGACGACGTCCTGCCAGAAGCCCGCGGCCTCCGGCGAGGCCACGAGCTCCTTCTCCACCGCCACCAGGTCGCGGAAGCGGGCGCCGGGTGGCTCCACCGGCAGCCCCGGCGTGCGGTAGCGCGCCAGCAGCTCGTTGACCAGCGCGGCGACGCTCCAGCCGTCGAGGATCGCGTGGTGGAAGTAGACGGTCAACGCGAACCGGTCGGCCTCAGGGCGCACGTGCACCTTCAGCAACGGCGGCGCCGACCAGTCGAACGGCCCGTAGCCGGGCGCGGTCGCGGCCACGGTCAGCGGGATCTCCGCGTGGTCGTGCACGAGCTGGACCGGCTCGCTGAAGGTCGTCAGGTCGAACGAGGTCCGCAGCGCCTCGTGCCGCGCCGTCACCTCGCCCAGCGCCCTGACCAGCGCCGCCTCGTCGAAACGGCCGCGCAGCGTGAGCGTGGTGTGGTCGTGGAAGGTCACGCCGTCCAGCTCGCTGTGATACAGCATCCCGGCCTGCAGCGCGGTCAACGGGTAGGCATCGACGATCATCCGATCAGCCTTTCTCGGTCCGCGGGGCTGAGCAGGGCGAACGCTCCCGTTTCAGGTTTCCGTACGGCTTCGCGCGGGCGCAGCACGGCGGCCAGCTCCGCCACAGACTGGTGCGTGAACAGCTGCTGCAGCTTCACGTCGTAACCCGCCGCGCGCAGCCTCGCCACCACCTTGAGACTGCGGATGGAGTCGCCGCCGACCGCGAAGAAGGAGTCGTGCCTGCCGGCCCGTTCCAGCCCGAGCACCTCCTGCCAGACGCGTGCCACGGTTCGCTCGGCGTCGGTGTCGGGCGGTTCCCACGGCAGGTCGGCGCGCTGCTCGGGAGCGGGGAGCGCGGCCCGGTCGAGCTTGCCGTTCGGGGTGAGCGGCAGCGTCTCCAGGCGCACCCACGAGGTGGGGATCATGAACTCGGGAAGCACTGCGCGCAGATCAGGAACGTCGTCATCTCCGACCAGGTACCCGACGAGGCGGCCGTCGACCAGCCTGGCGGCGGCCTGCTTGACGCCTGGCTGTTCGCGCAGCACCGCCTCGACCTCGCCGAGCTCCACCCGCATGCCGCGGATCTTGACTTGGAAGTCGGTGCGGCCGAGGTATTCGAGTTCGCCGGTGGGGAGCCAGCGGGCGAGGTCGCCGGTGGCGTAGAGCCTGGTTCCCGTGCCGTAGGGGTCGGGGACGAAGCGTTCGGCGGTGAGCGCGGGTCTGTTGAGGTAGCCGCGGGCCACCTGGACGCCGCCGATGTACAGCTCGCCCGGCGCTCCGATCGGCACCGGCTGGAGCGACTCGTCGAGCACGTACAGCCGCGTGTTGTCCACCGGACGGCCGATCGGCACGACCGTCTCGCCCGGCAGGCAGTGATGCCACGAGACGTCCACGGCCGCTTCCGTCGGGCCGTACAGGTTGTGCAGCTCGGTGCCCGCCGGCCACTCCAGCCCTGCGGGCAGGGCCTCGCCGGAGCAGATGACTCTTTTCGGCGGTCGGATGTCTTCTTCGAGGAGGAAGGCTTCGAGCATGGAGGGGACGAAGTGGGTGGTGGTGATGCCTTCGGTGGTGATCAGGTCGCGGAGGTAGGCGGTGTCGCGGTGGCCGCCGGGTTTGGCGATGATCATGGTGGCGCCGGTGATGAGGGGCCAGAACAGTTCCCATACCGAGACGTCGAAGGTGGTGGGGGTTTTGTGCAGGACGCGGTCATGGGGGGTGAGGTGGAAGGTGGTTTGCATCCAGTGGAGCCGGTTGACGATGGCGCGGTGGGAGACGCCGACGCCTTTGGGTCTGCCGGTGGAGCCTGAGGTGAAGATGACGTAGGCGAGCTGGTCCTGGTGGACGTCGGGCAGTGTCGTGTCGCGGTGGTCTGTTGGGAGGCCGGTCAGGACGATGGTGGCGCCGGCGTCGGTGAGCATGCCTTGGCGGCGTTCTTCGGGGTCTGCCGGGTCGAGGGGCAGGTAGGCGCAGCCGGCCGCCAGTACGCCGAGCAGGACGACGGGTAGGTGGAGTCGGCGTTCCATGCACACGCCGACGGGCTGGTCGGGGCGTGCTCCTGCGTCTCGTAGGTGGGTTGCCACGGAGAGGGCTTGGTCGGCCAGTTCGCGGTAGGTGAGCCGGTCGCCCTCGAACACGAGGGCTGTGGCGTGGGGGGTGCGTGCGGCCTGCTCGAAGACCAGTCCGTGCAGTGTCCCGCCGGGATGCTCCCGCCCTGTGGCGTTCCAGCGGGACACCACCAGCTCCCGCTCCTCCCGCGGCAGGAACTCCAGCTCGCCCACCGGCACCTCGGGCCCGGCCACGACCGCCCGCAGCAGCGCCTCGAACCGCCGCGCCAGCCGCTCCACCGTCTCCGGCAGGAACAGCTCGCTGTTGTAGACGAACCGTCCCGTCAGCCCTTCGCCGGCCTCGGTGACGTACAGCTCCAGGTCGAATCGGGTGGTCGTGGTGTCCAGCGCGAACCCCTCGCCGCCATCCCGGTAGTTCTGCAGCGCGAGCAGCACCTGCAGCTGCGGCCTGCTCACGTCGCGCACCGGATCCAGCTCCGCCACCAGCTTCTCGAACGGCAGCTCCTGATGCCCGTAGACCTCCAGGGCCACATCCCTGGTACGGCGGAGCAGCTCGGCGAACCCCGGATTCCCTCCCAGCCTCGCCCGCATCGGCAGCAGGTTGACGAACAACCCGACCACGGCCTCGAACTCCGGCCTGCTCCGCCCGGCCACCGGCGAGCCCACCACGAAGTCGGCCGCCCCCGACCACCGCCCGAGCAGCACCTGGAAGGCGGCGAGCAGCGCCATGTACAGCGTCGCCCCCTCCTGCTGGGCCAGCTCGCGCAGCCGTGCCGTCACCCGGGCGTCCACGGCGAGATCGCACCAGCCGCCCTTCAGCCCCTGCACGGGCGGACGCGGCAGGTCCAGCGGCAGGTCCAGCGGCGCGACCCCGGCCAGCTCCTCGCGCCAGAACGCCAGATCGCGCTCGAGCACGTCGCCGGTCAGCCGCTCCCGCTGCCACAGCGCGTAGTCGCCGAAGCCGATCTCGGGAGGCGGCCCAGGATCGTCGAGCAGCTCGCGCAGGATCAGGTCGGCGGACCAGCCGTCGGTCACGATGTGGTGGGCGGCGACCAGGAGCGCGTGGTCGTCGGGGGCGAGCCGTACCAGGACGGCGCGCAGCAGCGGGCCGGTGGTCAGGTCGAACGGGAGCGCGAGCTCGGCGCTGAGGAGTTTCCTCGCCTCCTGCTCCGAGGCCGCGTCCACGACCCGCAGCGGCACCCGCGACGACGCGGCGACGCGCACCTCGGGCCGACCGTCGGGCCCTGCGGGGAAGGTCATCCGCAGGCTCTCGTGCCGCGCCACCGCGGCGTCGAGGCGCTCCCGCAGCAGCGCCACGTCGACGGGTTCGCGCAGGCGGGCGGCGGCGGGCAGCACGTAGGCGCCGGTTCCGGGGGCGAACTGCTCCATGAACCAGAGCCGCTCCTGCGCGAACGACAGCGGCGGCGCCACCCCCGCAGGCCGGCGCGCGATCGGCTGCTCGGTGTTCAGCCCGGACACGGCCTTGCGGAAGCGCGCCTCGAGCCTGGCTCGCCGCTCATCCACGCCCGCTCGCCTCCTCGTACTCGGCCTCGGCCAGCCGTTCCAGTGCGGCGGCCAGGCCGCGAGGGGTGGGGTGGGTGAAGGCGAGCTTCAGCGGCACGTCGAGGTCCGCGGCGGCCGCGATCCTGGCCGTGGTCCTGGTGGCCAGCAGCGAGTGGCCACCGAGCTGGAAGAAGTCGTCCAGCACGCCCACCCGCTCCAGCCCGAGCACCTCGGCCCAGACCGCGCACACCAGCTCCTCCGCGGCCGTCGCGGGCGGCTCGTAGCCGGTGGCGGCGTGCCGCTCGGGCGCCGGCAGCGCGTCCTGGTCGACCTTGCCGCCGGGCGTCAGCGGGATCCGGTGCACCAGCACGATCGCTCCCGGCACCATGTGCGGCGGCAGCTCCGCGCCCAGGTGCTCGCGCAGGGCGGCCTCCAGGTCAGGACCCCCGGCCGCGCCTGGCACGGCGTAGGCGATCAGAGCGCCGTCGCGGACCACCACGGTCGCCTGGGCCACCGCCGGATGCGACAGCAGGCAGGACTCGACCTCACCTGGCTCCACCCGGTAGCCGCGCACCTTCGCCTGCCGGTCGAGCCGGCCCAGGATCTCCAGGCGGCCGTCCAGCCGGAAGCGGGCGCGGTCGCCCGTCCGGTAGCGGCGCGTGCCGTTCGGTCCTGGCAGGAAGCGCTCGGCGGTCAGGGCGGGGGCGCCGCGATAGCCGCGGGCCACGCCCACGCCGCCGATGTACAGCTCGCCCGCGACACCCGGAGGGACGGGGCCGCCGTCGGGGGCGAGCACCTCCAGCGTCGTGCCCGACAGCGGGTGGCCCACGGTAGGCCGCCGCACGGACTCCGCCGGGTCCAGCTCGGCGGCGGTCGCGATGATCGTCGTCTCGGTGGGGCCGTAGCTGTTGACCAGGCGGGCGTCCGGCGGTCCTGACGCGTACCAGTCGGCCAGGGCGGGGCCGGGCAGCGGGTCGGCGCCGAGGATGAGCAGCCGGAGCCCCCGCGGCCAGGCGGCGCCGGAGGCGAGCAACTCCTGCCAGTAGGAGGTGGGCAGGTCGATGACGGTCAGCGCGGCCCCCGCCGGGGTCTTCAGGAAGTCCGGCAGCGGCTCGTCCGGGCACAGGACCAGCTCGGCCCCCGCCGCCAGCGCCGGGTAGATCTCCTCGGCGTGCGTGTCGAAGCTCGCCGACGCGAACTGCAGGACGCGGTCGCCGGGGCCGACGCCGTACTCGGCCCGCATCCAGTCCACCCGCGCGGCCAGCGCCTCGCGCGGCACCTCCACACCCTTGGGACGTCCGGTGGAGCCCGAGGTGTAGATCACGTACGCCGGTGTCCTGGGATCCGCGGCGTGTCCCGCGACGTCCTCGCCAGGCTCGCCGAGCGAGAGCGTCGGCAGGTCGCACTCCAGCAGGCCGTCCTCCGACAGCAGCGCCTCGGCCCCGGAGTCCCGCAGCATCCACCGCAGCCGTTCGGCCGGGTAGGCGGGATCCAGCGGCAGGTAGGCGCCGCCCGCCTTGCCGACGGCCAGCATCCCGGCGATCAGCTCCACCGACCGGCGGGCGCACAGGCCCACCACCGTCTCCGGTCCCACGCCTGCCGCCACCAGCCGTCCCGCCAGCCGGGAGGCGAGCGAGGACAGCTCGGCGTACGTCACGGCCCGCGAGCCCTGGGTGATCGCGATCGCGGACGGCGTCAGCCGTACCCGTTCCTCGAACAGCGCGACCACGTCACGCGCCGCCTCGACGGCGGGCCCGCCCTCCGGCAGCCGGTCCTCGGGCAACGGCATCGCGGTTCGCAGCGCCGACAGCGGCGCCGTGGCGGAGTCGGCCACGGTCTCCAGCACCCGCTCCCACCTGCGGAGCAGCCGCACCGCCGTCTCCTCGTCGAACAGGTCGGCGGCGTAGGACAGCATCGCGTACAGGGTGCCGTCGCGCTGGGTGACGTCCAGCATCAGGTCGAACTTGGCCTGCGACGCCCCAGGGTCGAACACCTCCACCTCGATGCCCGGCAGAGGCAGCGCGGAGGCGTCCTTGTCCTGGATCACGAACATGGCCTGGAACAGCGGCGTCGTGCTCAGGTCACGCCGCACACCCAGGTCGTTGAGGAGGCGCTCGAAGGGGATGTCCTGGTGGGCGAAGGCGTCCAGGACCGTCGCCTTGGTCCGGGCGAGCAGGTCGCGGAAGCTCGGATCGCCCGACAGGTCACCGCGCAGCACCAGCGTCTCGGGGAAGAAGCCGACGACGTCCTGCAACTCGGGCCGGTCGCGCCCGGCGATCACCGAGCCGACCGCGACGTCGTCCTGCCCTGAGTGCGCCCACAGCAGCGTCTGGTAGGTGGCCAGCAGCACCATGAACAGCGTGCAGCGCTCGTCGCGGGCCAGCCGTTCCAGCCGCGCGGTCAGCTCGGCGCCGATCCTGCGCACCTTGTAGTCGCCGCTGGGCGTCCGCAAGGCCGGCCGCGGCCGGTCCACGGGCAGTTCGAGCGGCTCCAGTCCGGCCAGTTGCGTGCGCCAGTAGTCGAGGTCGCGCTGCGAAGGCTCGCGGGAGCGCTGCCAGGCGGCGAAGTCGCGGTAGTCGAGCGACGGCTCGGGCAGGTCCGCCCGGCCGCCGCGCAGGGTCGCCGCGTAGCAGCCGACCAGCTCGCCGAGCAACAGCTTCAGCGACCAGCCGTCGGCCACGATGTGGTGCAGCACGAGGCAGAGCACGTGGTCGGTCGCCGACAGCGCCAGCAGGTGCAACCGCACCAGCGGCCCCGCCGCCAGGTCGAACGGCGTGTTCGTGAGCTCGGCGACCAGCGCCGTGGCCCGCGCCTCCCGCTCGGCCGCGGGGACGTCGCCCAGGTCCACGACCACCGGTTCGAGCTTCATCGACGGCTCGACCAGCTGCACCGGCCTACCCTCGTCGGCGGGGAAGCGGGCCCGGAGCGTCGGATGCCGCGCCACCAGCGTGTCCAGGGCGTCCCCGAGCGCCTCGATCGAGAGCCGGCCCCGCAGCCGCTGCACCATGAACATGTTGTAGGAGGCGTCGGACGGATCCAGCCGCTGCAGGAACCACAGCCGCTCCTGCCCGTAGGACAGCGGCGCGGGGCCGTCCGGGTCCGGGCGCGGCGGGATGCCCGCCGCGCGCACGGGCGCCTGGCGCCGGAGCTTGCGCTCCAGCGCCGCGCGCTGCTCCGGGCTCAGCCGCGCCAGCCGTCCCCGCATGTCGCTCATGCGTCCGCATCCTCCACAGGGTCCTCCGCCAGCAGCGCGTCCAGTTCGGCGTCGCCGAGCTGCAGTTCCAGTACGGCCAGCGCCTGCTCGGCCACCGTGGTGAGCTCGAAGCAGACCCGCAGGTCCATCTCGATCCCGTAGACCTCCCGGTACCGGGTGACCAGCAGCACCGCCAGCAGCGAGTGCCCGCCCAGCTCGAAGAAGTCGTCGTCCACGCCCACCCGGTCGCGGCCCAGCAGCTCGCCCCAGAGCGCGCACAGCTCGGCCTCGAGCGGCGTGCCAGGCTCGGTGTAGGCGGTCCCGAGGTCGGTACGGCCAGGCCCGGTGGGCGCGGGCAGCGCGCTCCGGTCGAGCTTGCCGCTCGGCCCCAGCGGGAACTCCTTCACCTGCACGAACGCCTGCGGCAGCAGCGGCGGCGGCAGCTTGCGGGCCAGCGTGGTGCGCATGACGTGGGCCAGCTCGTGCGGCTCGCCCGTCCAGTCCACGTACGCCACCAGCCCCCGCCCGCCGGGCGCGTCGTCGCGCAGCGCCACCACGGCCCGCCGCACGCGCGGGTCCTCGGTCAGCACCGCCTCCACCTCGCCGGGCTCGACCCGCCAGCCGTGCACCTTCACCTGGTCGTCGATCCGGCCGAGGAACTCCAGCTCGCCGTCCGGCCGTAGCCTGGCCAGGTCGCCGGTGGCGTACAACCGGGAGCCCGGCGGGCCGTACGGGTCGGGCACGAAGCGCTCGGCCGTCAGCTCCGGGCGGCCCGCGTAGCCGCGGGCGACCTGGACGCCGCCGATGTGCAGGTGGCCCGGCACGCCGACGGGCATCGGCTCCAGCCGCGCGTCGAGCACGTGCAGGCGGCAGCCGGGCATCGGGCGGCCGATCGGCAGCGTGCCGCGTCCTTCGACGTCCTCGCACTTCCAGGCGGTGACGTCGACGGCCGCCTCGGTCGGGCCGTACAGGTTGTGCAGCTCGACGCCGGGCAGCCGCTCGAAGAAGCGGGCCGCCATCCGCGGTGTCAGCTCCTCGCCGCTGCAGACCACGCGCTTCAGCGACGTGCACGACTCGATGCCGGCCTCCTCAAGGAACAGCGCCAGCATCGAGGGCACGAAGTGCATCGTGGTGACCGCGTGCCGTTTGATCAGGTCGCGCTGGTGGTTGGGGTCGCGGTGACCGCCTGGCCGTACGGGGACCAGGCTCGCGCCCTGGACCAGCGGCCAGAAGAACTCCCAGACCGACACGTCGAAGCTGGTCGGCGTCTTCTGCATGACCACGTCGGACGGCGTGAGCCCGAACCTGTCCTGCATCCACGCGAGCCGGTTGACGATGCCGCGGTGGGAGTTGACCACGGCCTTCGGCCTGCCGGTCGAGCCGGAGGTGTAGATCAGGTAGGCGGCGTCGTCGGGCCCGGTGACCGGGTCCAGGTCGTCGGACGGCTCGTCGAAGTCGTCCTCCAGGAGCACCGGCTTGACCGAGCCGCCCGGCAGCGCCTCCCGCAGGTGCCGCTGGGTCAGCAGCACCCTGGCGCCGCTGTCGGCCAGCATGAACGCCAGCCGGTGCCGCGGGTACTCGGGGTCGAGCGGCACGTACGCGCCGCCCGCCTTGAGCACCGCGAGCAGCGCCACGACCAGCTCGGGCGAGCGCTCGGCGCAGACCGCGACCGGGTGGCCACGCTCGACCCTGATCTTCCGCAGCCAGCGGGCCAGCCGGTTGGCGCGGGCGTTCAGCTCGGCGTAGGTCAGCGTGGTGTCGCCGAAGACGACGGCCGGCGCGTCGGGCGTGGCCGCCGCCTGCGCCTCGACCAGCGCGGACAGCGTGCTCTCCGGCCGCTCCAGCTCGCCGCCCTCGCCGAGCGCGAGCACCCGCTCCCGCTCCTCCGAAGTGAGCAGCGGCAGTGCCTTCACCGCCTGGTCGGGGTCGGCGACCGCGGCCTCGACCAGCGTGCGCAGCTGGTCGTCGAACCGCTCGATCGTCTCGGGGTCGAACAGGTCCTTCGCGTACTCCAGCCGGGTGTGCAGCCGGCCGTCCCGCATGTTCAGGTCGAGCTGGATGTCGACCTTGGCGGTGCCGTTGGCGATCTGCCCCTCGTTCGTGCCGATCGCCAGGTTGAACATCACCTGGTAGATCGGCGGCACGCTCAGGTCCCTGGTCGGCTGCAGGTCCTCCACCAGCCGCTCGAACGGCAGCTCCTGGTGATCCAGCGCCTCCGCCACGGTGGCGCGCACCCGGGTGGCCGCCTCGCGGAAGCTCGGCGAGCCCGACAGGTCCACGCGCAGCGGCACCGCGTTGACGAACATCCCGATGACCGGCTCGGTCTCCGGCAGCAGCCGCCCGGCGATCGGCGTGCCCACCACGATGTCGTCCACGCCCGACCAGCGCGACAGCACGGCCGCGTAGGCGGTGAGCATCACCGTGAACAACGTCGTGTTGAGGTCCTTGGCCAGGCGCTCCAGCCGGGAGCTCAGCTCGGGGGAGTAGACCCCGAGCCGCATCTCTCCCCGATAGGTACGGCGGGCCGGACGCGGCCGGTCACCCGGCAGCCCCAGGTCGGCGGGGATCCCGGCGAGCCTTTCCCGCCAGTGCGCCAGCTCGGTCTCGAGGAACTCGCCGGTCAGGCGGCCTCGCTGCCACACCGCGAAGTCGGCGAACTGGATCTGCAGCTCCGCCAGCTTGGGCGCCCTGCCCTCGCCGATCGCGTCGTAGCACTCCTCCAGCTCGTCGACGAAGATCATGCTGGAGACGCCGTCGAACACCGTGTGGTCGAAGACGATGACCAGCCGCAGGTCGTCGTCGGCCAGCCGGACCTGCCTGGCCCGCCACAGCGGCGCCTGCTCCAGCACGAACGGCGCCGCCGCGTCGGCCCTGGCCAGCCGCTTCAGCTCCGGCTCCCGCTCGGCCTCCGGCAGGTGGGTCAGGTCGGTCTCGGTCACCCTGGCCGGTGGCGCCGAGCCGGTGACGATCTGCGTGACCTGTCCGTCCCTGAACTCGAACGTGGTCCGCAGCGCCTCGTGCCGCCGCACCACCAGGTCAATGGCCTGCTCCAGGCGGCGCGGATCCACCGGCTGCCTGGCGGTCATCGGCATCAGCATGCCGATGTTGTAGACGGCCAGATCCGGTTCGAAGCGGGCCAGGAACCACATGCGCTCCTGGCCGGAGGATGCGGGGAAGGCGTCGCTCACAGAACGCCCCCTCCGTCCATGGCCTCACGCAGGCTCTTCGGCCGCATGTCGGTCCAGACCTGCTCGATGTGGGCCAGGCACTCGTCCTTGGTGCCGGAGAACCCCGCGTCCCGCCAGCCGGAGGGATTCTCCCTGCCCGCCGGCCAGATCGAGTACTGCTCCTCGTCGTTGAGCACGACCTTGACGTCGCTCACTGCTCGCTCCTTCGCGGAAGCCGTGGGATGGTCTGACCGGCCGGTTCGGCGGCGGGGGCGCGCCTGGCCTCGTCGATGAGCGCCGCGACCCCCGCCACCGTCGGCTCCTCGAACAGGCTGCGCATGGGCAGCCGCACGCCCAGCTCCTTGCGGATGAGGGCGATGAGCTGGACCGCGATGAGCGAGTTGCCGCCCAGCTCGAAGAAGTCGTCGTCAATGCCGATGTGCTCGCCGCCCAGCACCTCGCCCCAGAGCCTGGCGATCGTGGTCTCCACCTCGCCGCGCGGCGCGACGTACCCTTCGCCTGGAGACCTGGCCTGCCGGTCGGCGACGGCCGCGGGGTCGAGCTCGGACTCGACCGTCTCCTGCGTCAGTGATCCGACCCCGGCGATCAGCTCGGCGACCGGCGTGGCCGCCACCACGACCTGCGGGCCGAGCGGCGCGGCCAGCAGCCTGCGCAGCGCCTGCGCACCTTCGGCCGGCCTGATGCCGACGGCGTCCTCGGGGGTGGCCACCGTGGTCCCGGCGCGCTGCGAGTCGGCGTTGGCCACGACACCCGCGACCACGGCGTCGGTGTCGATGCGGCGCAGCACGTAGTCGAAGATCTGCACCAGCACGGTGCCGTCGGGCGCGATGAGCGTCACGTCCACGGCCAGCACCTCGTCGGTGTCGCTGCCGGTGATGCGCAGGTGGCTCCAGAACGCCTCGGGCAGGCTGCCCCGTACGGTGATGCGGCCGTAGCCGAGCGGCAGGTAGTGCCCCTCGACCTCCACCCAGCTGAAGGAGGTGGCGCTGTCCAGCAAGGCCGGATGGAGCACCCACCTGTCCAGGTCCTCCAGCACCACGTCGTCGGCCTCGAACAGGCCGAGCGCCTCGTGCTGCCCGATGTGCGCGCTGCTCAGGTTCCTGCCCCAGTGTGGGCCGAGAGTCAGCAGCCCCGACAGCGGCACCCCGCCCTGGCCCTCGGGCGACGCCACGCAGCGGTCCATGATCGTCCGTAGGTCCACGCGGTCGACGGCGCCCGGGTTCACCTTGGTGGCCACGCCACGGGCGTGGGTGCGGTGGGAGTCGCCGACGATGCTCTGCACCTGGAACTCGGCGCCGTCGGACTCGGGCGTGAACATCACCCGCACCTCGGCGGTCGCACCGTCGGCCACCGACATCGGCTCGACGAAGACGACGTCCCGCAGCTCCATCAGCCCGTCGCCGGGGAGCACCGCCTCGGCGGCGGCCCTGGCCAGCTCGACGTGACCGGTGCCGGGCAGCACCGGTACGTCGGAGATGCGGTGCTCGTCCAGCACCCAGTGGGACTGCGGGGTCAGGGTGCCGCTGCACCAGTCGAGGCCCTCGCCCTCGTGCCTGGCGGTGATCACGGGATGGTCGACGGCCTTGATCCGGTCGCCGCGCTGCAGCGCGACGAACCCGGCCGGCGCCGCCGTCTCCGCGGCCATGCCGACTTCCAGCCACTTGCCCCAGTTCACGCTGACGAGCTGGGCGGCGTTCCAGCCTTGGCCCGCGCGGGCGTGCGCGTCGAGGAAGTTGTTGGCCGCGCAGTAGTCGATCTGCCCGAACCCGCCGGCCACCGCGGTGATCGACGAGCAGAGCACCACCGCTTCGAGCTCCAGCTCGCCGAAGGCGGCCTGCAGCGCGAGCGTGCCGAGCACCTTGGGCCGCAGCACCGCCTCGGCCGCCTGGCGCTCCTTGACCTCGGCCATGCCGCCGCCCGGCAGGCCCGCCGCGTGCACGAGCACGTCCACCCGGCCGAACGCGGCCAGCGTCTCGTCCCTGACCCGCCGCATGTCGGCGGCGTCGGTGACGTCGGCGGCGAAGCACAGCACCTGCGCGCCCGCCTCCTCCATCCGGCGGATCGCCGCTGCCGCCCTGGCCTCGCGCGCCGAGCGCGGCGGTCCTTCCGGCAAGCCGCTGCGGGACAGCAGCACCAGCCGCACCCGTGCCCGTGCGGCCAGGTCCTCGGCCAGCGAGATGCCGATGCCGCCCAGGCCGCCGGTGATCACGTACACCTGGCCGTCGCGCGGCTCGCCCGGCTCCTCGGCCACCTCCAGTTGCTCGTAGCCGAGCAGCCAGCGCCGGCCGCCGCGCAGCCCGACCGGAGCCAGCAGCCCCGCCTCGCCAGGCTCGGCCTCCCTGCCCAGCTCGGCCGCCGCGACCCTGACCCAGCCGGTCCCCGCGACGTCGATCTGCCGGACGCGCAACCACGGCGTCTCCAGCGGCACCACCCGCGCGAACGCCGCGAGCGTCGCGTGCTCAGGCCGCGTCAGGTCCTCGCCGACGACGTCCATCGTCCCCGAGGTGATCAGGTCGAGCTGGACACCGGCCGCGGGCTGCGCCGCGGACAGCGCCTGCACCAGGGAGAGGACGCCGAAGAACCCGCGCTCCTGCGCCTCCCACGTGTCCTGCGCGCCTGCCACGGCCCACGCGTGGACGACCCGCTCGGGCACCTCGCCGACGGCCTCCAACAGCGCGTCGTAGTCCTCCCGTACGGCCGGCCGTACCGTGAACCGGTCGCCGTCGGCGGTGAAGCCCGTGCCCTGCCGTACCTCCAGCACCTCGGCCCCCGACGCGCGCAGCGCGGCGGCCAGCGCGGCCGAGTCGTCGTCCACGAACGCCAGGCACCGCGTCACCGGAGCGGGACGGGACGGCCCTGGCGGCGCCTGCCGCCAGACCGGCACCCCGTACCACTGCTCGGGCGGCAGGTTGCCGCGCACGTGCTGCGGCCTGGCGACGCCACCGACCCACGCGCCTTGCGGGTCGGGGTCGATCCAGGCGCGCTGCCGCTCCCACGCGTAGCCGGGCAGCGAGACCCGATAGCCCGGAGCACCGAAGTCGCCCAGCTCGACGCCGTTCACCCACAGCGCGCCCACGGCCTGCGAGAACACCTGAACGTCCCCGGCCTTGTCACGCGGCCCCGGCAGCGACGGCAGCGGGCCCACCGCACCGGCCGGCAGCTGCGCCTTGGCCAGCCCGGACAGCTGCCGCCCAGGCCCGCACTCGATCATGATCCACTCGCCGTCGGCGATCAGGTTCGCGACGCAGTCGCCGAAGCGCACAGGCTCGCGCACGTGCCTGGCCCAGTACGACGGGTCGGTGGCCTCTGCCGCGGTGATCCACGTGCCGCTCACGTTCGACAGGAACGGCAGGCTCGGCGCGCTCAGCTCGGTCGCCGCGACCAGCGCGCGGAACTCGCCGAGCATCGGCTCCATCATCGCCGAGTGGAAGGCGTGCGAGGTGCGCAGCGCGGTGCAGCCGACGCCCTCCTCCTCCAGCATCTCGGCCAGCTCGCGCACTGACGCCGAAGGCCCGGCCACCACGCACGTGCCAGGACCGTTGACCGTCGCCACCGACACGTCGTCGGGCAGCAGCGGCGCGATCTCGTCCGGCATGAGCTGCACGGCCAGCATCGACCCGGTCGGCATGCCCTGGATGAGCCGCCCGCGCGCCTCGACCAGCCGCAGCGCGTCCTGCGGCGTGAACACCCCCGCGACGGTCGCGGCCACGTACTCGCCGATGCTGTGGCCGATCATCGCCGCGGGCTCGACGCCGAGCGAGAGCCAGAGCCTGGCGAGCGCGTACTCGACGGTGAACAGCGCCGGCTGGGTGAGCGAGGTCTGCCGCAGCCGCTCGTCGGCCTCCTCGCCGGTGGCGAAGATCTGCTCCCTGACGTCGAGGATCGCCGAACACTCGTCGACGGCCTCGCGGAAGACCGGCTCGTTCTCGTACAGCTCGGCCGCCATGCCGCCGTACTGGGAGCCCTGGCCGGAGAACAGGAACGCCACCTGCGGCGCCCGCTTCGGCCTGGATCCTGAGACGATCCGCTTGGGGTCGGTCAGCGCGGCGATCGCGTCGGCGGGCGAGGTGGCCACCACCGCGGCCCTGCTCTTGAGCTCGCGCCGCCCCACCCGCAGCGTGAACGCCACGTCGGCCAGCTCGGCGTCCGGGTGCTCGGCCAGGTGCGCGGCCAGCCGCTCCCGTGCCGCGGCCAGCGCGGCGTCGGTCCTGGCCGACAGCTTCAGCAGGTGGGCGGGCCGCTCGCGCGGGAGCGCCGCGCGCGGCGGCGCCTCTTCGAGTACGGCATGCGCGTTCGTCCCGCCGATGCCGAAGGAGCTGACGCCCGCGCGGCGGGGGAAGCCGTTGCGCTCCCACTTGACCGGCGTGGAGACCACGTAGAACGGGCTCGCCGGGAAGTCGATCTTCGGGTTGGGGCTCTCGTAGTGCAGCGTCGGCGGGATCAGCCCCTTCTCCAGGGACAGCACCGCCTTGATCACGCTGGCCACGCCCGCCGACTGCCCGAGGTGGCCGATGTTGCTCTTGACCGAGCCGATGCCGCACCACTGGGTGTCGCCCGTGTCCCGCGCGAACACGTTGGACAGCGCCGCCACCTCGATCGGGTCGCCGAGCGCTGTGCCGGTGCCGTGCGCCTCGACGTAGGTGACCGTGCGCGGGTCGACCCCGCCCACGCCGAGCGCCTGCGCGATGACCGCGGCCTGGCCGTCCATGCTCGGCGCGGAGAAGCCCACCTTGCCGGCGCCGTCGTTGTTGATGGCGTTGCCGAGCACGACCGCGCGGATGTTGTCGCGGTCGGCGATCGCCTCCGACAGCCGCTTCAGCACGATCACGCCACCGCCGCTGCCCCAGATCGTGCCGCCGGCGTTGGCGTCGAAGGGGCGGCAGTGCCCGTCGGGGGAGACGATGCCGTCCTGGTCGTAGACGTAGCCCTGGCCCTGTGGCAGGTCGAGCATGGCGGCCCCGGCCAGCGCCATGTCGCATTCGCCGTTGCGCAGCGCCTCGCACGCGATGTGCAGCGCCACCAGCGCGGTCGAGCACGCGGTGTGCACGGTGTAGCTGGGGCCGCGCAGGTCGAGCTTGTAGGAGGCGAGCGTCGCGCAGTAGTCGACGTGGTTGCCCACCATGATGGCCAGCCACCCGGCGTTGGCGTGCGCCTGGGCGTTGCTGCGGATGTTGATCCACTGGTAGAAGTCCGAGCCCGACCCGGCGTAGACGCCGATCTCGCCCGGGTAGCGGAACGGGTCGTAGCCCGCGTCCTCCAGCGCGGTGTGCGACAGCTCCAGGAACAGCCGGTGCTGCGGGTCGCGCACCTCGGCCTCCCTGATCGACATGCCGAAGAACGCCGCGTCGAAGCCCTGATGATCGTCCATCACCATGGCCGCGGGCACGAAGGCGGGGTCGGCCAGCGTGCTCTCGGACACGCCCAGCTCCCGCTGTTCGTCCAAGGTGTACGTGGTCAGCGACTCCACGCCGTCGGCGAGGTTGCGCCAGAACTGCTGCGCGTCACCCGCTCCCGGGACCCGGCATGACAAGCCGATGATCGCGATCGGCTCGACCGTGGGCTCCTCGTTCATGCGACCACCTCCCTGTGGCTGTTGACGACCTCGGCAAGCTCGGTCATGGAGTCGTCCCCTTCTCGTTTCGGTTCCTCAGCCGGTCCCGCCTCACGGCGAGGCGGCGGGCCGCCCTGTCCAGGCCGGGGCTGCCGCCCCCGCCGTCGAGGTGGGCGGCGAGCGTGCTGATCGTGGGGTGGCGGAACAGCTCCACGATCGGGATGTCGCGGCCGGTCGCCGCCTTCAGCCGCGCCTGCACGGCGGCGATGGCGAGCGAGTGGCCGCCGATCTCGAAGAAGTTGTCGTCGGGCCCGAGCCGCGGCACCCCCAGGACGGCGTGCCACACCTGGGCGACCACCTTCTGGGTGGGCCCGTCCAGGTGGCCGTCGCCCTTGGCCGTCTCGGCGGCCCGTGCGGGCGGGCGGCGCAGCGCCGCCCTGTCGACCTTGCCGTTGGGCGTCAGCGGCAGCGCGGGCAGCAGCACCACCTCGCCTGGCACCGCGTGCTCGGGCAGGACGCGACGGAGCTGCTCCAGCACCCGGTGAGCGGCCAGTCCGGGCCGGGCGGGCACCACGTAGCCGGTCAGCGTCCCGCTCTCGGCCACGGCAGCGGCGGCCCGCACGTCCTGGCAGGCGGCAAGCGCGGACTCCACCTCGCCGAGCTCGACCCGGAAGCCGCGGACCTTCACCTGGTCGTCGGCGCGGCCGGCCGGGCTCACGGTGCCGTCAGGGTTGAGCCTGCCGAGGTCGCCGGTGCGGAACCGGTCGCCGTCGAAACGCTCCTTCGTCAGCGCCTGGTCGAGGTAGCCGGTGGAGAGGTGGCGGCTGCGGACGACCACCTCGCCCAGCTCGCCCACGGCGGCCCTGCGGCCATCAGCGGTGAGGACGAGGATCTCGCTGCCCTCGACCGGCCTGCCGATGGGCACCGGCTCGGCCGTGGGCTCTCCCAGCTCGTACCAGGCGTGGGCCTGCGGCGTCTCGGTCGTGCCGTAGAAGGCGACCAGCCTGGCGTTGGGCACGAGCCGCCTGAGCCTGGCGGCTTCGGCCCAGGTGAAGCGGTCGCCGCCCACGCCGACCAGCCTGGCGGCGGGCAGCGTCGCGCCGGTGCCCGCGAGCATCGCGGCGAGCTGCGGGGTCAGGTGCAGGACGGTGATCGCGTGCTCGCCCAGCCAGGCAGCCAGCCGTACCGGGTCGCGCAGCAGGTCCTGCTCGGGGACCAACAACCGCGCGCCCGCTCGTACCGGGACGAACATGTCTCGCAGCGCGGGATCGTGCGCGAGCCCGGACAGCAGCGCGAACCGGTCCTCCGGCGTTATCCCGAAGTTCCTGACATACCAGTCGGCGAAGTGGGCCAGCGGGCGGTCCGTGGTGACGACCGGCTTGGCGTCGCCGGTGGTGCCGGACGTCAGCGACAGGTAGCCGCGCTCGGGGTGGATCGAGGCGTCCTCCTCGTCGGTGAGGACGATCTCGGGCAGCCCCTCCAACCCCGGCGCGCACCTGATCACGGCCCGCGCTCCCGCCGCCTGCCTCTCCTGTACGGCAGGCGGATGGGCGGAGTCGACGACCAGCCACCGCGCCCCCGACGCGAGCACGCCGAGCAGCAGCCCCGGCAGCTCGGGCACCCTGGACGCCAGGACGGCGACCGTCTCGCCCGGTCGAACCCCCGCCCGCCGGATCGCCGCCACGGTCCTGCGCCGCAGGCTCCCGTAGGCGTCGTCGTCGAGCAGCCCCGGCCCGTCCCACCCGGGCAGCTCGCTCTCGGGGGCCTCCGGCGCGCGACGTCCGGTCAGCAGCTCGCCGAGCAGGTCCACATAGCCCGTGAGCAGCGCGTCCATGCGCTCGGCGGCGTAGAGGTCCGGGTTGTAGACGAGCTCGAGCGCGTAGCCGTCGGCGCGTTCGCTCACGTACATGGTCAGGTCGAACAGCGCGCCCGGCAGCCCAGGCCGCAGCGGCTCGCTCGCGCAGCCCGGCAGGTCCAGCCGTGCCTCGGCGAAGTTGTACATGTTGAACAGCACCTGCGTGACCGGGTTGCGGCCCAGGTCGCGCGGCAGCCGCAGCAACTCCAGCAGCGGCGTCAGCGGCACGTCCCTGTGCTTGATGGCCGCGTTGAGCTCCGTCGCGCAGGCCGTCACCTGCTCGTCGAACCCGTCCCTCGGCCGCAGCCGCAGCGGGAGGATCTGCACGCACATGCCCACCAGCCGGTCGAAGGCCACGTGCGGCCGGTCCGCGTACGCCGCGCCGACCACCAGGTCCTCGCGCCCCGACAGGCGGGCCAGCTGCTGCCCGAAGGCGGCCAGCAGCACCGAGTAGGGCGTCGCGCCCAGCCTGGCCGCCAGCGCGCCGACCTGGCCCGCCGTCGCCGCGTCCAGCTCGGCGCGGCAGGCGGCTCCCCTGAACGTCTGCTCAGGCGGCCTGCCGTGGTCCCTGGGCAGGTCGAGCACCAGCGGGGCGTCCTTCAGATGGTCGCGCCACCAGGTGAGGGCGGTGGCGTCGCTCTGCTCGCGCAGCCAGCGCACGTAGTCGGCGAAGCCGTGCTCCGGATCGCCGAGGGCCTGACCGCGGTAGGCGGCGGCCAGGTCGCGGTAGAGGACGTCCTGCGACCAGCCGTCGAAGACCAGGTGGTGGACTGTCAGGCAGAGCACGTGGTCGTCGGGCGCCAGCCGGATCAGCCTCGCCCTGAGGAGCGGTCCCGTGGCCAGGTCGAACCTCGCTCGCGCCTCGGCCTCCATGAGCTCCGCGAGCCCCGCCGTGCCGGAGAGCTCGTCGATCGGCAGCGGGACCTCGTACGGCGGCGCCACCGACACCTCGGGCACCCCGTCACGCGCGCCCACCCGCCAGCGCAGCACCTCGTGCGCCGTCACGACCGCCGTCAGCGCGCTCCTCAGCGCCGCCGGGTCCAACGGGCCCCGGACGCGCTCGGCCATCGCGATGTTGTGCGCCGCCGAGCCCGGCACGAGCTGCTCCACGAACCACATCCGGCGCTGGGCCGGCGACAGGGCCGCGGGACTGCCGGTCGGCGGGGCGTCACCGGTGTCGTGCGGGGCCCGCCCGACCAGGTCGCTCAGCTCGCCGAAGGTGCGCGCCGCGTAGACGTCCTCGACCGAGACGTTCCGGCCGAGCTCCGCACGGACCGCGGCGACCAGACGCATCGCCCGCAGCGAGTGGCCGCCGTGCTCGAAGAAGTCGTCCTCGTCGCCGGGCGCCGGCGCGTCGAGCACACGGGCCCAGATCCCGGCCAGCCCGTCGGCGTCACCCGGCCCCTCGACCCGGGCCGCCTCCTTTGCCTGGGCCGTCGCCTTGAGCGCGGCCAGGTCCACCTTGCCCGAGGCGTTCAGCGGCAGCATGGCCAGCCGTACCAGCCTGCTGGGCAGCATGTACGGCGGCAGCCGCACCGACAGGTCCTCGCGCAGGGCCGCCAGGTCGGGCGCGTCCTCCGGCGTCACGTAGGCCACCAGCTCGCCCGCGAAGTCCACCACCGCCTGCAGCACGCCCGGATGGGCGCGCAGCGCCGACTCCACCTCGCCGATCTCCACCCGCTGCCCCTGAACCTTCACCTGCCGGTCCAGGCGGCCCATGAACGAGATGCGGCCGTCGTCCTCCCACGCCACGTGATCGCCGGTCCGGTACAGCCGCGCGCCGGGCTCCGCCGAGAACGGGTCGGGCACGAACCGCTCGGCCGTCAGCCCAGGCCGGCCCAGGTAGCCGCGGCTGACCTGAGGCCCGCCGATGAACAGCTCACCCGGCACCCCCGGCGGGCACTCGTTCAGCTCCTCGTCCAGGATGTGCGCCCGGCAGCCGCGCAGCGGCCTTCCGATCGGCAGCGGACGCTCCCACACCCCGTCGAACGCGCCGCCGACCACGCACACCGTCGACTCGGTCGGGCCGTACCAGTTGTGGAAGCGCGCGTGCGCCGACCACCGCGCCACCTGCTCGGGCCCTGGCGGCTCGCCCGCCGTCACGAGATCCCGCAGGTACGGCAGCCGCGTGGGATCCACGAGCGGCAGCAGCGCCGGCGGGATGAATCCCCACGTGACCTCGTGCTCTTCGAGGAACCGCTGCAGCCTGGCCGGGTCCACCCGGTCCTCGTCCGGCACCAGCTGCACGCATCCGCCCGCGGTGAGCGGTGCGAGCATGTCCATCACCGAGACGTCGAACCCGAGGGCGGAGAAGGCGATCGACCGGCAGGATCCGTCCAGGCCGAAGTGCGCGACGGTCGCGGTGGCGAAGGCGACGGCGCTGCGGTGGCTGACGACCACGCCCTTGGGCCGCCCGGTTGAGCCGGAGGTGTAGAGAACGTACGCGGCGTTCCCCGCCACAGCCGCGCTCTCCTGGCGCTCCACCCCGGCGCTGTCGGCTTCGGTGTTCTCGGCTCCGATCAGAGTGCGGTCGCAGCCGTCGAGCACTTCCTTGCCGGCTCCGTCCACGACGACCACCGCGATCCCGGCGTCGTCGAGCACCTCTTCCAGCCGCCTGCGCGGATGCCCGGGATCCAGCGGCACGTACGCGCCCCCGGCCAGCATCACGCCGAGCACCGCCACCGGCATCAGCGGCGTGCGCCGCGCGCACAGGCCCACCCTTGTCTCCGGCCCGACGCCGAGCCCTGCCAGCCGTGCCGCCAGGTCTCCCGCGCGGGCGACCAGCTCGGCGTAGGTCAGCGTGGCGCCCCACTGCCGGATCGCCGGAGCGTCGGGTGTCCGCGCCGCCTGCGCCAGGATCAGGTCGCAGAGCAACCCGTCAGGGGGCGTGTGCGCGGGCCCGTCCGTCCAGCTCGTGCCGAGCGAGGTCAGCGTCATCCTGCGGCCTCCACGCGATGCGGTTCCGTCTGGCTCTGCCGTACCGTCTCGAAACGCAGGCGGAAGCGGGAGGAACGCACGGCGACCGCGCCGATCGCCCGCCCCAGCGGCAGGTGCGTCACCCGCCACTCCGCCAGCCTCGCCACCTGGGGCGCCGCGTCGGGGACCCACGTCGCCCCCGGCTGCTGCCCCGCGAACCCGAACAGCGCGGGATCGACCCGCAGCCCGTCCCCGCTCGCCTTGAGCACCGCTTCCTTGGCCGTCCACGTGCGCAGCGCGCTGTGCAGCCGCAACTCCTCGGGCAGCGCCGCGAACTCGGCCGCCTCTCGCTCGTCGAGCGCGCCTTCGCAGAACGCCTGCTCGTCGGCGAGCGGCCGGAACCGCTCCACGTCCGCTCCCACCTCGCGGCCCCAGGCGAGCGCCACCAGCACCAGTCCGCCCGACTGGCTCATGCTGAAGGTCAGGTCCGTCCCGGTGTACGGCTTGCCGCCCGGCTTGGTGCGTAACTCCTCGACACCGGTCTCGACGCCGTAGCTCCGCAGCAGCCGCCTGAGCACCACCGAGCGGCCCACGTACCAGTCCTTGTGCTCCTGGCGCCGGAACCGGGCGGCCCGCCCCGCCTCCTTGGGGGACAGCTCGCCGACCGCCCCGCACACCTCAGGCAACCGCGCGAGGTCGGCCAGCCAGACGTGCACCTCGTCCTCGCCGGGCTGCTCGGGGGAGCCCGTGCCGTGGAAGTCCTCGGCGATCGCTCGTGCCACCTGCTCGCCGTGCGTGTTGAGGAAGAGGTGGCCCGCGTCGAGCGTGTGCAGGCGGAACCAGGACGAGGTGTGGCGGGCCCAGCCGAGCATCGACGGATCGACCACCTCACGGTCGTGCGCGCCGGCGAAGGCGACGACCGGGTAGCCCAGAGGCTCCTGCCGTGCGTAGCGGTAGCCGCGCAGCCACGCCATGTCGGTGCGGAGAGCGGGCACGAGCAGCGCCTTGACCTCGGGCTGCGACCGCAGCGCCTCCGGCGTGCCCAGCCGGTGGATCACCTCGTCGACGAGCTCCTCGTCGTCCAGGCTCGTCCAGCGGGCCAGGGTCTCCTGACGCTCGGGCGGGTGTGCGGCGCCGACGTACATGCGCAGGGGCGGGTGCACGCCCAGCCGCCGCAGCTCGCGCGCCACCTCGAAGGCGAGCCGCGCGCCCATGCTGTGCCCATAGATCGCGTACGGCCGCCCGGCCTGCGACCCCTGGGCCCTGACCTGCGACACCTCCGGCGCCCTGACCTGCGACACCTCCGACGTCGGGACCTCCGGGCTCACGACCTCCGGCGCCGGGACCTCCGCGCTCAGGACCTCCGGCGTCGCGGCCTGCGGGCTGGCGGCTTGTGGGCTCGGGGTGTTCGGGGTCGCGGTTTGAGGGCTCGCCGCTATGAGGGCCGGGGCTTCCTCGGCAGGGGCGGTGAGGTGGGCGGCGATGGCGCGGGCGATGGATTCCGGGGCGAGCGCCCCGGGCCTCGCGATCCGGCCGTCGCGGCCGGGAAGCATCACCACCCGCACGTCGAAGGCGCCCTCGAAGGCCTGCCGCCACGCCCAGAAGGCGGAGACGTCGCCGCCCGCGTAGGGGAGGCAGAACAGCAGGGGAGCGCCAGGCAGGTGCCGCGTCAGCGAGGCGAACGGTGGATCCAGTAACGCGTCATCCTGTCGCATTGCTACGCGAAGTCACCCCCCAGATGGATCCGTCAGCCCGTGCGAGATCGTCGCTCGAACAGCGGAGTACGGGATCGCTCGTGCAGGGTTTCGTCCTGCCGAGGACCGGTCAGCGCCAAAGCCACGCCCTTCCTATTATTTCGTCCGAAACCCAGTCAAGGGGCGAAATTTCCAGCAATGTCGAAATAGTGATTTCGGGCATTGTTACGAATCAGGCAGCGCATTGTTTCGAAATGAAAAAGCTCAAGGTGGTGGGGTTTCGGTTGGGGCGAGTGTCAACCGCTGAGGCGCCGCACCTCCTGGCGCGATGCCGTTTCGAGCACCCACGGTCACGGTGGGCCACCGAGAGGAAGTGACCGAAACTGGCATTCCGGTCCCCTCCTTCAGCAAGAGGGATGCCCGAATCGACGTTTGCTGTCGAGTTTTGGTCAATAAATTGGTCAAATCGGGCAAACGTGCTGGCAGTGGCGTTACCCATGCGTTTACTGGGAGAAATGGCGCGTTCCAGTCCGGTGAAGTCATCCGCCGTGTCCACGATCCCGCCTGTCGCCGCGGCGTCTCCGAGATGTCATGGGCGGTTGTCGCAGGTGGCCTGACGGCACGCTCGCCCACCTGGTTGTCTACTTCTGTCAGAGGCTTCGGCGTGCCGGAGGGCGCGCGGCGGCCGGCACTTCTGCCAACAGGAGAGGCGATGGCCCTGGAACAGCATCCCGGCACGTGGACGTACGACCCCGAGGCCGAGGCGGCGTACATCTACCTGCGCGGGCCCATCGCGCCCGGCGGTGTGGCGGAGACGGTCGCGGTGGACCACGCGATGGTGAACCTGGATCTGGACGAGAGCGGACGAGTGATCGGCATCGAGATCATCGCCGCGTGGCCCGGTGAACGGCGCCCCGCATGAGATCAAGGCTCCCCGGCCGTCGTGCGGCCGGTGCCAGGCTGATCAGCCGACGGTGGGAAGCACCTCGGCCGCGATCCGCCGGAGCCGGCTCGCGAGGTCCTCGGGTGGGAACAGCGGTGAAGGCGGACGCCCGCGCGGGGATGGACGCCGGCGAGGTGCGGCGGGCTGGACGGGTCGCCGCGAGCTGACCAGCCGTCATGAGGTCCTCGATCGTGCGTCGACGGCAGCGCCGGGGGTGCGGCAGGCATCCCCGAACAGGTAAGGCGAACCCTCGTGACCTTTCTGGCCCTGATTTACGTGACTATGGTGATCTAGTTCTGTTGCAGGGCGAAAGGCGAACAATGACGACGGGCGGGTCCGAGGAGTCTCTGGGCAGCCGGTACGTGCTCCTGGAGGAGATCGGCGCCGGCGGGATGGGGACCGTCTGGCGGGCGCGCAGCCGGGACGCCGGAGAGATCGTGGCGGTCAAGCTGCTGCGCGACAGCCTCGCCGGTGACCAGGAGTTGGTCCTGCGCTTCGTCCAGGAGCGCAACGTGATGCGGGCGCTGCGCCACCCCAACATCGTCACGGTGCGCGATTTCGTCATCGAGGGGGAGCGGCTCGCCCTCGTGATGGACCTCGTCGAGGGCGGGGATCTCCGTGTCCTGCTCCAGCGGCAAGGCACGTTGCCCCAGGCCGAGGCGGCACAGCTGATGGCGCAGGTCGCCGACGCGCTGGCGGCCGCGCACGCCCTGGACATCGTGCACCGCGACATCAAGCCGGGCAACGTCCTGATCGACGGCGCCACCGGGCAGGTGCGGCTGACGGACTTCGGCGTGGCCCGCATCGTCCACGGCCCCGGAATCACCCAGACCACCTCGATCATCGGCACGCCCACGTACCTGTCGCCCGAGGTGGCCGACGGCAGCGCTCCCACGCCGGCGGTGGACGTGTACGCCCTCGGCCTGATCCTCTACGAGCTGCTCGCCGGCCGCCCGCCGTTCGTCGGCGAGCATCCCATGGCCCTGCTCAGGCAGCATGCGACCGCGATGCCTCGGCGGCTGCCCGGGATGTCGGACGCGATGTGGGCGGTGATCTCGGCGTGCGTCGCGAAGAACCCGGCGGATCGTCCCCGTGCGGCGGAGGTGGCGGTGGCGCTGCGCGCGGCGGCGCCCTCGCTGGAGGGGCTGCCCGCCCTTCCCCGTGTCGCCAGGGGAGACGCTCCGTCGGTCACCTCCGAACCCGTCCCCTCGTCGGGTCTCCCGCAGGGGTCCGCCCCTGCCGGTCCCGGGTCGCGGGAGACAGGCGTGGGTCTCCGCGCGGGGACGGCGGGCGTCGACGGGACCGTGGCCTCGACCCGTCGCACGTCGTCCAGGCGGCGGGTGACGGTCATCGCGGCCGCCACCGTGGCCCTGGTGCTCAGCGGGGTGGCGGTCGTGTTCGTGGCGCCGTGGCGGGCCCGGGACGCCGAGGCCGTCGCGAAACAGGCGGACGCCGACTCCTCCAAGGTCGTCGTGGTGACCTCCGGCGACGCCGTCCCGCCCGTCCATGTCGTCGATCCGACCAAGGACAAGGCGAAGAACAAGGAGAAAGAAGAGCCGAAGCCGCCGCCGAAGGAGGAGCAGAAGCAGGAGCAGGAGGAGCCACCGCGCACCCTCCCCGAAAAGGAGACCGTCTCCCAGCCGCCGACGACCGCACCCAAGCCGCAGGACGTCAAGACGCCGAAACCCCGGGAATCGACGCTCGTGATGGGCGAGGGCGAGGACGGCCCGTCCGCGCCCCCGAGCCGACACACGACGCCCGACTACATGTGCCGTGACTGGATCTCCGCCGGGCCCGGCACGGGCGTGGAGATGTCGCCGTGCATAGCTGTGGCGGGCGGCAAGATCTACCTCAAGGGGCGGATCAGAGGGTCCTCGGCCCCGTCGGACATCCTCATCGAGGTGTACAACACCGACGCGGAGGTCCCCGTCTCCCAGCGCTTCTTCTGCTCGGGGGTCTCCCCTTCCGGCGGCAACGGCTTTTTGAAGTGCGGCCCGTACACCGCCACGGTCGCGCCCACCGGGGACAAACTCGACGTCCGGCAGCGGTGGAGGAGAGCGGGCTCGGGGGACTACAGCGGCGGCAGGGAGAGTCCCTGGATCAGGTGGTAGCGGGTCGGAATCACACCCTTTCCATGATCACTAGTGGGATCTCGCGATCGGCCTTGGTCTGGTAGCTGTCATAGAGGGGGAAGATCGAGGTCATCGCCGTCCACAGCGCGGGCTTCTCCTCCGCCGTGGCGGTGCGCGCCCTCGCGGCGAACCTGTCCGCCTTCACCTGCAGCGTCACGTCAGGTTCCGCCATCACGTTGAGGTACCAGGCGGGGTGCGCGGCCGAACCTCCGTTGGAGGCGACCAGCAGGTAGCGGTCGGCGTCCTGGCCGTAGATCAGCGCGGTCCTCCGCAGCTTGCCCGACTTCCTGCCGCGCGTGGTGAGCAGGAGGGTGGGCCAGCCCTGGTACATGTGGCCCTTCTCGCCGTTGGTCTCCAGGTAGGTGCGGATGTGGTCGGCGACCCAGCCGGTCGTGCTGTCAAAGATCTCTTCGTCCATAGGGATCAGCTTCGGACCTCAAGAGGGGTTCAAGTCAAGCCCGATACGGTGTCTTCATGGTGGATTGGGTACGGCTTGAGCTGGACGTGGACCAATTCGACGACGCGGCTTTCGAGCCGTATCTCGAACGGGCGCAGGAGTCGGGCATCACCTTCACGACGTTGGCCGAGCTGGGCGACACGGCCGAGCACCGGCGCGCGCTCTACGACCTCAACAGGACGTGCTCGGCCGACATCCCCGAGCGCGGCGAGTTCTACACCTACGACGAGTACGTCGCCCAGCGCATCGAGGTGCCGTCGTTCGAGACGGCAGGGGTCGTGCTCGCGCTGCACGGCGGGCGGTGGGTCGGGATGTCGGGCACGTCGCTGCACCCCGACAAGGGACACGCGTTCAGCGAGATGACCGGCGTGCTCGCGCCGTACAGGGGGCAGGGGTTGTCGCTGGCGTTGAAGCTGCTGGCGATCCGCTTCGTCCGCTCGTCCGGGTACCGGCGGCCGGCGACCTTCCACCACCCGCGCAACGCGTCCGCGATCGCGATGAACCGGCGGCTCGGCTTCGTCGACCGGCTCGGCCGATGAAGCTTTTGGAGATCGCGGCAGCGCTCCTGCCGGGAACGTCCATGGACACCGCCAGGCTCGCGAGCGGGCAGTTCCACGACGTCGTCCTGATCCCCGGTGTCGCGGTCGTGCGGATCGCGCGGCACGAGACCGCCGCCGCCGAGCTGTCCAGGCGGACCGAGCTGCTGTCCCGCCTGGCGGCGACGGACCTCCCGTTCCGCGTTCCCGAGCCGCTCGGCCCTGTCGCGACGGTCGGCGACCGTGTGGCCGTGGCGCTGAGCTGGGTCGACGGGGCCGCGCATCCCAAGGGCAGCGGGGATCCGGTACGGCTGCGCGCCCTCCTGGACGCTCTCGCGGCCGTCGACCTGGCAGACGTCAAGGACGTGCTGGACGAACCGCACGCCTACGCGGGGCGGGACCGCTGGGAGGAGCTCCTCGTCGAGGAGGTCCTGCCGAGGCTGCCGAGCCACGTGCGTGCCGAGGCGCGGCGCAGGGTGGCGGCGGCCGCGGAGCTGGAGCCGGTCCCCGCGGGTCTCGTCCACGGCGACCTGGCGGGGGACAACGTCCACTGGAGTCCCGACGGCGTCGTGGTCGGGGTCCTCGACTGGGATCTCGCGCAGCCCTTCGACCCCGCGGTGGACGCCGCCTGCCTCGCCTGGCACGGGTGGGACGCGGTCCGATCGGCCGTGGACGCCGAGACCTACCGGCGGGCGCGCGTGTGGGCGGCCACGTTCGCCGTCGAGATGATCGGCGCCGCGCTTCTGAACGGCGAACCGGTCGACCGCTACATCGAGAAGACGACGAGGGTGCTGGAAACCGCTGTTTGAGACCCTCCTCGGCGAGACGCGAGAGGAACCGCGGAAAGTCCGACCGACCGCCTAAGTGAAACAATGGAAGGGCAGGTCAACGCGGCACAGGAGGGTCGGTTGCGCGAGATCGGGATGACCGTGGCCGCCGATGACGGGTTGGTCATCGCAGGCACCCTGGCCCTGCCCGAGGGGGAGGGGCCGTACCCCGCCATGGTGCTCAGCTGGCCCATCCAGCTGGACAGGGAGGCCAACAGGGGCGGCGCGCGGCTCAACCTCGGCAGGCCGACGGCCGAGGCGCTCGCCGCGAAGGGGGTGGCGTCCTACCGGTTCGACCCGCGCGGCGTCGGCGAGACGCCGGGCGCCGCGCGGACGACGCCGCTGGCCCGGTATCGCCAGGACGCCGCCGCGGTCCTGCGGGCGGTGGCGGCCAGGCCTGACGTGAGCACCGTGGGCGCGATCGGCTACAGCGAGGGCGCGGAGCAGGCCGCGTGGCTCGCCGCGCACGCGGGCGCCGCGTCGGCCGTTCTCCTCGGATGCGCCGCCCAGACGGGCGAGGAGGTCTACCTGTGGGGCGCGGCGCGCTGGGGAAAGGACGATCTCCCCTCGCCCGTCAGGATGGCGCTGCGGCTGCTCGGCCGTACGCCGCAGGAGCAGGTGCGGCGGATGTTCGCCAAGCTCAAGGCGGCCAAGGGCGACACCGCGCGGATCTACGGCTTCCCCGTGTCGCGCGCGTTCCGCGAGTGGCTCACCTATGACCCGAAGCGGGACTTCGAGGCGATCCGGGTGCCGGTGCTGGCGATCACGGGGGAGAAGGACCTGAACGTGGATCTGGACGACCTCGACGTGATCGACGACCTCGTCCACGGCCCGGTGGAGACGCGCCGCTTCCCCGACCTCACCCACCTCCTGCGCTGCGACCCCGGCCCCGCTTCGCGCCGAACCTATCGCGAGCAGTACGCCCGCCCGGTGGATCCCGGACTGCTGGAGGAGGTGGCGACCTTCGTCAGCTCCGCAGGTCGCGCAGGAGGCCCAGGAGACGCCAGTCCGTGTTCATGATCGCCCCGATCCCACTGGGCGAGATCCTGACGCGCTGAGCGGCGGCATCGGGCGCTTCGCCGGATGCCGCCGCCGTACCGCGGTCAGGTGGTGGACAGGGCCACGGTCGGGGAGAGGCGGGCCGCGCGCATGGCTGGGTAGAGGCCCGCGATGGTGCCGATGACGAGCGTGGCCGCGACCGCGCCGCCGATCGCCCAGGGGGGCACGACAGGGGGCCAGTCGCGCGACATCGCGTACCCGATGGTGGCGAGCGCGCCGAGGACCGCGCCCGCCACCCCGCCGAGCGCCGACAGCAGCAGCGACTCCGACAGGAACTGGATGCGGACCTGCCCCCGAGTCGCGCCCAGCGAGCGCCGCAGACCGATCTCCCTGCGGCGTTCGAGCACGGAGATGACCATCGTGTTCGCCACGCCGACACCGCCGACCAGCAGCGCGACCGCGCCGAGGCCGAGCAGCAGGTTGGTGAAGGCGCCCGCGGCCGCGGCCTTGGCGGCCAGGGCGTCGGAGGGGCGGCTGACGTCGACCTCGTTGGGGTGCTCCGGATTGACCGTGCGCGGCAGCACGTCTCGTACCGCCTCGACGGCCTCTTCGGCCGACCGCTCGTAGAGCGTCGTGGGGTGCCCGTCGAAGCCGAGCAGTTCCTCGGCGACGGGGAAGCCGACGAGCGCCGAGCGTTCGATCTCGGGGGCCAGCGGCGTCGGGTTGAGGATCCCGATCACCGTGAACCACCGCCCGCCCATCCACACCCGCACGCCGGTGCGAGTGATGCCCAGCCGTTCGGCGGCCTTGGCGCCGAGGACGACGGCGGGCTGGCGGGAGGTGGCGTCGTTCAGCCAGATCCCCTTGGCCACGCCGCCCTCCAGCGTGGTCAGCAGTGACGTGGTGGCCGCCTGCACGCTGATGCCGCTGGTCACGGCCTCGTCGATATGGGAGGTCCGCCGCACGGTCGCGGGCGCGGTACCCGTGGCCGAGGCAGAGGAGACGGGTCCGATGCGCGCGACCATGTCGACCGCCTCGACGGGCAGCTTGGCTGGCTCGCCGAAGACGGTGTTGCCCGCCGAGACGGTCAGCATGTTGGTGCCCAGCTTGTCGAGCTGGCGCAGCAGCTGCTCCCGCGACGACGACGAGATGCCGATCACCGCGATCATCGTGGCGATCCCGATGGCGATCCCGAGCGCCGACAGGATCACTCGGGTCGGGCGGGCGCGCAGCCCCGACGCCCCGACCCTGAAGACGTCGGGGAGGCTCAGCCTGGCCGGTTTCATGCCAGCACCAGCCCGTCCCTGACCCGCACCTGCCGGGGACACCATTCGGCGATCTCGTTGTCGTGGGTGATGATCGCGATGGTCGTCCCCGCCTCGCTGAGCTCTTTGATGATCTTCAGCACCTCGGCTCCCGCGGCCGAGTCGAGGTTGCCCGTCGGCTCGTCGGCGAGCAGCAGCGGAGGGTCGCCGACGACGGCCCTGGCCACCGCGACGCGCTGCTGCTCGCCGCCCGACATCTGGTTCGGCTTGTGGTCGAGCCGGTGGCCGAGACCCACGCGATCGAGCGCCGCGGCGGCCCGCTCGCGGCGGACCCGCAGCGGGGTGCCGCTGTAGAGGAGGCCGTCGGCCACGTTGTCCAGCGCGCTCACCCCTGGAGAGAGGTGGAACTGCTGGAAGACGAAGCCCAGGTGGCGGGCGCGCAGCGCGGACAGCTGGCGGTCGTTAAGGTCGAGGACCGAGTGGCCCGCGATCCGTACCGTCCCCGAGGTCGGCCGGTCGAGAGTGCCGATGATCTGCAGCATCGTGGACTTGCCGGAACCCGAAGGGCCGATGATCGCCAGCAGCTCCCCCGAGGAGACCGTCAGATCCACCCCGCGCAGCGCGTGGACGTGCCCGTTGTAGGTCTTGGTGACTCCGCGCAGCTCGATGATGCTCATTCCGCGGGCACCCCGACCTTCATGCCCTCGGCCAGCCCCTCACCGGTGACCTCGACCATGCCGCTGCCGAACGCCCCGACCTTGACCGGCAGCAGCCTGGTGCGCGTGCCCTCGACGACCTCGACGCCGAACCCGCCCTCACGCAGCGCGAGCAGCGCCTCCACCGGTACGGCGAGCACGTCCTCGCGCCGCTCGCTGACCAGCTCGACCTCGACGGGCGCCTGGTCCAGCTTGGTGCGGGGACTCTTGTTCAGCGTGATGTCGACGTCGACGGTCGTGCTGTCCTGGGCGGTCTTGGCCACCGTGCCGACCGAGGTGATCTTCCCGGCCATCTTCTCGCCACCCGGCAGCTCGACGGTGACCTTGGCCCCCTTCTTGGCCAGCGTCTGGTCGTCGGTGTCGAGGTCCACGTGCACGACCCTGTCCAGCCCGCTGACCGTGAGCACCTGCTGCCCAGGAGCGGTTCTGGCACCGACCTCGCCCCTGGCGTCGGTCACCCTGACCGCCGACGGCAGGAAGACGACCTGCGCCGCGTCCACCCGTCCCGTCTCGGGCAGACCCCTGTCCTCCTGCCACTCGACGACGGCCTCGTAGGTGGCGTAGGTGAACTCGTCGTCCACCGTGAAGCCGTCGTAGCCGAGGGCGGCCAGATTGCGTTCGAGCTGCTCGACGTCGGGCCCGTCCTCGACGCCCAGCTGCAGGGTCCGGTAGAGGGGGAGCTTGCCGTACATCAGGACCGTGGGGTCGCGGTCGGTCCTGAACAGGGGGCGGCCCCGCCTGATGACGGAGCCCTCGGCCGCGACCCAGGTCAGGGTGCCCGCCGCGCCCGCGGCCACCTGGCGCTCGCCCGAGTAGGTGAGGGCGCCGTTGACGGTCTTGGTGTCGACCAGGTCCTGTTTGGTGATCGCCGCCGTGGCGGGCGCCGCCGCGGCGGCCGGTGCCGCCGCCCCGCTGCCGCCATCGGCCAGTACGGCGACCGCCGCACCCGCGACGGCGACCGCGAGGACGCAGGCGCCGGCGAGAGCGACCTTCTTCACGACCCGCCGCCCTTCATCATGCCGGGGGCGAACTCTTTGCAGGCTTCCTGGGCGGCCTTCATCGCCTGCTCGCCGCCCTCGTTCCCCAGCATCTTGATCATGCCGTCGGCGCCGGGGTCCTCCATCTTGACGCCGTGCTCGCGCATGCACTGCGCGAACTTCAGCAGCTGGTCGCGTTGCGCGGGGTCCATGGCCTTGCGCTCGCCCGCCGCCGCGTCGAGGTACTGCTTGCACGCCTTCATCGCGGACTCGGTCTTGGCCTGCTCGCCCTTCTTCCCCTGGATGCGGATGCCTCCGCTGCCGTCGGGGTCGGGCATGTCGACGCCGTTCTCGCGCATGCACTGCGCGAACTTCAGCTGTGCCTCGTCGCGGTCCATGGTGGCCGAGGCGCTCGGCTTGGCGGAGGCGGAGGCGCCGCCGTCGCCCGCGCCGGCCACCTGCGCGGTGGTGGAGGGAGCGGATCCGCACGCGGCGGCCAGGAACAGTGGCAGCGCGGCCACGAGTAGTCGTGTTCTCATGCCGCTCACTTCACCCAACAGGGCGCTAAAGCCGGATAAGCGGCTTACTCACGGCTAACAGCCGGTGCTGCACTCTCGTCAACATGCGGGTGCTGATCGTGGAAGACGAGGAACAGCTGGCCGACGCCGTGGCGCGCGGCCTGAGGCTGCACGCCATGGCCGTCGATGTGGCCTACGACGGTCAGGAGGCGCTGGAACGCGCCTCCTACACCGACTACGACGTCGTCGTCCTCGACAGGGACCTGCCCGAGGTGCACGGGGACGACGTCTGCGGCGAGCTGACGCGAAGGAGCAGGATCCTCATGCTCACGGCGGCGGGGCAGGTGCGCGACAAGGTCGACGGGCTGTCCCTCGGCGCGGACGACTACCTGGTCAAGCCGTTCGCCTTCGCCGAGCTGGTGGCCAGGATCAGGACGCTGGCCCGCCGTACCTCGCCCGCGGCGCCGCCCGCGATGGAAAGGGCGGGGATCAGGCTCGACCCCGCCCGCCGTACGGTCACCAGGGACGGGCGGCCGGTGTCGCTGAGCCGCAAGGAGTTCGACCTGCTGAGGGAGCTGCTGCGCGCGCAAGGCGCGCTGGTGACCTCGGCCGAGCTGCGCAGGAAAGTGTGGGACGAGTACGCGGCGACCGACACCAGCGTGCTGCGCGTCACCATGACCGCGCTGCGCAGGAAGCTCGGCACACCCGCCCTCGTCGAGAACGTGCCAGGCAAGGGGTACCGGCTGTGAGGCTCGGGCTGCGCGCGAGGCTCACGGTCCTGTACGGCGTGCTGTTCTTCGTGGCGGGCTCGGTGCTGCTCTGGCTCACCTACCTGCTGACCGGCAACGCGCTGAGCAAGCAGTTCGTCCTGGCCTTCGCCAAGATCGGCCCTGATGCGGCGCTGCCGACCAAGGAGCAGATGCAGACCGCGCTCAGGAGCGACGTGGAGGCGCGGGCGAGCGAGGTGCTGGCCGAGATGCTGCGCTCCTCCCTCATGGTCATGATCCTCATCGGCATCATCGCGGTGGTGCTCGGTTACCTGATCGCCGACCGCGCGCTGCGCCCCATCGACAGGGTGACCGAGACCGCGCAGCGCCTGTCGGAGAGCACCCTGCACGAGCGGATCGGGATGAACGGCCCCGACGACGAGGTCAAGCGCCTGGCCGACACCTTCGACGCGATGCTCGACCGCCTGCACAAGGTGTTCGACGCGCAGCGCAGGTTCATCGCCAACGCCTCGCACGAGCTGCGCACCCCGCTGGCGATCAACCGGACGGTCCTGGAGGTGTCGCTGGAGGAGCCCGAGGCCTCACCCGACCTCAAGGCGCTGGCCAGGGCACTGCTGGGCACCAACTCGCGCTACGAGCGGCTGATCGAGGGCCTGCTGCTGCTGGCCCAGTCGGAGCAGGAGCTCGCCGAGCGCAGGCCGGTCGAGCTGCGCCACATCGTGCGCACCGTGATGGAGCAGCTGGACCTGCAGCCCCGCAAGCGCCGCGTCACCATCCACCAGGACCTGTCCGACGCCGAGGTGGAGGGCGATCCGCTCTTCCTCGAAAGATGCGTCTTCAACCTGGTGGAGAACGCGATCAAGTACAACGTGCGCGACGGCCAGGTCTGGATCAGGGTGTCGGCCGACGGGGTCATCACGGTGGAGAACACCGGGCCGGTGGTCCCGCCGTACGACGTGGACGACCTGTTCGAGCCGTTCAGACGGCTGTCGGGCGACCGGGTGCGCTCTGACAGGGGCTCGGGGCTCGGGCTGTCGATCGTGCGCGCCATCGTCGACGCGCATGGCGGTACCGTGACCGCGCTGCCGAGGCCGGAAGGCGGCCTGGCCGTCACCGTGAGCCTGCCCAGGCCCGCGGCGGCGGGCGTCGCGACCGTGGGCAGGCCCATGAGGGGGACCGGTGGTCTGCGGGAGGTCAGCAGGTGAAGTGGACGCCGGAGAAGCCGCGCCGCCACTCCGTGACCTCCGGCGCGACCGTCGCGGGATCCACCGAGGGGTCGAGGCTGCGGGCGACGAACGCGGCCAGGGCAGGCATGTCGTTCTCGGTCATGCCCAGACGCGCGATCTCGGGCGTGCCCAGGCGCAGACCGTTGACGTCGCCGGGCACCGGCGCCATGGGCAGTCCGATGCCGCAGGCCAGCAGGTTGGCCCGGCGCATCCTGCGGGCGGCGGCCTGGCCGCCGCCACCGGCGACGAGCGCGAACTGGTGGGAGTTGGTGCCGCCGCCGAAGACGGGCAGGCCGAGCTCCTGCAGACTGGCGGCCAGCTGGTGGGCGGTCCCCACCATCATCTCCGCGTACGCCTTGCCCGCCACCTTCCAGTCCAGCAGCGCGACGGCCAGCGCCGCCGTACGGCCGGCGTCGAAGTTCGCCGTGAGCCCCGGATAGGCGATCGAGTCGAGCCGCTCGGCCAGCGCGGGCGAGTCGGTGACGACCAGGCCGCCCGCGGGACCGCCCAGGCTCTTGTAGGTGCTCATCGTCATCAGGTGCGCACCCTGGGACAGGGGGTTCGGCCAGACGCCTCCGGCGATCATCCCGCACACGTGGGCGGCGTCGAACAGCACGAACGCCTCGACCTCGTCGGCGATCTCGCGAACGGCGGCCACCGGGTGGGGGAAGGGGTTGAGGCTGCCGCCGATGGTGATCAGCCTGGGCCTGGCCCGCAAGGCGAGCTCGCGCAGCGCGGCGACGTCCACGGTGTAGCCGTCGGCCAGGACGGGGGCGTCGAGGGTGGTCAGGCCGTACAGGCCGGCCGCGCCCGCCGCGTGGTGGGTGACGTGCCCGCCGATGGAGGGGGGCGGGGCGATGATCGTGTCGCCGGGCTTGCAGGTGGCCATGAACGCGTAGAGGTTGGCCAGCGCGCCGGAGCCCACGCGGACCTCGGCGTAGCGGGCGGAGAACACCTCGGCGGCCAGCTCGGCGGCGATGATCTCGATCTGCTCGATCGCCTCGAGGCCCATCTCGTACTTGTCGCCCGGGTAGCCGAGCGAGGGCCTCGAACCGAGGCCCGCCGAGAGCAGGGCCTCGGCGCGCGGGTTCATGACGTTGGTCGCGGGGTTGAGGTTGACGCACTCCACGTCGTGGATCTGGTGGCTGCGGTCGGCGAGCCTGTCGATCTCGGCGAGCGTGTCCGAGGCGGGCTGGGAGGAGACGGCTGCCGCGCCGCGCTGCACGAGGTCATCGGAGGCGGCGGGCACCCATGAACGAGGGGCGAGCATGGGGCCAGCGTAAGCAGACGGCCTCGGCCGGCGCATGATGTGGATGCAGGGACCCGCTCCTACACTTGTAGGAATGCAGGCACGGCTCGACGCGCTCGCCGCGGCCATCGAGCGGAGCGTCTCCGTCGACGACTCCGACGGTCGACTGATGGCCTACAGCTCACAGCACGCGGACGCCGATCCCGTCAGGGTGGCCGCGATCCTCTCCAGGCAGGTCGCGCCCGAGGTCAGGCGGTGGCAGGACCTGCACGGCATCGCCACGGCGACCGCGCCCGTGCGCGTGCCCGCCAACGAGGAGCTGGGGATGGGCGCCAGGGTCTGCGTGCCCATCAGGGACGGCGAGCGCACGCTCGGCTACCTGTGGCTGCTCGACCCGGGCCAGACGCTGAACGGCAGGGCGCTGGCGCTCGCCGAGGAGACCGCCCGCGAGCTGGCGGCCGCATGGCACGAGGATCCCGACGCGATGGTCCGCCGCCTGCTGACCACGGGCCAGGGCTGGAACAGGACGGCGCCGAGGCTCATCCAGGTGTGCGTCGTCCTCCCAGGCTCGGGCAGGCCCGAGCGCCACGCCATCGGCGGCTTCGTGACCGACACCCACGCCGCCTACCTGCTCCGCCAGCCCGCCGACGGCATGCCGGAGGAGGAGGGCGTCACCCGCGGCTACAGCGACACGATGGGGCCCGAGGCGGCTCCCGAGGCGTACCGCCAGGCGCTGACCGCCGCCCACCTGGCCGCCGCCGACCCCGCGCTGCCCCGCCAGGTGTCGTGGGCGGGGCTGGGGCCGTACCTGATGCTGCTCGGCGCGGCGGACGACCCGCTGGCCGCGCTGGACGTCGAGCAGGCGCACACCCTGGAGACCTACCTCGATCTCGGCGGCAACGCCCAGCGCACCGCCGCCGCGCTCCACCTGCACAGGACGACCCTCTACTACCGGCTGGGGCGCATCGCCGACGCGCTCGGCGCGGACCTCGACGACGGCATGACCAGGCTGCATCTCCACCTGGCGCTGAAGAGGAGAAGGCTCGATTCGGGTTTCCCCGAGTGAGCCCCCTGCTCCAGCTCCCCGGCCGGTGGGGTGGGGAGCTGGAGCCCGTTCATTCGGCGGCTAGCCGTTCGGCCTCCTCGTGCAACGCGACGACCAGCAGGAGCTCCAGCGCTAGCTCGGTCAGGTCGGGCGCCGCGAGGCCATCGAGAACCTGCATGGTGGGCCTCCCTGATCAAGAGACGCCCCAGTGGTCACAGTGGTTTACCTGAACCTTTCCCAGGCCGACTGCCGGGTCATGCTCAGGGAGGCGCCGATGCGTTCCCAGCTCACGTCGCGGGTGCGGAGGTGGCGCACCCAGTCGTGAAGGTTGTCGTCGATCTGCACCTGCACCGCCGCGATCTTGGGAAGGTGGTCGAGGATCTGGTCCACGGACATCTCCTCCCACATGGGCAGCCGCGGCTCTGTCTGCCCGGCGAGCCGTTCGGTCTCGAGGATGTCGTTGCACAGGCCGACGCACTGGTCGCAGATGTGCACCCCGGGGCCCGCGATGAGCTTGCCGACGTCCGCGCTCTTCTTGTGGCAGAACGAGCAGTGGAGCTTGTCCTTCCAGTTGTCAGGCATGGCCTGACACTAACTCTGTCAGGCAACCCCTGACAAGTCCTCGTGTACGGCGGCTCTGGTCTCCTTGACCTGGGCCATGATGATGGCGTTGCGCTCCTCGCCGATCTTGCGGCAGATGGTGGTGTAGGCCTGAAGAATCCTGCGGTAGGCCGCACGTGCCTCCTCGAGTTGGGCGCTGAGCGCGAGCACTCTGATCGGGTCCTCGCAGAGTTCGGCCTCGGCGAGCATCGCGCGCGCCTCGTTCACGATCTGCTCTGCCCGCTGGCGCGTACGGCGCAGCAGGGCCGAGCACTCGTAGAGCTCGGCGAGTCGTGCGGAGGAGACGATGCGTTCGGCAGATCGCACGGCTGGATCCTCGGTCGTCTGACGGCTGAGTTCCGTTCCCATTCCCGCCACCTCTCAGTCAAGGTTGCCTGAGTGTAGACGCGCCGTTCACGCCTCTGGATCACGCAGGTTGGCCGGGGGTAGGGCACTGTTCCCTGGGGGGATGATTCTCTACGCCGCAGGGGAATTCAGCGCCACCGGACGGCGACGATTCACCCAACTTAATCAGCAAATTTGCGCCGCCGGGGGATGTGTCGGTCGTCCCGAAAGTAAAGCCATCAACCCGCCGGATCGGCCACGCGGGACCTCGGTCTGGTCACATACTGAAACCGAATGCACGCGGAACGTGACGGCTGAGGGGTGCGGCTGTGGCTGAGAAACCAACGGAGTGCGACGAAGGCGGTGTGGACGTCAGCGTCATCATCCCCGTCCACAACTGCCGTGACTATCTCGACCGCAGCCTGACCTCCGCACTGGTCCAACGAGTGAAGAAGGAGATCGTCGTCGTCGACGACGGCTCCACCGACGGCAGCTCCGACCTGCTCGAGCTCTACTCCCACTACCACCGCGGCGTGGTCAAGGTCGTACGCAAGAAGCACGCGCTCGGCGCCGGCGGCCCGCGCAACACGGGGCTCGACCACGCCAGGGGCCGCTACGTCTTCTTCTGCGACGCGGACGACTACCTCGGTCCCGAGGCGCTCGAGCGCCTGGTCGCCATGGCCGACAGGAACGGCTCCGACATCGTGCTCGGCAAGGTCGTCGGGCACGGCCGCCGCGCGCCCGTCTCGATGTTCCAGCACAGCGCCGACCGGGCCGACCTGGGCGAGAGCGCCGTCTACAACAGCCTGAGCTGCTTCAAGCTCTACCGCAGGGAGATGCTCGACCGGCACGGCATCAGGTTCGCCGAGGGGCAGCTGGTCGGCGAGGACATCGTCTTCAGCGTTCACGCCTACTGCCACGCCGAGATCATCTCGGTCGTGGCCGACTACGACTGCTACCACCTGGTCGCCAGGCCGGACGGCAGCAGCATCATGCAGCAGCCCGCCAGCCGAGACCCCCTCGGCTGGCTCACCATGATCAGCAAGCCCATCGAGCTGATGGCCGCCCACGTCGAGGCGGGCCCGCTACGTGACCACCTTCTCCGCCGCCACTTCAGGCTCGACGTCTTCGCCCAGCTCGGCGTCCCCTTCCTGATGGCCGACGACATACGGCGCAAGGAGATCGCCAACGAGGTGGCCGCGCTGTGCGACAGATGGCTGACGCCCGGCGTCCAGGACAAGCTCACCGCCACCGACCTGCAGCGCCTGGCGGCGCTCGGCGACATCGACAGGCTCGTACGGCTGGCCGGCATCGAGGCCGCCACCGTGTACAGGCGGCTGACCGGGCTCAGATGGGAGGGCGACAGCCTGACCGTGGAGGGCGAGGCGGCGCTCGACGGCCCCCACCGGCAGGGCGGCCTCGCCCTGGTGCTGCGCTCCAGGCAGGAGCAGGGCGGCGAGCTGGTCATGCCCGCCGATCCGGTCGGCGAAGGCGGATTCACCGCGAAGATCGACCCTGGCGAGCTGTCCTCGGGCGTCTGGGACTTCTACGTCGCCATCGAGTGCGAGGGCGTCATCCGCCTGGGCAGGCTGGGCGCCGAGCGGGACGGCGGCATCACCAGGCCGGCTCCGCGCCTGGTCGGCGCCTCGGTCGCGCTGCCGTACTTCACTAGGACCAACGGCAACCTGAGCCTCGACATCGGCGGGCACGTGCTCACCGTGCCGGGAAGCGCGCGGCTCACCCGCACCCGCTGGACGCTGGGGCACCGCCTGATCCTCGACGGGGAGATCACGGTGGGCGGAGGGGGGATCCCCGAGGCGGGCGCAGTCAGGCAGTTGGTCTGGAGGGAGCGCCACACCGGCAGGGAGCGCACCGAGCGGGTGGTGGCGCTGCCCGGAGGGGTGTTCGCGGCCAAACCCGCGATCGGCAGGTTCGCGCCCGGCACCTGGGACGCCTACCTGGAGCTGGAGCTGGGCGGACCGCCCGCGCGGTTCAGGATCGAGGCCGACGCGGGCGCCGTGGCGGAGCCGCGCAGCTGGTGGCGGGGCCCGGTGCGCAGCAGCGCCAGGCCGTACGCGACGGCGGGCAAGGGCAGGCTGAGCGCGGTCGTCCGCAAGATCACCCCGGTGGCCCTGCTGCGAAGACTGCTGGGCGGTTCTAGTTGCTAGTTATATGCAGGTGCAAGACGATGTCTTAAAGTAAGTGAGGTTCATCCGCTTACTGGAGGCTTGGTCGTGCACGTACCCGATGGCTTCTTCAATGCCGCCACATCCATCTCGGCAGGTGTCGTCGCGGCCGCGGGCGTGGCGGTCTGCCTGCGCGGTGCCCGGCGGGAGCTCGACGACCGCACCGCGCCCATGGCGGGGCTCGTCGCCGCCTTCATCTTCGCCGTCCAGATGCTCAACTTCCCCGTCGCCGCGGGCACCAGCGGTCACCTGCTGGGCGGCGCGCTCGCAGCGATACTCGTCGGTCCCTACACAGGCGTGCTGTGCATGGCCGTAGTGTTGATCGTGCAGTGCGTGTTCTTCGCCGACGGCGGCGTGACCGCGCTCGGCATCAACATCGTGATCATGGGCATGATCACGGTGCTGGTCGGGTGGGGGCTGTTCCGCCTGGTCACCAGGATGGCGAAGGGCAGGGCGGGGATCAGCGCGGCCGCGTTCCTCGCCGCGCTGGTCTCGGTGCCTGTCTCCGCGCTGGCGTTCTCGCTGCTGTTCGCCGTCGGCGGCACCGCCCCGATCGACGCGACCGCCGTCGCCGCGGCCATGGGCGGCGTCCACGTGCTCATCGGCATCGGTGAGGCCCTGATCACCACCGCGACCGTCGGCGCGGTGCTGGCCGTGCGGCCCGACCTGGTGTACGGCGCCCGCGGCCTGACCACCCCGCTCGTCCTGAAGGGCGCCGACGGCACGACCTCCCCCGTCGGCACGGTCCCCGCCGGCAGGCCCGCCGCCGGCGGCATCAGGCCGTTCCTGCTCGGCGGCGTCGGCGTGACGCTCGTGCTGGCCGGGCTGGTCTCCTTCTTCGCCTCCTCCAACCCCGACGGTCTGGAGGCGGTCGCGGAGAACAAGGGCTTCCTCGACCAAGCCACCGACCACCTGTTCGGCTCGTGGGCGCTGGCCGACTACGGCGACGTCGGTGGCATCCCCGTCGGCATCGCGGGCGTCGTCGGCGTCGGCATCACGCTGATCGTCGCGGGCGCCGTCGCCTTCGCCGCCCGCCGCCGTTCCGGAGTCAGGGTCTAGCGATGGGCGCGGGGCACCACCACCAGCTCTACCGGCCCGGCGACTCGCCCGTCCACCGGCTGCCGCCGCAGTGCAAGCTGGTGGCGGTGCTCGCGTTCGCGGGCGTCGTCGTGGCCACGCCGCGCGAGGCCTTCTGGGCGTTCGGCGCCTACGCGCTGCTGCTGGCACTCGTGGCGGGCGTCGCGCGGGTGCCGCTGACCCACGTGCTCAGGCGGATGGCGATCGAGATCCCCTTCGTGCTGTTCGCGCTGGCCATCCCGATCATCGGCATGGGGGAGCGGACCGAGGTGCTCGGGCTCTCGCTCAGCGTTCAGGGGCTGTGGGCGGCATGGAACATCCTGGCCAAGGCCTCGCTCGGCGTCGTCGCCTCCATCCTGCTCGCGGCGACCACCGAACCGCGGATGATCCTGCTCGGCGCGCAGCGGCTGCGGCTGCCCTCGCTGCTGGTGCAGATCGCGATGTTCATGCTGCGGTACCTGGACGTCATCATGGATGAGATGCGGCGGATGCGGGTGGCGAGGGAGTCGAGGGGCTTCGAGGCGCGCAACCTCATGCAGATCCCGGTGATCGCCAGGTCGGCGGGCGCGCTGTTCATCCGCTCCTACGAGCGGGGCGAGCGGGTCCACCTGGCTATGCTCAGCAGGGGCTACAACGGCTCCCTGCCGATCATCCACGAGCTCTCGGGATCAGGGCGGCAGTGGGGGGTCGCGCTGGCCCTACCGGTCACGGCGCTGGCCGTCCTTGGAGTGTCACTGTGTTGAAGTCCCTAGAGGTGAGCGAGCTCGCCTACGCCTATCCCGACGGCACACAGGCGCTGTTCGGGGTGAACCTGTCGATCGGCCGCGGCGAGCGCGTCGCGCTGCTCGGCCCGAACGGCGCGGGCAAGACCACGCTGGTCATGCACCTCAACGGCATCCTGACCGCCGGACACGGCACGGTGAGCGTCGCAGGGACCCCCGTGCGCGCCGACACGCTCAAGGAGATCAGGCAGCGCGTGGGGCTGGTCTTCCAGGACCCCGACGACCAGCTGTTCATGCCGACCGTGCGCGACGACGTCGCCTTCGGCCCGGCCAACATGGGCGTCAGGGGCGAGGAACTGGAGCGCAGGGTCAAGAACGCGCTCGACAGGGTGGGCATGGCCGACCACCTCGACAGGCCGCCGCACCACCTGTCATTCGGTCAGCGCAGGCGGGTGGCGGTGGCCACCGTGCTCGTCATGGAGCCCGAGATCCTCGTGCTCGACGAGCCGTCGTCCAACCTCGACCCCGCGGCGCGCAGGGAACTGGCCGAGATCCTGCGCTCGCTCGACGTCACCGTGCTGATGGTCACTCACGACCTGCCGTACGCGCTGGAGCTGTGCGAGCGCTCGTTGATCCTGTCGGGCGGGGTGATCGCGGCCGACGGGCCCACGCGCACGCTGCTGTCCGACCCCTCGCTGCTGTCCGAGCATCGCCTGGAGCTGCCGTACGGCTTCGCTATTCCTGAGGAACGTGGATGACCACCAGGCGGTCGCCCTCCCTGACCATGGCGGCCCTCGGATCGGCGTAGGGAATGATCTCCCCGTCGCGCACCACCGCGATCACCATGCCGTCGCACTCGGTGGCCGCCTTGCCGACCTCGTGCGGCATGACGGGGCGCTCGGTCAGGTCGAGGCCCTTGCCGTAGACGAGGAAGTCCTCGATCAGGGCGCTGACCGCGGGGCTCTGGATGGCCACGCCGAGCATCCTGCCCGCCGCGTCGGACGAGGTGATGACGACGTCGGCGCCGCTCTGCCTGACGAGGGGGTCGTTCTCCGCCTCGCGCACCGCGGCCACGATCGTGGCCTTCTTGTTGTGCTGGCGGGCGGTCAGCGTGACCAGCGCGGTGGTGTCGTCACGCTGGGTGGCGATGATGATCTCTCTGGCCAGGCGGACGCCCGCCCTGTTGAGCACCTCGCTGCGGGTGGCGTCGCCGACGACCCCCACGAAGCCGTCGGCGTTGGCCTCCTCGATCGCGTCGGCCCTCGGGTCGATGACGACGATCGACTCCTTCGCCCGGTCGTTCTCCAGCAGCGTGCGGGTCGCGGCCCTGCCCTTGGTGCCGTAACCCACGATCACCGTGTGGTCGCGCAAACCGGACCTCCAACGTCGGATCAGGAAGTTTTCGCGGGTGCGCTGGGTCAGCACCTCCAGTGTCGTGCCCACGAGGATGACGAGGAAGACTATGCGCAGGGGCGTGACGGCGACGATGTTGATCGTCCTGGCGAGCGGTGACACGGGGGTGATGTCCCCGTACCCCGTCGTCGACACGGTCACGGTCGCGTAGTAGAGCGCGTCGAGCAGTGACACCTTGCCGTCGTAGCTGTCCTTGTAGCCGTCGAGATCCACTGCGACCAGCGCGAACACCGCCGCCAGCGCCCCGCAGGCGTACAGCACTCTGCGCAGAACCGCCCTGATCGGGCTGATCGCGAGGTTCGGCAGGCGGACGCCGGTCTCGGGAAGGTCGTCCCGCATGTTGGTGATCGTAGTTTGTCCATGCCGCCCGTCTGGGGATGTCGAAGTACAGTGGCTCATCGAGGAGGGCCGAATGAAGCTACGGCTGGCGCGCCATGCCATGGGAGACGCCGTGGTGGTCGCTGTGGAGGGGGAGCTCGATCTCTTCACCGCGCCCTTCCTCCGCGACGAGGTGCGCGACGCGATCAAGCAGGACGGCGCGCGGCTCGTGCTCGACCTACAGGCGCTGTCGTTCATGGACTCCAGCGGACTGTCGGTCCTGATCGAGGCGTGGCGCCTGGCGACCGGCGAGGGCGGGTGCGTCTCGCTGGCCGCGCCCCAGGCGCCGGTGGCCCGCATCCTGCGCACCACAGGGCTCGACCGGCGCATAAAGGTCTATGCGGACGTCGACACCGCGGTGGGCGCGATCTGAGCGCGGTGTCGTGGCCACGGTTTGGGGCGCACGTTTCCCATTAGTGAGCCACCCGAAGTAGAACTTCGTTCGGTTCTCGCGTTAAGGTCCGTGACATGGACGTCAACGGAGCAGTAGCAATCATCTCGGGCGGGGCCAGCGGCCTGGGCGAGGCCACGGCCCGCGAGCTTGCCCGCCAGGGCGCGACCGTGGTCATCGCCGACCTCAACGAGGAGCGCGGCAAGTCGATCGCCGACGAACTCGGCGGCGTCTTCGTCAGGACGGACGTGTCGGACGAGGGCGACGTGCAGGCGGCCGTCGACGCGGCCGTGGCCACCGGCAAGCCGGTCCGCGTGATCGTCAACAGCGCGGGCATCGGCTGGGCCGAGCGCACCGTCAACCGCGACGGCGCCCCGCACAGCCTGGCCAGCTACCGCAAGGTCATCGAGGTCAACCTGATCGGCACCTTCAACCTGATGCGCGTCGGCGCGGCCGCCATCGCCAAGACCGAGCCCGTCTCCGAGGACGGGCACAGGGGCGTGGTCATCAACACCGCCTCCGTCGCGGCGCTGGAGGGCCAGACGGGACAGCTCGCCTACTCCGCGTCCAAGGGCGGCATCGTGGGCATGACCGTGCCCGCGGCCCGCGACCTGGCCGCCATCGGCGTACGCGTCAACACCGTCTGCCCCGGCATCATCGACACCCCGATCTACGGCTTCTCCGGCAACGCCGAGGAGTTCAAGGCCAAGCTCGTCGCCCCCGTTGTCTTCCCCAAGCGCATGGGCCGCGCCGACGAGTTCGCCCACCTGGTGCGCTCGCTGATCGAGAACGACTACATGAACGCCGAGGTCATCAGGTTCGACGGCGGCATCCGCTTCCAGCCCAAGTGATGAGGTGCCCGTGTCCTCCGACGAAGTTCTGATCGAGGAGTCCGACGGCGTCGCGGTGATCACCATCAACCGCCCGTCGGCTCGCAACGCCGTCAACGGAGCCGTCGCCCGTGGCCTCGCGGCCGCGCTCGACTCGCTCGACACCCGTCCCGACGTCTCCGCCTATGTCCTGACAGGGGCGGGGGGCACGTTCAGCGCGGGCATGGACCTCAAGGCCTTCCTCGCGGGCGACTTCCCCGTCATCGAGGGCAGAGGCTTCGGCGGCATCGCCGAGTCGCCGCCCAAGAAGCCGCTGATCGCGGCCGTCGAGGGGTACGCGCTCGCGGGCGGCTTCGAGCTCGCGCTGTCGTGCGACCTGATCGTGGCCTCGTCCGAGTCGAAGTTCGGCCTGCCCGAGCCCAAGCGCGGGCTGGTGGCGGGCGCGGGCGGCATCATGCGCCTGCCGCGCAGGATCCCCTACCACGTGGCCATGGAGATCGCCCTGACCGGCGACCACTACCCGGCTTCCCGGCTGTACGAGCTCGGGCTCGTCAACAGGATCACCTCCCCTGGCGAGGCGCTGTCGGGGGCGCTGGAACTGGCCAGGAAGATCGCGGCGAACGCGCCGCTGGCGCTGGCGGCGACCAAGAGGGTCGTCATCGAGTCGGCGGACTGGTCGCTGGAGGAGATGTTCACCAAGCAGGGGCCGATCATCAACCCGGTGTTCGGGTCGAAGGACGCGATGGAGGGCGCGGCGGCTTTCGCCGAGAAGCGCGCGCCCGAGTGGAAGGGCGAGTAGGCCCTCCTCCCGGCTCCTCCCGCACCCCGGGAGGAGCCGCCCCCGCCACACGCCCACCCGAAGCCGGGGGCGGGCGGGCCGGATTTCGGGGTACGGCAAGCCGTCGCGAGACGGTCGTCGCCGAAATCGAGGCCGCGCGCAGGGGATGTCCCGCATTACCGTGAAGGGGAGAAGTCTTCCCCCGCGGCAGGAGAGCCCATGAGTTCCCCTTACGAGTCGGCCAAGCGTGGCGCGAGCGGCCTCCTGCAGGGCGCGCTCGGCGCCCTCCTCCTGGTCGGTGGCATGCTCGTCGTGATGTGGGCCGTCGAGATCTTCGACTACTTCACCGGCGGCCGCCTCGACTACGAGCTCGGCATCATCGCCTGGTCGCCCGACGGCCTCATCGGGATCCTGTTCGCCCCGTTCCTGCATGACGGTTTCGGGCACCTGATGGCCAACTCGCTGCCGTTGCTCATCCTGGGCTTCCTCGCCGCCTTCCGCGGCCTGGGGAAGTTCGTGTGGGCGACGCTCATCATCATGGTGATCGGCGGTCTCGGCACCTGGCTCGCCACCGCTCCCGGCGTGCCCACCGTGGGCGCGAGCGGGCTCGTCTTCGGCTATTTCGGGCTCGTGGTCGCCCGTGGACTGTTCGACCGGCGCCTGCTCGACATCGCGGTGGGCCTCGGCGTGGCCGTGGCGTACTACTCGCTGGTCTGGGGCCTGCTGCCCAACGACCAGAACATCTCCTGGCAGGGCCACCTGTTCGGGCTCGTCGGCGGCGTACTGGCGGCGTGGGTGCTGCGGCGCAAGCGGGCGATCAGCCCGGCGCCGCCGTCCTTCTGACGCCCCAGATCCGCCGATCTTCCGCCGCCGCGCCCTCTCAGGCGTGATCGCCGCCCGGAAGCCCTCAGCGGGCCTCTGAGCGGCGCGCAGGGTCAGTGGGCGGCGGGCGCGTGGGTGCGTTCGGCGGGTGAGGAGGACAGCAGCCGGTCGATGTAGGCCAGCCCGATGGCCGAGGCCACGAACGCCAGATGCATGATCGTCTGCCACATCATGGTCTGCGAGGGCGTGTCCTTGGCCCTGATGAACGTCTGGAGCAGGTGCACCGACGAGATCCCGATGATGGCGGTGCCCAGTTTCACCTTGAGCACGTTGGCGTTGACGTGGGAGAGCCACTCGGGCTCGTCGGGGTGGTCCTTGAGGTCGATGCGCGAGACGAACGTCTCGTAGCCGCCGATGATCACCATGATGAGCAGGTTGGAGATCATCACGACGTCGATGAGGCCGAGGACGGCCAGCATGACGATGACCTCAGGGCCGGGAAGGGACTCGAGCTGGCCGAAGGCCTTGATCGTCGCGGCGCTCACGTGGCCCGTCACGATCGTGTCGCCCAGGTGCCACAGCTCGACCATGAACTGCCACACGTAGAGGGCCTGCGCCACGATCAGGCCGAGGTAGAGCGGCGCCTGCAGCCATCGGCTGGCGAACATCACATGGCCGAGACCTCGCCTCCTCACGGCAGGTTCCCCCGAGGTGGACGTCACTCGTGTCACTCCTGTCGCAGTGGCCGGGCCGCGCTCCGGCAGGCCCGAGTGGAAGAGAGAGGAAGGGCCCGCTGATTCGCAAGCCGTACCGCGACGCGGCCCGCTCACGCGACGAGCACGTCGCCCGGCCGACGCTCGGGGCGCTCGCCGCCGGCGCCGGCGGGCTGCCGGTGCCGGCGAGGTTCGCGCGGAGCGTCGAGCCGGAGGACGCGCTCGCGTCGCTCGACGAGCCGACCCGCCGGGCCGAGGAAGGCTAGAGGCGCTCGACCACGTAGTCGACGCAGGTGGTCAGGGCCTCGATGTCGGACGGCTCGATCGCGGGGAACATCGCGACGCGCAGCTGGTTGCGGCCGAGCTTTCGGTACGGCTCGGTGTCGACGATGCCGTTGGCGCGCAGCACCTTGGCCACCGCGGCGGCGTCGACGGCGTCGGTGAAGTCGATCGTGCCGACGACCTGCGAGCGGAACTCGGGGGCGGCGAACGGCGTGGCGAACGACGACTTCTCGGCCCAGGTGTAGAGGCGCAGGGCGGAGTCGGCGGTGCGGGAGGTGGTCCACGCGAGGCCGCCGTTGCCGTTCATCCAGTCGAGCTGCTCGGCCAGCAGGAACAGCGTGGCCACCGACGGCGTGTTGTAGGTCTGGTCCTTGCCCGAGTTGTCGATCGCGACGGGCAGGCTGAAGAACTCCGGCACGTAGCGGCCGGTCGCGGCGATCTCCTCGACGCGGGCCAGCGCGCGCGGCGACATGATCGCGATCCACAGGCCGCCGTCGGAGGCGAAGCTCTTCTGCGGGGCGAAGTAGTAGACGTCCGTCTCGGCGATGTCGACCGGCAGGCCGCCCGCGCCCGAGGTGGCGTCGACCAGGACGAGGGCGTCGTCGCCGCCGACCCGCTCGATCGGCATCGCGACGCCGGTGGAGGTCTCGTTGTGGGTGAGGGCGTAGACGTCGACGCCGTCCTCGGCCACGGCGGTCGGGTGGGTGCCGACCTCCGACTTGATGATGGTCGGGTCGGCCAGCCACGGCGCCTTGCTGACGACCGCGCCGAACTTGGAGGAGAACTCGCCGAAGGACAGGTGCTGCGACTTCTCGCGCACCAGCCCGAAGGCGGCGATGTCCCAGAACGCGGTGGTGCCGCCGTTGCCCAGCACGACCTGGTATCCCTCCGGCAGGGAGAACAGGTCGGCCAGTCCGGCGCGGACCCTGCCGACCAGGTTCTTGACCGGCTTCTGCCGATGGGAGGTGCCCATCAGACCGGCGCCTGCGGCGGCGAGCGCGGACAGCTGCTCGGGTCGGACCTTCGAGGGCCCGCAGCCGAAGCGGCCGTCGGCGGGCTTGATGTCAGCGGGAATCACGATGTCAGCCACCTGCCCAAGCCTACTGAGCCGTCTCGGGTGGCCTGTCATGGGTCCGGGATGTGAGATTCGGGCGAGAGCCCTGGTGGCGTGGCCGATCGCCCCTTTCAACCGGGATCCGCGGCCGCTTACCCGGGACAGGTGATCTCCATCACGCGAACCACGACACGCCGTGGGAACGAGAAACGGCCCGCCGGAGATCAGCGGGCCGTTACCGAGGAAGAAGGCGTCAGATGGTGCCGACGACCTCGTCGGCGCCAGGGACGTCGCTCAGCGGACGCGTGGCGGGGCCGACGTAGTTCGCGCTGGGGCGGACGAGCCTGCCCGTGCGCTTCTGCTCCAGGATGTGCGCGGCCCAGCCGGCCGTGCGCGCGCAGGTGAACATCGAGGTGAACATGTGCGAGGGAACCTCGGCGAAGTCGAGGACCACGGCGGCCCAGTACTCCACGTTGGTGGCGAGCACCCGGTCGGGCTTGCGCGCGTGCAGCTCCTCCAGAGCGGCCTTCTCCAGTGCGGCGGCGACCTCGTAGCGAGGAGCGTCGAGCTCCTTCGCGGTACGGCGCAGCACACGGGCGCGCGGGTCCTCGGCGCGGTAGACGCGGTGTCCGAAGCCCATCAGGCGATTGCCCTTGTCCAGCTCGCTCTGGACGTACTTCTTGGCGTCGCCGAGCTGCTCGACGCCCTCGATCATGTGCAGCACGCGGGCGGGGGCGCCACCGTGCAGCGGTCCGGACATCGCGCCGACCGCACCGGAGAGCGCGGCGGCCACGTCGGCGCCCGTGGAGGCGATGACGCGGGCGGTGAACGTGGAGGCGTTCATGCCGTGCTCGGCGGCGGAGGTCCAGTAGGCGTCAATGGCCTTGACATGCTTGGGGTCGGGCTCGCCCCGCCAGCGGACCATGAACCGCTCGGTGATGGTCTTGGCCTCGTCGACCCTGCTCTGCGGCACCATCGGCAGGCCGAGGCCACGCGCCGACTGCGCCACGAACGACAGGGCCATGACCGACGCGCGCGCGAGGTCGTCGCGAGCCTGCGCGTCGTCGATGTCGAGCAGAGCCTTGAAGCCGTAGGCCGGAGCCAGCATGGCCAGCGCGCTCTGCACGTCGACGCGGATGTCACCCGAGTGGACAGGGATGGGGTACGGCTCCGCAGGCGGCAGGCCCGGCTGGAACTTGTTGTCGACGAGCAGACCCCAGACGTGCCCGAACGGGACACGGCCGACCAGATCTTCGATGTCGACGCCCCGATAGCGAAGGGCGCCCCCCTCTTTGTCCGGTTCCGCGATCTCGGTCTCGAAAGCTACGACGCCTTCGAGGCCGGGTTTGAAGTCGGACATTCTCGGCCGCCTCCCTTTCTTGCCGTGTGGGCAATCCGTACTCATGGTCGCGGCCGCCTCGGAGCCTGTTCGCATCCCCGGAGCCCGTCCGCTTCTGTTGATGTCGAGATACCGGCGGGTCAATTTAACCCCCTAACCGGACGTGCTTCGTCTTCGGGCACGCCGAAACGCCATAGGCGCTGGTAGGGGGTTGTGTGTGGGATCGCCACCAAGCGCGCAAGAATACCTTCTCGTGGATGCCACTTCGCTGGCGGGGCTCCGCCGTACCTATGAGGGACAGCCGTTGCTCGAATCAGACGTCGCGGCCGAACCGATCGCGCAATTCGCCCGATGGTTCGAGGAGGCGATCGACGCCGGGCTGCCCGAGCCCAACGCGATGGTGGTCGCCACCGCATCGGCGGGCGGCCGGCCGAGCGCCCGTACCGTGCTGCTCAAGGGATACGACGAACGCGGGTTCGTCTTCTTCACCAACTACGAGTCGCGCAAGGGCCGCGACCTGGCCGAGAACCCCCGCGCCTCGCTGCTGTTCCCCTGGCATCCGATCCGGCGTCAGGTCCGCGTCGAGGGCAGCGTGGTCCGCCTGCCGCAGGAGGACTCCGCCGCCTACTTCAACTCCAGGCCGTACGGCTCCCGCGTCGGCGCGTGGGCCTCGCGCCAGTCGGCCGTCGTGCGCTCGCGGGAGGAACTCGACGCCCGCTACGCCGAACTCGCGGCCCGCTGGCCGGAGGATCCGCCCGTTCCCGACTTCTGGGGCGGTTTCAGGGTGGTGCCGACCGAGGTGGAGTTCTGGCAGGGCCAGCTCGACCGCATGCACGACAGGCTGCGCTATCGGCGGGTTCACCCTGGTTGGGTGCTGGAGCGGCTTGCCCCCTAATGTGCCGTGAATGGCTTTTGGGGATTTCGTTGTCGACACCCGCCCGCTCAGGGTCGCCGCCTACCGGCGGCTCTGGTGGGGGCAGGCCGTCTCCCACATCGGCGTGGCGGTCACCGTGGTCGCGGTCAGCCAGCAGGTGTGGGACCTGACCAAGTCCTCCTTCTGGGTCGGCATGCTCGGTCTGGCCAACCTGATCCCCCTGGTGGTCTTCGGCCTGTGGGGCGGCGCGGTGGCCGACGCCATGGACCGGCGCAAGCTCCTGGTCGTCGGCTGCGTGGTCGCGTGGGCGAGCACGCTGCTCCTGCTCGCCCAGGCGCTGCTCGGGCTCGGCAACGTCCACGTGCTCCTCGTCGCCGTCGCGCTCGGCGCGGCAGGGTTCGCGATCAGCTCCTCCACCAGGGGCGCGATCATCCCCAGGCTGCTCACCCCCGAGCTCGTGCCCGCGGCCAACGCGCTCAACTCGCTCGTCTTCAGCATCGGCGCGGTCTTCGGCCCGATGGTCGGCGGTGTCGTGCTCGCCACGGGCGGGTTCGCCTCCGCCTACGCCATCGACGCGGTGCTGTTCAGCGCCAGTCTCTACGCGGCGCTCAGGCTGCCTACGCTCGAACCGCTCGGCGAGGTGCTCCGGCCCGGAGCGAAGGGCACACGGCCTTCGCGTCGGCCCGGAGCGAAGGCCGTGTGGGAGGGGCTGCGCTTCATCATGGGCAGTCCCGTCCTGCTGATGTCCTTCGTCGTGGACATCATCGCCATGGTCTTCGCCCTGCCGAGGGCGCTGTTCCCCGAACTGGTCGCCGACCGCTTCGGCGGCTCGATGATCGCCCTGGGCTGGCTGACCTCGGCCATGGCGATCGGCTCGGTGGTGGGCGCGGTGTTCTCCGGCTGGGTCGGCAGGATCAGGCGGCAGGGCGTGGCGCTCGTCGTCGCCATCGCTGTGTGGGGGCTGGCGGTGGCCGCGGCGGGGATGGCGCACGAGCTGTGGCTGGTCGTGACGTTCATGGCCGTCGGAGGCATGGCCGACGTGGTCTCGTCGGTGTGGCGGCAGTCGATCCTGCAGCTCCACGCGCCCGACGAGATGCGCGGGCGGATGCAGGGAGTGTTCATGGTGGTCGTCGCGGGCGGGCCGCGCCTGGGCGACCTGCGGGCGGGAGCCACCGCCACGGCCTTCGGGCTGACGGGGGCATGGGTGGGCGGCGGCCTTGCGTGCGCGGCGGCCGTACTCGTGGTGGGGCTGGCCGTACCGGTCTTCAGGAACTACAGGAGCGGCGCGCGAGGATGAGGTCGGACAGGAACCCCTTGTAGGCCTCGTCGCGGTCGGGCGCGCGCAGCACGGCGGAAGGGTGGATCGTCGCCACCGCCAGCGCCTCGCCGAGCTCCAGCACCTCGCCGCGCCGCTGGGTGACCTTGAAGGACGGGCCCAGCAGGGCGCGGGCGGCCGTCGCGCCGAGCACCACGATCATCCGCGGCTTCACCACCGCGAGCTCGGCGGTCAGCCACGGCCCGCAGGCCTCGATCTCGGCGGCCGTCGGCTTCTGATGGATCCTTCTCTTGCCCTTGAGCGTGAAGGAGAAGTGCTTCACGGCGTTGGTCAGGTACACCTCCTCCCTGCTGATGCCCGCCTCCTCCAGGCCCCTGTCCAGGATGCGGCCGGCGGGGCCCACGAAGGGGGCGCCCTTGCGGTCCTCCTGGTCACCGGGCTGCTCGCCCACGATCAGGAAGCGAGCCTCCGCGGGACCCTCGCCGAACACGGTCTGGCCGGCGTTCCGATGGAGATCGCAGCCCTCGCAGTGAGCCGCGGCTCTCCGCAGCTCGGGCAGGGTGAGCCGGTCGGGAAGGAACGGGGCCGCTCCGGTGTTTCCGTCCTTTGCCATCGTTGGTCGTTCTCCCACTAGGGTTTCTGTGGCTTCTGTGCCCCATGACCGACGTAGCATTCAGGACGGGAGGAGCCTTGACCGCACACGGCTTGATCGACACGACGGAGATGTATCTCCGGACGATCTACGAACTCGAGGAAGAGGGGATCGTTCCCCTTCGTGCGCGCATCGCTGAGCGGCTCCAGCAGAGTGGTCCCACCGTGAGCCAGACAGTGGCCCGCATGGAGCGCGACGGGCTGGTCCGCGTCGAAGGCGACCGCCATCTGGCGATGACCGACCTCGGACGCACTCTTGCCACCCGCGTCATGCGCAAACATCGCCTGGCCGAATGCCTGCTGACCCAGGTCATCGGGCTGCCGTGGGAGGAGGTGCACAACGAGGCCTGCCGCTGGGAGCACGTGATGTCCGAGTCGGTGGAGGAACGGCTGGTGAAGCTGCTCGACAACCCCACCTTCGACCCCCATGGAAACCCCATCCCCGGGCTGGAGGAGCTGGGCGTCACCGGCCCGGAGGCCCAGGCGTGGTCCGCCTTCCCCAGCATGGCCGACGTTGCAGGACCCAGGGATATACCTGTTGTCGTGCGTCGAATTAGCGAACAAGTGCAAAGCGATCCCGCTGTGATGCTTAAACTCAAGCAAGTTGGGATACAACCCGGACGCGAGGTGACGCTCGCGGCGAGCGACGACGGTGTGCGGGTGACAGGTGATAACGACGCGACGAACACTCCCGCGGAGCTTCCGCGAGAGGTTGCCGCGCACGTATTCGTCTCCAAGCGCTGACGGCGGCGCTGCTGCTTGGTTGAATCCCACATGGGAGTCCCTTCACTCCCCGGACACGACTGTTGCAGGAGCGCCAGTGGTTCGCTTTGCGCACATGCCTCCCCGAGGAGTGGTCGCCGGATGAAACGTTGGGGGGATTTGTCCCAGGAAGCGGCCGACTTCTTGTCGGCGTCGTCGGTCCTCGACCACGCGGAGATGGCAGTCGTGGTGACGGACCGCTTCAGCAACCTCCTCTACTGGAACCCGTTCGCGGAGAAGCTGTTCGGCCGCCAGGGCAAGGGATCGGTGCGAGAGGGCTCCGTCCTCACCCTCGGGATCATGGAGAAGGACCACCCGCTCGCCGTCGAGCTCGCCAAGCACGTGCTCAAGGGCGGCGTGTGGGAGGGCACCTTCGACGTCAAGCGCGGCGACGGCACGATGATCTACGTGCGGGCCCAGGCCGTACCGCTCAGGCACGACTCCGGCTCGGTGACGGGGATCGTCATCACCGCGCGCGAGGCCATGCGCAGCAACGAGCGGGAGAAGGACCGCTTCGGCCTGCTCGAGCGCATCGGCGAGCGGCTGGCCGGCTCCCTGTACGTCGAGGAGACGCTCAAGCGGGTCGCCGAGATGCTCGTGCCGCAGTTCGCCGACCACTGCTTCATCGAGCTGATGGAGGGCGAGCGGCTGGTGCGCAGGGTCTCCCAGCACGTGCAGGGCTGGACCCCGCCGCCCGACACCTGGAAGCCTGTCGGCTCCGAGATCCGCTACCCGGCCGGCCACTACGCCGACACCGCGATGCGGCGCCAGGAGACGATCCTGGTCGAGGACTTCGCCTCCAGCAGCTTCCCCAGCCCCAACGAGGGCAGCGCGCGGCTGTGCGGCGAGATCGGGATGACCTCCGCCGTGGTCGCCCCGCTGTGCGTGCGTGGAGAGACGCTCGGGCTGATGTATCTCGGCCTGTCCAACCTCACCGACCGGCGCAGCCCCCACTACGACGCCTTCGACCGCGACTTCGTCGGCGCGATCGCCACCAGGGTCGCCCTCGCCGTCGACAACGCGCTGCTGTTCGAGGAGGAGCGGCACACCGCCGAGTCCTTCCAGAAGCACCTGCTGCCCCGGGCGCTGCCCACCCTCGACGGCCTCGACATCGCCGTCCGCTACTACCCGGCAGCCCCGCTCGCCTCCCACGGCCAGGGCATCCAGACCCAGGTCGGCGGCGACTGGTACGACGTGATCCCGCTGTCGGCCGGCAGGGTCGGCATCGTGATCGGCGACGTCGAGGGGCGCGGCGCCAAGGCCGCGGCCATCATGGGCCAGCTGCGTGCCGCGCTGCGCGCCTTCGCCCAGGACGACAAGCCGCCCGCCGAGATCCTCGCCAGGCTCGACGAGTGGACCCGCATCATCGCCACCCCCGAGCAGGACGAGTCGGGCACCGACATCAGCGTGCCGCCCATCGTCACCTGTCAGTACCTCGTCTACGACGCGTGGTCGCGGCAGCTGTCCTTCGCCAACGCGGGACACGCGCCGCCGCTGCTGCTGCACGACGGCCAGTGCCTGGAGATGAGCATCGAGGAGGTCGGCCAGCCGCTCGGCGTCCGCGCCAAGGGCATGCACGCCGATCTGGTCTACAAGGAAGAGTCCCGCACGCTGCCACCGGGCGCGGCCCTAGTCCTCTACACCGACGGCCTCGTCGACCGCCGGCCAGGACGCGACTTCGGCGGCCGGATGCCCTCCGACGAGGAGACGCTGGGCATCCTCCAGGAGAGGCTGGCCGCCTGCACCAAGGAGAACGTCGAGCGCATCGCCGACACCGCCACCCGCGCGGTGCCCGGCGAGATCGACGACGACATGGCGATCCTCGTCCTGCGCGCCAGCCCCGTCGACCTCGACGTCGAGGAGCGCGACTTCCCCGCCCAGCCGATCATGGTGGGCGAGGCCCGCAGGATGGCCGCCGAGGCCTTCGCAGGCTGGAACGTCCCCGAGGAGCGCGCCGAGCTGGCCTGCCTGCTGGTCTCCGAGGTCGTCACCAACGTCGTGCTCCACGCCGCCACCGCGAGCATCCCGCGCAGGGAACTGGTCGTGGAGGGGCCGCCGCTGCCGTTCGAGGAGTCGTGGGACGTGCCCGGCTTCGAGGAGGAGATGGTCGGCGACAAGACCTTCACGCTCAGGCTGCGCAGGGGCGAGGAGTCGGTGTGGGTCGAGGTGTTCGACCAGGACCTGCGCCTGCCGCGCATCCGCAGCGCCGGCGAGAACGACGAGGGCGGTCGCGGCCTCTACCTGGTCGACCAGCTCGCCAAGCGGTGGGGGTCGCGACCCACCAGGGAAGGCAAAGCGGTCTGGTTCGAGATTCCCACGCGCAGCAGGTGAGTGCTTCACTCGATGGCATGGAGCTGGCCTTCGAGCGGCGCGGCAGCGGCCCGCCGCTGATCCTCGTCCACGGCATCGGGCATCACTGGCAGGCGTGGTTGCCCGTCATGGACCGGCTCGCCGCCTCCCACGACGTGATCGCCGTCGACCTGCCGGGGTTCGGGAACTCCCCTGAGCTGCCGGCCGGCACGCCGTACACGGCGGAGTCGCTGGCGGACGCGGTGGAGTCGTTCTGCGCGCTGCTGGATGTGCGGGAGCCGCACGTGGCGGGCAACTCCCTCGGCGGCCACCTCGCGTTGGAGCTGGCTTCCAGAGGCGTGGTCCGTACGGCTACCGCGATCTCTCCCGCGGGGTTCTGGTCGCGCAGCGAGCTGCTGTGGTGCCAGAACGTCCTGCGGTCCATGCGCGCCTCGGCCGAGTCGGCTTCGGGCGCCCACCGGCTCGGCCACCTGCTGTCCTCCGAGGCCGTCGGGTTCGTCGGCGCCGCGCTCATGGTCGCCCACCCGTCACGGCTCAGCCCCGTCGCCCTCGCCGCCGCCACCCAGGCGCTCGCCTCGGCGCCTGGCTTCCACCCGACGCTGGAGTCGTTCTCCTGCATGATGCCGCCCGCGCCGCCGAAGACGCCGATCACGATCGCGTGGGGCGCACACGACCGGCTGCTGCTCCGGCGGCAGGCCGTCAGGGCGGCCAAATGGTCGGGACAGCGGGTCAAGCTGCTGCAGGGCTGCGGGCACGTGCCCATGAGCGACGACCCCGAGCTGATCGCCAGGGTCATCCTCGAAGGGTCTGACCCCAGACTGCCAGCATGACGATCACGAACACGACGACCACGCCGACGTAGCCGACCGGGCTCAGGCGCAGCGCCCGCCGTACGCGATTGAGGGCCCAGGCGAACAGCAACGCCAGGAAGACCAGGAGGATCAGGCCGCCGTCCATATGGACCAGTATGGTCTAGAAGCCGAAAGAGCGGCCGATAATCTCCTTCATGATCTCGGTGGTGCCGCCGTAGATGGTCTGCACCCTGCTGTCCACCCACGCCTTCGCGACCGGGTACTCCATCATGTAGCCGTAGCCGCCGTGCAACTGCAGGCAGCGGTCGATCACCTTGTTCTGCAGCTCCGTGGTCCACCACTTCGCCTTCGCCGCGTCGACCACGGACAGCTGCTTGGCGTTGAGCGCGGTGACGCACTTGTCCACGTAGTGGCGGGCGATCTCGGTCTCGGTGGCCAGCTCGGCCAGGACGAACCGGGTGTTCTGGAAGCCGCCGAGGTTGCGGCCGAAGGCCTGGCGCGTCCTGCAGTACTCGATGGTCTGCTCCAGCACCGCCTCAGCCGCTGCGACCGCCGCGACCGCGATGGACATCCGCTCCTGCGGCAGGTTGTTCATGAGCTGGAAGAAGCCCTGGCCGTCACTGGCGCCGAGCCTGTTGGCCACCGGCACCCGCACGTTCTCGAAGAACAGCTCGGCCGTGTCCTGGGCCTTCATGCCGATCTTCTCGAGGTTCCTGCCGCGGGTGAAGCCGTCCATGCCTCGCTCGACGACGAACAGGGTCGTGCCCCTCGCGCCCTGCTCGGGATCGGTCTTGGCGACCACTACGACGAGATCGGCGTTGATGCCGTTGGTGATGAACGTCTTCTGCCCGTTGATGACGTAGTGGTCGCCTTCGCGGACGGCCGTCGTCCTGATCCCCTGCAGGTCGCTGCCCGCGCCGGGCTCCGTCATCGCGATCGCGGTGATCAGCTCGCCGGTCACGAAACCGGGCAGCCAGCGCTGCTTCTGCTCGTCGTCGGTGAGGTCGACGAGGTAGGGGGCCATCACGTCGTTGTGCAGCGAGAAGCCGAGGCCTGACGCGCCGGCGCGGATGATCTCCTCGACGATCACCGCGTTGTACCTGAAGTCGGTGACGCCCGCGCCGCCGTACTCCTCGGGGACGGAGAAACCGAACATGCCGAGTTCGCCGGCCTTCTTCCACACCTCTCGCGGGACGATTCCCTCCTTCTCCCACTGGGCGTGGTGGGGGAGGACCTCGCGGGCCATGAACTCGCGCACGGTCTCCTGGAAGAGCAGGTGCTCCTCCTCGAAGAGGTCTCGCTGCATGTGTTGCCTCCATGGTGGGGTACGGCAACAGAATACGATTCTGTTCGGTGGTGCGACAGAAAAGCCGCGTCCCTGGTTGTGGCGCGCTCCGCGCGTCTCGCTCCGGCCGGTCTTCCCAGAAGGCTCCCGCACCCTTCGAGCCCCGGTCGGAGCGGCCACGTGGGGCCGCGGTTCTCGAAGAATGGATCACCAGTTCACCGGGTTGGGGCCGGCCAGTTGGAGGGCAGGGTGTAGTGCCAGCCCGGTTGCCAGGCGGGCGGAGCTTGGAGCAGGTCTTCCAGAGACGCGTCGGTGAGCAGGCAGGCGAGGGCCCATCGGTTGGCAGAGTGGGCGATCACCAGGATTCGGGTGTCATCCCACCCGGTGGCCAGGTCGTGGAGAAGGCTGCTGGTGGCCATGAGGACCTGGCGGTAGCTCTGGCCGCCGGGGAACGGCTCGTCGATGTGCTGGGCGCGGCGGGCGGCGATGAGGGAGGTCGGACTTCCGTTGAGGTCGCCGTAGTCGCACTCCCGGAGCCGGGTGTCCTGGTGGATGGGGGGCCTGCCGTCCGGGAACGCGATCTGGGCCGTGTGGACGGCGCGGTCCAGGTCGGAGACGAACACCGCCGCGAAGCCGCCGGCGCGCCGGCGCTCGCCCAGTTCCCCGGCCTGGCGGCGGCCCAGGCCGGAGAGCCGACCGGGGAGCCAGCCGGTGGCGATGCCATCCTCGTTGTCGGTGGTGGTGGCGTGTGTCTCGTAGACGATCTCTACGGCCATCGTGGACTCCCAGGATCAGTTGTTCGGATCCAGCGTCACGATCGCATGATCAGAACACCACTCGGTGAAGTTCCCGGTCACAGCGCTAGACCGAGTAGAGGTCATGCAGGTCGAAGGCGCGGGCCCCCGATATCTCCTGGTCGAATCCCACTCCGCCGTACAGGGAGAGGACGGTGTCTCGCACGTCGTACTTCGCGGCGAGAAGGTCACGTGCGTGAGCCAGCCGGTCGGCGTGGCCCTGGTTCATCCGGGTACCCCACTTCACCTCGCCCAGGGACAGGATCCTTCGCGGCTTTCCCGGCTCTGTCGCCGCGAAGACCACCACGTCCACCTCGATCTGGGTGCGGCGCGCGGTGTCGGCGACCACTCCCGCGGCGACCTCGCCCGGCAGTTCGCCGAAGAGCGACTCCGTTCTCGCGAAGTCACGCCACATGTCCTCGAAGTGCGGCCCCACGACCTGGCCCTTGAACCTCGTGCGTGCGTCCTGCCAGACCGCGGCGGCCCTGCCGCTCTCGAGCAGCGACCATTGGGGGCGCATGACCACCTGGTAGAAGCTGATCAGGGGCTCGCACACGCGGTACACGGATCGGCCCGGACGGAAGGCGTCGACTTCGCGACGCAGCAGGCACCTGTCCTCCAGGACGTTGAGATGGTGGCCGATGTCAGCGGCCTTGCGCCCGATGTAGCCCGCGATGCCGCCCCGGGTCGCGTTGCCGTTCGCCACGGCGGCGAGCACCGAATGGTAGAGGGCGGTGTCGCGGACGTCCGCCGCCGCGTGCACCAGTACGGCCAGCCGTGGGTCGTCGAGGCGCCAGTACTTCGCGGCGAGCGGGTAGTCGAAGGGGCGCACCACGAGTTCGAGGGACGCTCGGCCACGAAGAGGGGCGCTTCCTGCCGGCAATCCCCCATGACTGACATCGCGGAACCACACAACAGGAGCGAGACGGGAGCCTCCCTGGAGACCGCCCGATCGATCTCGCGCTGGATGATCGACGGAAGAGCGGGGGAGACCCCGCCCGCTCGGCGAATGCCGACAGATGGTGCCGCTCGAAGTCTCTGGCGAAGACGCGCTCCGGCTTGGGGATCACGCTTCCTCAAAAGGTAGGACTGTACTTCGGCGAAGCGTACTTCGGTCTTGTTGTGAAGGCGGCATGATCACTCGATGACCTGGATTGACACTGTGGGACACGGGTTCATCACAAGTGTCGTTTGTCGCCCTTTTCGCGTGTGTCGCAGGTGCTTGAAACCTTAAGATCTCCTCTTGGCCTTCTGTGAGATCGGAGTGTGCGGTGGCTCGATGGCGGAGCGCTTTAGCAGTCGGATCGGTGGGACTGGTGGCGGGCGTGTGCGTGGTCCTGCCGTCCACTCCGGCGTCGGCCGCGCCGGCTGACCTGGTCATCGACTACGACTGCTACAACGTCGGGAATGCCTCGATCGCCAAGTACACGCCGGTCAGGCTGCGGACCCGGCTGAGGTTCGCAACGGACCTCGTCGTCGACGGCGGGCTCGACCTGAAGTGGTCACTCGAATACAAGGACGCGAGCCGGTTCACCTCCCCCGGCTTCTACGCCGGTGGCGCGCAGATGTACGTCATGGGCAACGTGCAGATCACCGGAAGCTGGCAGGGCATCCTCCAGCCGACGGGCGCGACCAAGATCGATGAGTCGCTCCAACTGGACAAGCCGCTGGCGCTGCCTGCCGGTATCTCGGACCCTGGGCTGATCACCCGGTCTGGTGTCATCAAAATCGAGCCGAAGGACATCGTGGTCGACTTCGCGCCGCCCAACGGCGAGGCGAACGTCAACGACGGGAACGACGCGGACAATCCGCGCGATCACGTGATCAACTACAGTCCCGGATGGGCGCCGATCATCAATCGGCCTGGCTCCGAGCACCACATCCACAACGACTACCACGAGACCTCCACCCAGTACGACTGGGCAGAGCTGCGGTTTATCGGGACCGGTGTGCAGTACATCGGCCCGCGTGACCACGAAGGCGGTCCCGTCTCGATCGAGATCGACGGTGTGAAGCGGGGCACGGTGGATCCCTCGCGTAACAGCGAAGACGATCCAGTCAACGAGGTCCACAGCGGGGGCCATGTTCTCTGGGAGTCGCCTCTGCTGCCGTATGGCGAGCACAAGATCAAGATCACAAATGACACCACGAAGAAGGCCTGGCTCGACGCCTTCCGGGTGACCACCAACAACTCCAAGGTGCCTACGGACTTTCACCGGGCCAGTTGCAAGATCGTGAGTGCTCCGGTGTCGGTCGAAGTGACGGTCAAGGACAAGCCGGGCTCGTCGCCGAGCGTCACGCCCACGACGCCATCGGCCTCGCCGTCCGCCACTCCCAGCAAGTCGCCGAGTTCCACGCCGTCGAGCAGTCAGCCCGGCCAGAACAACAACGGCAACAGCAATCACAACAGCGACCAGACCGGGGCCGACAGGCTCGTGATTGTTCAGGGCAACGTGACTAGCACGCCCACCGCCACGCCCAAGCCGTCGGCGGGGCCGACCGCGACCAACTACGTCGCGGCACAGGTGAAGAAGACACCCTTCGGCGGCGTGCCCTCCGGCGAGGCGCCCCAGGCTTCTCAGCAGCCATACGCACTGCTGGCAGGTGGGTCCGTGCTGCTTCTCGGGAGCGCGGCGGGCGGAATCGTCATGAGACGGCGGCGCGCCGCGCACGCCGGGAACCGACGTTAGAGGGAGGGGCGGATCATGACCGAGCAGAAGTCGCTGCTGAACAGGGCCCTTCCTGGGCTGCTGATCGCTGGGTCGCTTGGCGGCGTGGCGGCCATCATGTCGGGTCTGCTGGCCTTCATCACGCCGGTGGACGACGGATCTGACGGCGGGGTCCCAATGGCCCAGCCCGGTCAGGGCGGGGAGACGGTTGGCCTGTACAACGTGGCTAACTCGTTCGTCCTGCCGACCGTCGGGCCTGGCGGACCCAACAAGCCACTGGCGCCCGCCGTGCTGACCGCGCCCCCGCCCGCTCCCGCCGGTGCGGTCGTGGCGCCGATCAAGGCCAGCGTCAAGGCCAAGCCGACGCGCATCCGCATCCCCAACATCCAGGTGAACGCGCCGATCGGTGCGGTGACCGTCGACGCCAAGGGCGAGCTGGGGGCGCCGCCGTTGACCAAGCCGAACCTCACCGGGTGGTACCGCTTCAGCCCCGTGCCCGGCGAGAAGGGCCCGGCGATCATCAACGGGCACGTGACGACGAAGAGCGGTGCCGCGGTGTTCAGGCGGCTCAAGGAACTGGCCAAGGGCGACCAGATCTACGTGTACAGGACCGACGGCAAGGTCACCCGCTTCACGGTCAGTGGGATCGAGCAGGTGAAGAAGTCGGCGTTCCCCACCAAGCGCGTGTACGGCAACACGGACAACTCCCAGCTGCGGTTGATCACATGCGGTGGGATGGTCGGCAGCAACGGCCACTACGAGGACAACGTCGTCGTCTACGCGACCCTGTCAAAGAAAAAGGGGTAACGGCAGGGAAATTTGTGCCGATTTTTGGCAGTTTCAAGACGATTCACAGACACAGTTCGTAGGATCTCTACCGAACCGTGACCATGGCCTGTAATCCTGTTACGCCAGTTGTAAATGGTCGCCTGCTGTTGGAACGGAGAGAGACAGTGCTGAAGTCCGTGGCGCGGCGCCGCCTCGCCCTGAAGACCTCTGCCCTGGGGCTAGCGGGAACGCTGGCTCTCTTCGTCGGATCGATCGTCGGCCTGGCGACACCGGCCGAAGCCTCGACGGCAGCCGCTGTGGACAAGACGATGACGATCCCCTTCAACTGCACGGGCGGTCCTTTCGCCGGCGCCGACACGGTGCAGGTCAAGATCACCATGCCCGACAATGTCGCGACCGGCGCAAGTGTCCCCATCAAGTGGGAGTTCGTCACCGCGAAGGCGACCCAGGCTCTCGCCGCCCAGTCGAAGATCGCGATTGAGGCCGATCTCGACGTGACCGGCGTGAGCGCCACCGGTACAACGGGGACCGAGCCGGTCTGGGATCAGGAAGTCACGCTGAGCACCCAGGTGCCGAGTGGGACGTCTGCCTCGATTCCCGCGAAGACGGTGAACGGCGCGCTCACCACGGGCGCCACGTCCGTCGTCGCCAAGCCCCTTGCGAGTCAGGCGAGCCTCTACCTGGTCGTGACACCGAGCGGTGGGACGCCGTTGCCGGAGACCAGCTGCACCGCGGGTACGGCCACCCCGGCGAGCTTGACCGCCACGGTCGGCGGGACCGGCGGCGGCACCGGCACGGAGGACATCGTCACCTACAGGTGCACGGGCCCGGGCACCGCGGACACTCAGAACGTGCAGATCAAGGTCGAGCTGACCATGCCCACCACAGCCAAGGCGAACGAGCAGTTCAGCATCGGGTGGAAGGGCACCTACGTGTCCGGCCAGGAGCTGAAGGCGCCGACCACAGGCACCCTGAGCCCGAAGATCTTCCCCTATGCCACACTCACCGGGATCACTAACCTGACCTCGGCCACCGGAGAGGGCACCACCGGAACCATCACAGCGGGCCAGATCATTCCGCTGCCCACCACCGCCGTCAGTATGAAGACCACGTCCACGAGCGCGGGCACGGCGACGGTGAAGCCAGGAAACGTCAACTTCGGATCCAACGCGGCCAGCGGAACGGACCCCGCGATCCGGTGCGAAGTGCAGAACGCGGCCAACCTCAAGACCTACCCGCTCACCGTTGGCGCGGGGACGGGTACGTCGACGTCGCCTTCGCCCACTCCGTCGAACACCTCGGCCAGCCCCAAGCCGACCCGTACCGTCACCGCGACCGTCACCCAGACGCCCGTCGGGGGCAACGGCAAGGTGACCAAGACGCCGAAGGGTGCCGCCGAGACCGGTGGTGGTGGCGAGCTGGGTCCTGACGGGCGGATGTTCGTGGTCACCGGTTCGCTGATCGTGCTGGCCGCCGCCGTGGGCGGGTTGGTGCTGCGTCGCCGTACCGCGTCTCGGGGTTGACCCGGTGAGCGGACAGTATCCCGAGCCGTACGACGATCGTGGCAGCCAGATCCTGCGGTCCACGCTGATCTTCGCGGCGGTGGCGGGGGTGCTGACCGTGGTCGTCGGGCTGGTGTTCATGCTGATGAGCCCCGAGGAGTACGGCTTGGCGGAGGGGCGGCAGTCGCTGTCGCTGTCGAGCCAGCCCGACGCGATCAAGCAGGGCGAGCCGAAGCAGGCGTTGTTCGAGGCGCCGCCGACGGTGCCGCCGCCGCTGCCGCAGGTGGTTCCGGCGCCGCCGATGCAGCCGTCGAACCCGATCAGGCTGGTCGTCAAGCGGCTCGGCATCAACGCGCCCGTCACGTCGGTGGGCGTGGACAAGAGGGGCGCGATCCAGACGCCGCCGATCGACAACCCGAACCTCGTCGGCTGGTACCGGCACGGGTCCACGGCGGGCGAGGCGGGTCCCGCGGTCATGCTGGGGCACAAGGACACGCGCACCAGGAGCGCGGTGTTCAGCAGGCTCGGCGAGATCCGCAACGGCGACGTCATCGAGGTGAAGCGGCGCGACGGCACGACGGCGGTGTTCACCGTGGGCGGGGTCGAGCAGGCGGGGAAGACGACGTTCCCGACGCAGCGTGTGTACGGTGACCAGGCCAACGCCCAGCTGCACCTGATCACCTGTGGCGGCATCTACAACCGCTCCACGGGCCACTACACCGACAACATCATCGTCTACGCGACGATGACGAGCTCCCACCGCTCCTAGGCGGGCGGGTCAGAGGCGTTCGGCGAGGATACGCAGGTCGTCGACGCGGAGCACGCGGGCGGGAGCGGCACCGGGCAGCGGGACGTGCAGCGGTTCGAGCCAGCGGGCGGGGATCGCGTCCATCCCGTGGACGGCGCCGGCGAGCCCACTGGTGACCGCTGCGACGGTGTCGGTGTCGCCGCCCACGTCGACGGCCGCGCGCAGGGCCTCGTCGTACGACGAGGTGGTGCGCACCGCCCACACCGCCGAGCCGAGGCACGGCCAGACGGCGCCGTTGAACTCGGTGGCCTGGTCGGGACGCCAGCCGGGTGCGAGGACGACCGCGTAGCGCTCTCGCTCGCCCGGGTCGACGTGGGAGAGGATCTCGGGCACCGCGGCGAGAGGGTCGTCGCCGTCCAGCGCGATCCGCACCAGGTCGTGGAAGATCGCGGTTCCTTCCCATGCCGCGGGGTCGCCGTGGGTGAGAGCGGCGATGCGCCTGGCGGCTTCCATGGTGGCGGCACGGCCCACACCCGCGAAGTGGACGGCGGTCGTGGTGGCCCGCATCAGCGAGCCGTTGCCCGCCGCTCGCCCGTCTCCCAGCCTCCGCCGGGGCGCATCTCCCCGCCGCCGCCAGGGAACGCGGCGGAGAACGCGCCCGCCGGTCCGAACTCGTACGGCGCCCCCAGCGCGTCGCCGACAGCCGATCCGACGACCGCGCCCACGGCCCGCCGTACCCGATCCATACTCGTCCTCCCTCTCGACATCTCGCTCCTTTCTACCCGCCGATAAGCGGGTTGCGGGGGTTCGGGGGAGCACCTAATGTCTTGGACATGCGCCTTTACCAGTAATGCGCGGGGCTGACCTGATCAGCCGACCGCCACTCAGCAGTCAGACCTCGTCCGTTCAGACGCGGCAGCTGAGCTTGCCCGACCGGCCATCTCCGTGATGCGGCCGCGTCGCAAGTCGCGTAAAGGAGCATTCTCATGCGTGTTCGTTCAGGCAAGAAGAAGCACGGCACCGCCCTGCCAGGCAGGGAGATGCCGCAGATTCCTCAACAGATGCCCAAGATGCCGCAGCGGCCCATCGCGCCGCCGCGCCGCATCCCGCCCAAGGGGCGGTAGGTGGGCAGTGCGCCGCTCCCCGCCTCCCGGGGAGCGGCGCACGACCTTTTCTGGGCCGGCGATCCGCCGGTAACGCCCGAATGCGAGGCGGCGCTCGCCGATCGCGGTCGGCGTGGCCGCGCCGGGGTGTCGTGATCACGTCGTCGGCGGATTGAGCGACGGGGCGCCGGGCCGGTCAGGATTGCGTGGGAAGCCCGCCAGAGTCCCGCTGACCGGCCCGGCGGGTCTGTCAGAGGCGCTCGATGATCGTGACGTTGGCCTGGCCGCCGCCCTCGCACATCGTCTGCAGGCCGTACCGGCCGCCGGTGCGCTCGAGTTCGTGCAGCAGCTTGGTCATCAGGATCGCGCCGGTGCCGCCCAGGGGGTGGCCGAGGGCGATCGCGCCGCCGTTCGGGTTGACCTTGGCGGGGTCGGCGCCGAGCTCGCGCATCCACGCCAGCGGCACGGGCGCGAACGCCTCGTTGATCTCGGTGACGTCGATGTCGTCGATCGACATGCCCGCCTTCCGCAGCGCCTTCTGGGTGGCGGGGATGGGCGCGGTGAGCATGTAGACGGGGTCGTCGCCGGTGAGGGCGAGCTGGTGGATGCGGGCCCTCGGGGTCAGACCGTGATCGCGTACGGCCTGCTCGGAGGCGATGAGGAGCGCGCCCGAGCCATCGGAGATCTGCGACGAGGTGGCCGCGGTGATCACGCCGCCGTCCTTCAGCGTCTTGAGCCCCGCCATCTTCTCCAGCGTGGTGTCGGCCCGCGGGCCCTCGTCGTCCTCGACGCCGTTGACGGGGACGATCTGGTCCTTGAAGTAGCCGTTGGCGATGGCCTTGGCGGCTCGCTGGTGCGACTCGAAGGCGTACTTCTCCAGTTCCTCGCGGGTGAGGCCCCACTTCTCGCACATCAGCTCGGCGCCGCGGAACTGGGAGATCTCCTGCTTGCCGTATCGCTCGACCCACATGTCGCCGAACGGGAACGGCATGCCCTTCTCCAGCGCGGCTGTGATCGACGAGCCCATCGGGACGACGCTCATCGACTCGACGCCCGCCGCCACCACCAGGTCCTGGGTGCCGGACAGCACGCCCTGGGCGGCGAAGTGGATCGACTGCTGCGACGAACCGCACTGGCGGTCGATGGTGACGCCCGCCGTGGTCTCCGGCAGTCCGGCGCTCAGCCACGCGTTGCGGGCGATGTCCATGCTCTGGGGGCCGAACTGCATGACGCAGCCCATGATGACGTCCTCGACCGCGGCGGGGTCGACGCCCGTCCTGTCGATGAGCTCCTTCAGCGTGAGCGCGGCCAGGTCGGTGGGGTGGACGGTGGAAAGGCCGCCCTTCTTCTTACCGACGGGGGTGCGGACCGCCCCGACGATGTATGCCTCTGCCACTGTGCCTCCCGGGTCGAAACCGAGCAACATTCGGTCAGTGAGAGGTTACAGCAGAACCTTGCTCTGTGCCCGTGCCGGTCGCCTCGACGGGAGGTCGGCCCCCTCAGGTCCGCGATCGCGCGCGCCGCCGCACGGAAAGACGCCGCCGCCCGGGACGGGCGGCGGCGCGAGGGAGCTACTTGATGGAGCCGGCGGTCAGGCCGCCGACGACCTTGCGCTCGATCAGCGCGAACAGGATGATCACCGGGATGGTGGCGATCACCGAGCCGGCGAACAGGTTCTGCCAGTCCACCGAGTACTGCCCGATGAAGGAGTTCAGCGCCACCGTCAGCGGCTGGTTCTCCGGGCTGGTCGTCAGCGTCAGCGCGACCACGAACTCGTTCCACGCGGCGATGAACGTGAAGATCAGCGCCGTGATCACGCCGGGCATCGCCAGCGGCAGCGTGATCCTGAACAGCGCGCCGAAGCGCCCGTTCCCGTCCATGAACGCCGCCTCCTCCAGCTCCCTCGGGATGGAGGCGAAGTACGCGTTGAGGATCCACACCGCGAACGCCAGGTTGAACCCGCCGTTGACCAGGATCAGCGACCACGTCGAGTCCACCAGCCCGAACTGGAAGAACTCCCGGTAGATGCCGACGAGCATCGCGGTCGGCTGGAACATCTGGGTGATCAGCACCAGGATCAGGAACGCCGTGCGCCCCCTGAAGTTGTGCCTGGCCGAGTAGTACGCCGCGGGCAGCGCCACCAGCAGCACGAGCAGGGTCGAGCCCCCCGCCACCTTCAGCGTCACGAGCAGGTTGTCGGCCAGTCCGCCGGTCCAGAAGTTCAGCAGGTTCGACCACTCGAACGACGTCGGGAAGTACGCCGCCTCCCGCAGACTGCTCTGCGGGCGCAGCGCGGTGAGCAGCATGACCAGGTAGGGGAACAGGAAGATGAACGCGATCACATAGGCGGAGGCCGCGACGACCACCTTCTTGACCGACGGCATGGGGCTGCCCGTGACGGTACGGGAGTGGGCCATCACGCCACCTCCTGCTTCCACTTGGAGATCTTGAGGAAGATGGCGGTGAGGATGATCACCATGCCGAAGTTCACCACGGACATCGCCGCGGACTCGCCGATGTTCGAGCCCTTGAGGATGAACATGAAGATCGTCGAGGTCGCGGTGGAATAGCCGGGCTGGCCATGGGTCATCGACCAGATGATCGGGAAGCTGTTGAAGACGTTCATCACGTTGATGAGCGCGGCGACGGTCAGCGCGGGACGCAGCAGCGGCAGCGTGATCGACCAGTACGTCCTGAACTTGGAGGCGCCGTCCATCTTGGCCGCCTCGTAGACGTCCGAAGGGATCGTGGCCAGACCGGCCAGCAGCGCGTAGGTGGTGAACGGCACGGACACGAACACCGCCACGAAGATCAGCCAGGGGAACGCCGTGGCGGCCTGGCCGAGCTGGTCGGCGTCGGCGCCGCCCATCGCGGGGATCAGCCCGAGGTCACGCCTGATCAGGTTGATGATGCCGACCTCGGGGTCGAGCATCCACTTGAAGATGATCGACGTCATGAGCACCGAGGCGGCCCACGGCGCGATGAGCGCCCACCGGGCGATCTTGCGTCCGGGGAATCTCTGGTTGAACAGCTGTGCCAGCGCCAGCGAGATGAGCACGGTGAACCCGACGACCGCCACCACCCAGACGAGGCTGCGGAACATCACGGGCCAGAAGTCGGTCTCGGCGAAGAGTTTGTCGTAGTTCTTGGTGCCGTTCCCGCCCCGGACGACGCCGAACCGGCTGACTTCCAGGAACGACGTCCGAACCATCTCGATGACCGGCCAGAGGACGACCAGGGCGATCAGCACCACCGCCGGCCCGACCCAAGCCAGGGGCTCCAGGACGCGCAACCTTTTCATGAAAAACCTTCCATGTGGGTACGGCCGGCGCGGGGAAGCGCCGGCCGTACCGACCCCAGAGGATCAGCTGCCCTCGGCGACCTTCTGGATGTCGCCGAGCACCTTCGCCGGGTCGTCCTTGACGGCCCCGCCGACCGTCTGCTTGATCGTCGTGTTCACCTCGGACCACTTGGGGTCCTTGAAGGGGTAGAAGCTGGCGTTGGGCAGCGCGTCGAGGAAGGGCTTGAGCTTCTCGTCACCCGACAGCTTCTGGATGCCGCCGTTGGTGACGGGCAGCAGCTTGTAGTTGTCGACGATCTTCTGGGTGGCGTCGCCGGTGTAGAAGAAGTCGAAGAACTTCTTGATCTCGGCGGCGTGGCCGTTCTTGTTGAACGCCATGATCCAGTCCATGACGCCGAGGGTGGTGTCGAGCGGGCCGGTCTTGCCGGCGATCGGGGCGACGGCGTACTTGCCGCTCACGGCGCCCTTGTCGAAGATCGGGATGGACATGGGGCCGCCGTTGACCATGCCGACCTTGCCCGCGGCGAAGTCCTCCCAGACCGTCTTGCGGTCCTTGGTGCCCGGGTTGGGGGTGGTGAGGCCCGCGTCGACCAGGCCCTTGACGTACTGGAACGCCTCGACGTTCGCCGGGGAGTTGACCGTCCACTTGCCGGAGGCGTCGGTGTAGCCGCCGCCGTTGCCCAGCATCCACAGGAAGGACTCGGCCTGCGCCTCCTCCTGGCCGAGCGGGAGGCCGAACGGCTGGCTGACGCCCGCGGCCTTCAGCTTCTCGGCCGCGGCCTTGAGCTCGTCCCACGTCTTCGGCGGCTCGGCGATGCCGGCCTTCTCGAACAGCTCCTTGTTGTAGAAGAGCGCGCGGGCCGAGGAGACGAACGGGATGCCGTACGCGGTGCCGTCGACCTTCCCGAAGTCGGCGAACTTGGTGAGCATGTCCTTCGACACTTCGGGCGAGAGGACTTCGTCGGTCTTGTAGAGCAGCTGGTCCTTGACGAAACCGGAGTAGTCGCCGGTCTGCAGGATGTCGGGCACCTGGCCGTTCTGGACCATGGTGGCGACCTGCTTGTCGATGTCGTTCCAGGAGATGACCTGGACGTCGACCTTGATGTTGGGGTTGGCCGCCTGGAACTGGTCGACGACCGACTTCCAGAACTTCGTGCCCGCGTTGTCCGCAGTCGGGTTGTCGCCGTAGTCGGCCGCGACCATCTTCAGCGTGACCGGGCCGCCGGCCTGTCCGGTGGAGTCGCCGCCCGCCGCAGGCTGGGAGCCGCCCCCGCACGCGGACAGGACCAGCATGGTGGCAAGGCCGAGAGCGGCGCCGCCCACAAGCTTGATGTTCACCGTAGATACCGCCTTCTCATCGGACGGGTGCGCTGGTCCGTACCAGCCACCTGACACCGCCCAGGGTATTGGGGTGTGCGCGAGCCAGGGCTCCACGCGTTTGCGTCAGAGTAAGCCTCTGTTCCGCAGCCGGTCTATACCGGTTGGTATCGGTTTGACAACACCGAGACGGTCAAATCGCCCTAACCGGTCTAGACCGCATGTGTCACGTACGGCATTGTGACGAGCATGCTGCACGATTTTGAGCGAAACAAGCGTTCTGGCGTTACTTATCAAGCACCGAGATGCCGCCGCACGTCCTCGTCGCCGGACGGCGCGGCGATCCACGGGCCGTCGATGGACGGATCGAGCACGCCCTCCTCCACGAAGGTGTACCGGCCCTCGAGCAGATACCGCGCCACCCTGACGTCCTGCGCGTCCGTGTTCCGCCACAGCCGGTCGAACAGCGCGTCGACCCTGTCGCTCGCCTGGCGGCAGAACGCGTCGGCCAGCTCCACCGGACGGCGGCCCAGATCCCGCGAGTCCTCGTCCGCCCGCACGCAGATCGCGGTCATCGCGAACAGCTCGGCGCCGATGTCGACGACCCTTCCGAGGAAGGCCTGCTTGTGCTCCAGGCCGCCCTGCCACCTGGACATCGCGTAGAAGGTGGACCTGGCCAGCTTGCGACTGCTGCGCTCCACGTGCCGCAGGTGCTGGGCCAGCGGGCCGAAGTCGGCGTAGGAGACGGGCAGCGTGCCGTGGCCCACTATCAGGCCGGGCAGCCATCTGGCGTAGAAGGCGCCGGCGCGTTTCACCGCCTTCGCCCTGTCCTGCCGGGACGCGTCGGGATCGATCAGCTCGCCCGCGACCGAGAGGTGCGCGTCCACGGCCTCGCGCGCGATCAGCAGCCGCATGATCTCCGACGAGCCCTCGAAGATCCGGTTGATGCGCAGGTCCCTGAGGATCTGCTCGGCCGGCACGCCCCTCTCACCCCTTGCGGCCAGCGACTCGGCCGTCTCGTAGCCGCGCCCACCCCTGATCTGGACCAGTTCGTCGCCCACCCGCCACGCCATCTCGGTGGCGAACAGCTTGGCCAGCGCGGCCTCGATCCTGATGTCGTTCGACTCGTCGTCGGCCATCCTGCTCGACAGGTCCGTGACCGCTTCCAGCGCGTAGGCGGTCGCGGCGATGAAGGCCAGCTTGGTCGCGACCGCCTCGTGCTCGCCGATCCTGCGCCCCCACTGCACCCGCGCGCCGCACCACTCGCGCGCGATCTTCACCGCCCACTTGGCGTTGCCCGCACAGGTGGCGGGAAGAGACAGGCGACCCGTGTTCAGCGTGGTGAGCGCGATCTTCAACCCTTCGCCTTCGCGGCCGATCCTGTTCCCTGCGGGGACGCGGACGCCGTCGAACCTCGTCACGCCGTTCTCGATGCCGCGCAGGCCCATGAAAGCGTTGCGTCGCTGGACGGTGATGCCGGGCGAGTTCGCCTCGACGACGAACGCGCTGATCTTCTTTCCCGTCCGTGCCATGACGACCAGCAGATCGGCGAGCACGCCGTTCGTCGTCCACAGCTTGACGCCGTCGAGCACGTACTCGTCGCCGTCAAGGGTCGCGGTCGTCGACAGCCGCGCCGGATCGGACCCCACGTCAGGCTCGGTCAGCAGGAACGCCGAGATCTCCCCGCGCGCGCAGCGCGGCAGGAACTCCCGCTTCTGCTCCTCGGTGCCGAACAGCCGCAGCGGCTGCGGCACCCCGATCGACTGGTGCGCCGACAGCAACGCCGACAGCGCCGGAGAATAGGAGCCGACCAGCATGAGCGCGCGGCTGTAGTAGAGATGGGACAGGCCGAGGCCGCCGTACTCCTCCTCGATCGTGATCCCGAACGCGCCCAGGTCCGCCAGCCCCCTGATCACCGGATCCGGTATCACCGCCGTCCGCTCGATCTCCGCGGGATCCACCTTCCTGTCGAGGAAGCGCCGCAGGGCTCGGACGAACTCCTCGCCCTTCTTGGTGGCGGTTTCGTCGACCGCGGGAATCGGGTGCACCAGATCGAGCCTGAAATCCCCGAGGAAGAGCTGCTTGCCGAAACTCGGCCGCTCCCACTCGGCCTGCCTGGCCTGCTCCGCGACCTCTCGCGCCTGCGCGTACTCGGTCATGACGGCCGCCCATCTCCGACTAACGCTTTCTTCGGATTCTGATCCCCACCCCTACCCCTGACCACCCCCGATCTCCGGCCACTGATCTCCCATCCAAAACTCAAGAGAGCGGCCCGCCCCACTCCCCGCCCTTCTCCGCAGTCAGTGACCGAATACGCGGGGCGCGTTCACCCGGGGCGACCGCGGGTGCGCGGTGCGGTCTTCAGGAGGTCCGCGGGCGGTGCGGTCTATAGGAGGAGCGCGGGTGCGCGGTGCGGTCTTCAGGAGGTCCGCGGGCGGTGCGGTCTTCAGGAGGTGCGGGGCCGCGATGTTGGTGAAGGTGGCCGGAGGCGCGGGGTGCGGTCCTTCGGGGTCCGTACGGCAAGCCCGGTCAAGCCCACCCTCGGCGCGGGCCGGCGTCCCTCCAGGGAGACGGTCAACGAGCGTGCGGGGCTGGGGTGGCAGACGACAGGGTCGTTGGCGTGGCGGCTTCGGCGCACCGGTAGCGCTGGGCCCGGCGTCAGGGGGAGGGGCCGGGTTTTACGGGCGACGTGACGGCGACCGGCCGGAGTCCTGCTGGAGCACGCGTGAAAGACGGACGGCCACCGAGTGACCCCGGTGGCCGTGGTGTGGCTTGCCGTACAGGAAGGTGGTGTGGCTTGCCGCACAGGAAGAACGTGTCCTGCACGGAGAGCTCGCCCACGAAGATCCTGTCGGATGCGACGATCTTGCCCAGAGGAAAGGCTTGCCTACGAGGGCACGCGGGCGACGCAGAAGACCGTCTGCCCGAAGGGCGGGCGGATGAAGCGTTCGATCAGGCGGGTCGCGGGCACCACGGTCCTGTCGTAGATCTTGACCAGGCGCGGGTCGGGGTAGCCGACGCCGCCGCGGCGGACGGCCGCCCACCAGGCGATGCCGCCCAGGAAGTTGATCGGCTTCAGCACGTCGACGTCGAGCCCCGCCTTGGCGACCGAGCTGCGCAGGGTCTTCGGCGTGTAGCGCTGGACGTGGCCGACCTTCTTGTCGAAGTCTCCGTAGAGCTGCATGTAGCCCGGCACCCAGATGATGATCCGGCCACCCGGCTTGACGACGCGGGCCAGCGAGCGCAGCGCCTCCGCGTCCTCCTCGATGTGCTCGAGGACGTTCATCATCACGACGGTGTCGACCTTCTCCTCCATCGGAACGGGTTCCGGGAGCGCGAAGTGCAGCACGTCGATCTCAGACCGGTCGGCGAAGCGCTTGCGCAGTTGCTCCACGCAGTAGGGGTCGAAGTCGCTCACCACGAGCCGGTCGAGCCGTGGCAGGAACTGCTCGGCGAAGTGGCCGAGACCGGAACCGATCTCGAGCATCGAGCGGCCGACGTGAGGGGCGACCATGTCGAACTCGTACTGCCTGTAGTTCTTCGCCTCGTCGCCGCCGAGGTGGTTCTCCAGAGCCTCGTCTCCGGCGGCAGGCTGGACCACACGGTCGTACCCAGATGACATAGTCCGTTCCTCCATGGAAAGCCGATCCGCCAGAGTCTAGTGCCCGGCCACAACAAGGAATCACGTTCTGGACGGATGCCGCATTCGTGCGATGGAATCTTTCCTTATATATGGACGACGACGAGGCGATTGCCCGCTCCCTCGGCGGCGACCTTGCCGCCTACGAGGTGCTGGTCGCCCGCTACAGCGCGCTCGCCCACCGCACCGCCGCCATGCTCGGCGCGGGCGACGAGGCCGAGGACGTCGTGCAGGAAGCGTTCGTGAAGGCGTTCAGGCACCTGGGCGGCTTCAGGAAGGACTCGCCGTTCCGTCCGTGGCTGCTGCGGATCGTCGCCAACGAGACGCACAACCTGACCCGTTCCCGCGGGCGCAGGTCGGAGCTGACGCTGCGGGTCGGGGCGGTCACCCCGACCCAGGCGCCCGACGATCCCGAGGGTACGGCGATCGCCGACGACCGCAGGGCGCGGCTGCTGGCCGCGGTGCGGGAGCTGCCTGATCGGGAACGGGAAGCCGTGGTCTGCAGGTACTTCTTGCAGTTGTCGGAACAGGAGACGGCGCAGGTGCTCGACTGGCCGGTCGGCACGGTCAAGTCCAGGACGCATCGCGGTCTGGCCAGGCTGAGGGAGGAGGTGGAACGTGACCTCGCCTGACGACGACGGTCTTGAGGCCGAGCTCATGGCGCTCGCCGAGGTCCTCGACGTGCCCGCCGCCCCGCCGCCCGCCGACGTCGCGGCCGCCGTAAGGGCCCGCCTCGAACAAGCCGCCCCCGACCCCAGCCGCCGGCGGCCCGGGCCCGCGCGGCGGCGGAGGTGGGGGAGGTCCAGGTGGGGGCTGGTGGCGGCCATCGTGGTCGCGGTCGTCGCGCTCACCGCTGCCACCCCGCAGGGCAGGGCGGCCGTCGTCCACATCCTGCGCCTGGCCGGGATCGAGCTGCGCGTCGGCGAGAACGGCACGCCGCCCGCGTCCCCCTTGCCCCTCCCAGGGGAGCGGACCGTCACCCTCGACGCCGCCCGGCACATGGTGAGATTCCCTGTGAAGGTGCCTGCCGAGCTGGGCGCCCCCGACCGCGTCACCGTCAGCGACGGTTCCAGGATCGTCTCCCTGTTCTGGGCCGACGGGGTCAGGATCGACCAGTTCGAGGGACTCGCGCCCTACTTCGTCAAGCAGCTCCGTGAACCATGGCCCGACAACGTCGGCGTCGACGGCGCCGAAGGCTGGTGGATCGACCGTGAGCACACGATCAGCCGTGTCGACAGGGAGGACGGCACCGAGCTGCCCCTGCGCCTGTCGGGCCCGACGCTCGTCTGGTTCGACGGCGAGGTGGCCGTCAGGCTCGAAGGAGTGAAGGACAAGCGGCGGGCGCTGGAGATCGCCGCCTCACTCCGGTGAGCCGAGCCAGTCGTCCACGCCCTTCAGCAGCTCCTTGCGCACCGGCTCGGGCGCGGTCGACGACCTGATCGACTGCCTGGCCAGCTCCGCCAGCTCCGCGTCGGAGAACCCGTAGACCTCGCGAGCCAGCTCGTACTGCGCCAGCAGCCGAGCGCCGAACAGCAGCGGGTCGTCGGCGCCCAGCGCGATCGGCACGCCGGCCTCGAACAGCCGCCGCAGCGGCACCTCTGACGCGTCCGCGACCACCCCGAGCCCCACGTTCGACGTCGGGCACACCTCGCAGCAGATCTGCCTGTCGGCCAGCCGTTCCATGAGCCGCTGCGACTCCGCCGCCCGCACGCCGTGGCCCACCCTGTCGGCGCCGAGGTCGTGGACGCACTCCTCGACGCTCTCGGGGCCCAGCAACTCGCCCCCGTGCGGGACGGCCAGCAGTCCCGCGCGCTTGGCGATCCTGAACGCGTGGTCGAAGTCGCGCGCCCGCCCGCGCCGCTCGTCGTTCGACAGGCCGAACCCGACCACGCCCCTGTCCCTGTATTGGGTGGCGAGCCTGGCCAGCGTCCTGGCGTCGAGCGGGTGCCTGGTCCTGTTGGCCGCCACGACCGTGGCGATGCCGATCTTCGCCTCCGCCGCGGCCTTGTCGACGGCGTCGAGCATGAGCTCGAGCGTCGCGGTCAGCCCGCCGAACCTGGAGGCGAACCCCGAAGGGTCGACCTGGATCTCCAGCCAGCCCGAACCCTCCGCCGCCTCGTCCTGCGCCGCCTCGCGCACCAGGCGGTAGATGTCCTCTTCGCGGCGCAGTACCGACCTGGCGATGTCGTAGAGGCGCTGGAACCTGAACCAGCCCCGCTCGTCCGTCGCGTGGAGCTGGGGCGGCCAGTCCTCTTCCAGCGCGTCGGGCAGGTGCAGGCCCTGCTCCCTGGCCAGCTCGATCAGCGTCGAATGCCGCATCGACCCGGTGAAGTGCAGGTGGAGATGAGCCTTGGGCAGTGAGGCGAGGGGACGTGCCATTTCCATATGGTGCCACTCAACCCGCCGGGGGGTTGACGCGTTGGGAGGGGCGAAAGGGGACCTCGCTGATGAAGGAAGAAGATGAGGCGGCTTTCGACGAATTCCTGGCCGCCCGAAGCACGTCTCTGTTACGCACCGCGATCCTCGTCTGCGGCGCGACGCAGCACGACGCGGAGGACCTCGTCCAGCACGCGCTGGAGAAGGTCTACCGGCACTGGCCGCGCATCAGGCACGACAACCCCGACGCGTATGCGCGCAGGACCGTGGTGAACGCGGCGATCTCGGCTGCGCGCCGCCGCAAGGTCATCCAGGAGATCACGTTCTCCAGGCCGCCCGAGACCGAGGCCAGGACGCCCGATCTCGACCTGCGCGACGCGCTCGTCGCCGAACTGCGGAAGTTGCCCGCGCGCATGCGGGCCGTCCTGGTGCTGCGCTACTGGGAGGACATGAGCGAACACGCGACGGCCCAGGCGCTCGGCTGCTCGCTCGGCACGGTCAAGAGTCAGGCGGCGCGGGGGCTCGCCAGAATCCGCACGAACATCAAGGAAGGAGCGCTCGTATGAAGGTGGAAGAGGCCCTCGCGGATGCCATGGCCGCGAACGTGGCAGAGGTCAAGGCGCCGCCCACGATGGGCGCCGGCGTGCGCAGGAGGCACCGCGCCCACGTCATCAGGTTCCGTACGGCGGGCGCCGCGCTGGCCACCGCGGTCCTGGCCGCGGGCGTGCCCGTCTACCTGGCGGCGACCTCGGGGCCCGAGTCCGCCGGCGTGGCGAACGGCACGTCGACCGTGCGGGTGGTGACCAAGGTGACCGTCCCCGACGTGACGAACAAGACACTGGCGGAGGCACAGGCGGCACTGCAGGCGGTCGGTCTCGTGGGCGAGAAGGCGACGGGGTACGAGGGCGTATTCGGGCAGGAGCCCAAGCCGGGCGAGGAAGTGGAGACGGGTTCCACCGTCAGGCTGTTCCTGGTGGAGAAGCTGCCCAACGCGCTCGGCGACCTGGGCGACGGCCGCACGTTCGGCGGTATCACGCTCGGTTACCTGCCCGAAGGGCTGGTGTGGGGCAAGTGGTCGAACAAGTGGAGCACCGAGAAGGCGTATGGCGGAGGCATGGTCTACACGACCACCTTCGACACGCCAGGCGCCCCGAGCGGTCACTACGACATCCAGGTCTACGTCCACGAGGGAAAGGCGAGCACGAAGGTCGAGAACGACCTGGAGCGCGACGGTGTGGAGATCGTCGAGTTCGGGGACGAGCGGGCCTATCTCGCCAACGTCGGCGAGGGGGGCGAGTTCGGGCAGCTGGGCGCGCAGGAGGGCAGCGAGCCCGCCACCCCCACCCTCGGCCTCAAGCTGACCGACGACCTCGCCGTCGAGGTGGCGATGAGCCCTGACAGGGCGGAGAGGCTCGGAACGGAGGCGGTCGCCGCCGAGCTGAAGAAGATCGCCGAAGGCGTGCGCGCCGCGAAGTGACCACCGAGGGGAAGGTGGGCACTAAGGAGGTATGGCGCCTGACGAGTTAGTCGCCGTCCGGGGCGAGGGATGGCGGGCCGCGCTCGCCCTCGCCGCCCTGGCGGCGACCGTTTTGACCATCTACGCCATCTTCTCTTCGGGTTTCGGGCGCGTCACGTCATCCGTCGACACCTCCTCGCCCACGATCGCCACCCCCGCTCCGCCGACCCCGACCCCCACCACGCCCGGCATCACGGTCGTCGCCGACAACTTCTGGCTCACCTACCTGCCGCCAGGGCTCACCCGCACCGGCGGCGGCGCCGTCCGGCCCGAGCCGGGCGTGGAGGGTGGCTGGGCCCGCTACGCCTCGGGCTCCACGTTCGTCGAGGTCCAGGTCGAGCACGGCACCGTCGCGGCCGACTGGGACACCTACCGGCAGCGCGCCACCGTCACCTCGCCCCGCGAGACCACCATCCGCGGCAGGCCGGCCCTCGTCGGCGGGCATCCGAGCGGCGGCATGGTGATCGTGTGGCTGGAGCGCACGGGCACGGGCGCGTGGATCCGCGTCAGCGACACCCTCCGCGAGTCCCTCATCCCGCTGGCGGCCTCCGTCCAGTCGCCCGTCTGATCTCTCGGGCAACCCTTCCGCGGGCCCAGGCGTACATAGAGGACATGGAGACCATCGAGTGACCGCGTTCGCCGAGTACGTGGCGGCGCGGGGCACCAGCCTCTTACGGCTCGCGCACCTGGCCTGCGGGTCACGCGAGGAGGCGGAGGACGTCCTGCAGACCGCGCTGGAGCGCGCCTACCGCAACTGGAACCGCCTCCGGCAGGACGCCGACCCCGAGCCGTATGTCAGGCGCATCATCGTCAACACCGCGATCAGCCGCGCCCGTCGCCGCGCCATCCTGCGCATCATCCCGACCGGCGCGCTCCCCGAGGTGCCCGTCGCGGGCCCCGACTCGGGCGTCGAGCTGCGGCAGGTGCTCGCCGACGGGCTGCGTCTACTGCCGCCCAGGCAGCGCGCGGTCGTGGTGCTGCGCTTCTGGGAGGACCTGTCCGAGGCGCAGACCGCCGAGACACTCGGGTGCTCTGTCGGCACGGTCAAGAGCCAGACCGCCAAGGCGCTGGCCAAACTACGCGGTCTGATCGTCGTGGAGGAGGTGTCAAGCGATGTTTGAGAGCGAGCTGCGGCAAGCGATGGCCGAGGACAGCGCGCATCTCGCCGCCGCATCCGACCTCGTGGACCAGGTGGTACTGCTCTCGCGGCGGCGGCGCCGTACACGCCACAGGGTCGTGGCGGTGGTGGCCGCGGTGGCGCTGGCGCTCGCCGGATGGGTGCTGGTTCCCCGGGACGAGCAGCAGGTGGCCACCACGCCCAGCACCACCGGCAGCCTCGACGACGTCGAGGTCCGCCACGTGCCCGCAGGGCTGGGCAAGCCGGTGCAGGGCTCGTCGGGCGACGGCGCGCTGCTGGCCGGCACGCTCACCTGGAGCTCGGGCGACGACCTCGTTCGGGTGAGCAGGTACGGCAGGACCGGCGACCCCGACACGCGGGGGCTGATGGTCGGAACGACGTGGACGTCCATACGGGGCAGGACCGCCAGGATCTCCGACGACGGCAGGGACCTGCTCTGGGCCGAACGGCCGGGACTGCTGCTCAGGGTGACGGTCGGTGCCAACCATATCGACGAGGTGCGGACGATCGCCGAGGAACTCCTGATGACCGATCCCACGGGACCAGCGGGCGGTGTCGTGGAGGGTATGCGCGTCTCCTACCTTCCGCCCCGCGTCCACCTGGCGGGCGTCATGAAGAGGAGCGACGGGGAGACGGCGAAGACGTGGACCGGCGCGGGCGACAGGCGGATCACGCTGATCAGCGTAAGAGGCGAGCACGCGGCCTCGCTGGACGAGCTCGCCGCCTGGAGCGCGGGTGAGTGGGGCAACGGGACGCGGACGACCGTCAACGGGAAGCCGGGCTACCGGGACGGGCCAGGAAGCCTGATGGTCGGCCATGGCCGGCTGTGGCTGCAGAAGCCGGGGCTGGGCCTCGTGCTCAAGGTGAGCGACAACCTGGTGCCCGAGATCGACCGTATTCTCGCGGGGATCACCCCCATGATCTCCACCCCGGGACTTCCGGAGAGCTTCGAGGGCCTCACCGTCACCCACCTGCCGCCGGGACTCACGAGGACGGGCGACGCCGGCATGGACGGCCTCGGCAAGTGGTGGAACAGGGACGGCAGCTCGGTCATGGTCGAGGTGGTCAGGGGCGAGCGGGCGCGCACCCTGAACAACCTCGCCGACGTCTCCTGGGACACGAGCGAGCGCTTCACCCGCCTCAAGAAGACGACCGTGGGGAGCTTCCCCGCCCTGGTGAGCGACGTCGTGACCGGCGAGGGCGGGCCCAGGAGCCGGATGGTGCTGTGGACGGTCAGGCCCGGGTACGGCGTGCGGGTCCAGGTGAGCGACGACCTGGTCAACGACCTCATGGCCGTGGCGCGGGGCATCCGCGTGGCCGAGGTGAAGCAGCGCGGCGATCAGGAGTTGGACGGCATCGGGATCGACACGCTCGGCATGACGCGCGCGTCTACCACAGCGGGTCTCGAAGAGGACTCGAGCGTCACCACGGGGGTGTGGCGTTCGGGAGGCGACGAGCTTCGCGTCGAGGTCCACAGGGGCCGCCTCGACGCGGGGGACTGGGTGAAGGACCGACTCGGCGTGCGCGTCGCCGGCGTCACGGAGGTCGGCCCAGGGGACAGGATCCGCGCGGTCGTGCCAGGTGGCAGGCGCGAGGTGTGGCGGGTCGACTGGGGGCTGGCCGTCGTCGTGACCGCGAGCCGCGACATCGATCGGGTGACGAAGAGCCTGCGGGTGACGGAGGTCAGATCCGAGCCTCGCGTGCCCCAGCGCGACCCGAGCGTGAAACCGGTCAACGGGACCACCTGCGACGCCCGGTCGGCCACGCTGCCGCCCTCGGGCGAGGCGCTGTCCGAGCGGCAGGCCGTCCGAGGGGTCTGGTTCATCGGACGGCCCGAAGGGGCGCCCATGGCGGAGTCGTTCCCTTTGGGGGAGTCGTTCTCCGCCTTCGACGGGCTGGTCACGAAGGGACGGGTCTACGGCTACACCTGGATCAGAACCGGCACGTCAGACCGCCTGACGGTCGGCGTGGTGTGCGGGGTCCGGACGCTGGACGGCATGGTGAAGGGGGCCGAGCCCGCCGTCCTGCGCGGCAGACCGGCCATCACCTGGTCACGCGGCGACTACACCTACGCCATGTGGCTGGAACGGCCGGGTGTGGCGGTGTTCGGCGGCGGCAACAGCGAAGAGGGGTTGCCGCAGCTGGACGTGTGGTGATCACGGGAAGGGCCGGTCGGCCCTTCCCGTTCTCTCACTTCGCCTCGGACAGCAGTTTCTGCAGGCGGCTGACGCCCTCGACGAGGTCGTCGTCGCCCAGCGCGTAGGAGAGGCGGAAGTAGCCGGGAGTGCCGAAGGCCTCGCCGGGAACGACCGCGACCTCCGCCTCCTCCAGGATCAGCTCGGCCAGCTCGGCGGAGGTCTGCGGACGCTTGCCCCTGATCTCCTTGCCGAGCAGCGCCTTGACCGACGGGTAGACGTAGAAGGCGCCCAGCGGCTCGGGGCAGAGCACGCCGGGGATGTCGTTGAGCATCCTGACCATGGTCTGGCGCCGCCGGTCGAACGCCTCGCGCATCTCCGCCACCGCCGACAGGTCGCCGGAGACGGCGCCGAGCGCGGCGATCTGGGAGACGTTGGCGACATTGGAGGTGGCGTGTGACTGCAGGTTCGTCGCGGCCTTCACCACGTCGGCGGGGCCGATCAGCCAGCCGACCCGCCAGCCCGTCATCGCGTAGGTCTTGGCGACGCCGTTCAGGATGACGACCTTGTCGCCGAGCTCGGGGACGGCGGTGGCGATGCTGGTGAACTCGGCGCCGCCGTACACGAGGTGCTCGTAGATCTCGTCGGTGACGACCCAGAGGCCGTGCTCGGCCGCCCAGCGGCCGATGGCCTCGACCTGCTCGCGGGAGTAGACCGCGCCGGTCGGGTTGGACGGTGAGACGAACAGCAGCACCTTGGTCCGCTCGGTGCGGGCCGCCTCCAGCTGCTCGACGGAGGCCAGGTAGCCGCTCGTCTCGTCGGTGACGACGTCGACCTGCACGCCGCCGGCCAGCTTGATCGCCTCGGGGTAGGTCGTCCAGTACGGCGCGACGACCAGCACCTCGTCACCGGGGTCGAGGAGCGTGGCGAACGCCTGGTAGACGGCCTGCTTGCCGCCGTTGGTCACCAGGACCCTCGAGGCGTCGACCTGGTAGCCGGAGTCGCGCAGGGTCTTGGCGGCGATCGCCTGCTTCAGCTCGGGCAGGCCACCGGCGGGCGTGTACTTGTGGAACCGGGGATCGCGCGCCGCCTCGATCGCCGCCTCGACGATGTAGCCGGGCGTCGGGAAGTCGGGCTCGCCCGCGCCGAAGCCGATGACCGGGCGGCCTGCTGCCTTCATCGCCTTCGCCTTGGCGTCGACGGCCAGCGTGGCGGACTCTGAGATCGCTGAGATGCGTGCGGAGATGCGGCTGGACATGACGCCCATCGTAGTGCGAGAAGATGGTCACTACCTGGGCGATCGTAAGTGGTTCGACGTAGCGGTCATTCCCCCGTACACTTTCGCATGGTCCTGCCGCCGCATGTCGATGTGGCGATCGGTCCGGGCAGGCGGTCAATCCATGTAGTGTGGTTGACGACATAGGGCAATGGCGCAATTGGTAGCGCTCCGGTCTCCAAAACCGGCGGTTGGGGGTTCGAGTCCCTCTTGCCCTGCTGAGTGCGGTCCGCGCAGCAAGGCGTGCAAGCGCGCCGCGCAACTGCGTTGGATACGACAGATCAGGTGAGGACTGTGGCGATCGACACGCACAGCGAGACCGCAGGCAAGCCGAGCGGTGAGAAGAAGCAGAAGCGCACTTCACCCGCCCTTTTCTATCGGCAGGTCGTCAACGAGCTCCGCAAGGTCATCTGGCCGACGCGTAAGGATCTCATCACCTACACCACGGTCGTTCTGGTATTCGTTCTGATCATGGTTGCGATCGTGTCGGGGCTTGACGCCCTGTTCACGGAGGGCGTCCTGCGGATCTTCGGCGGCAGCTGACCCGACGCCTGACGGGGCACCATTCGATTCGACGAAAGAGGAAAAGTCACCGTGTCCGAGACTTCAGACACCCCTCGCGAGGAGTGGGACGACGACGTCGCCGCTGAGGAGGCCATCGACGAGGTCGAGGAGACCGAGCTCGATGAGGCCGAGGACGCCGACGACGACGATGTCGAGGAGTCCGAGGAGTCCGAAGAGGCTCCGGTGACGGTCGTCGACGAGGCGAGCGAGACCGAAGACGAGGCCGAGGCCGAGCCTGAGGAAGACGTCGACCCCGTCGAGGAGTTCAAGCGCTCCCTGCGCGGCCAGCTCGGCGAGTGGTACGTCATCCACTCCTACGCCGGCTACGAGAACCGCGTGAAGTCCAACATCGAGAGCCGCAACGTGTCGCTCAACATGGAGGACTACATCTTCCAGGTCGAGGTGCCCACGCACACCGTCCAGGAGTTCAAGAGCGGCAAGAAGGTCCCGGTCAAGGAGCGCGTGCTGCCCGGCTACGTGCTCGTGCGCATGGACCTCACCGACGAGTCGTGGGCCGCCGTGCGCAACACGCCCGGCGTGACCGGCTTCGTCGGCCTCTCCAACAAGCCGAGCGCGCTCAGCCTCGACGAGGTCGCCAAGCTGCTCGCGCCCGAGCCGACGGAGGAGGCCAAGAAGGCCACCGCCAAGACGGCCACGGGCCCCACGGTCGAGTTCGAGATCGGCGAGTCGGTCACCGTCATGGACGGCCCGTTCGCCACGCTGCCCGCCTCGGTCAGCGAGATCAGCCCCGAGTCGCAGAAGCTCAAGGTGCTGGTGTCGATCTTCGGCCGCGAGACCCCCGTCGAGCTGTCGTTCAACCAGGTCTCTAAGATCTGACAGGCTCGCATACACTTGACGAGGAACGCGTGACCCCGGAAGTGCGCTAGCCGCCGGAGTTCCGTCACACGTTTTCCGTCGACACGACGTTCGGCAGGCCGTCCCTCGCGAAGGGCGGCCTTCCGACATGTCCGCCCGCACCCGCGAGTGGACGGCAACACGATCAGGACCCGGAGAAGGACACATGCCTCCGAAGAAGAAGATCGCGGCACTGGTCAAGGTCCAGCTTCCCGCTGGCCAGGCCACGCCCGCCCCGCCGGTCGGTACCGCCCTCGGTCCGCACGGCGTCAACATCATGGACTTCGTGAAGCAGTACAACGCTGCCACCGAAGCCCAGCGGGGCAACATCATCCCCGTTGAGATCACCATTTTCGAAGACCGCAGCTTCACCTTCATCACGAAGACGCCCCCGGCGCCTGAGCTGATCAAGAAGGCGCTCGGCCTCGACAAGGGCTCTGCGGTTCCCCACAAGGACAAGGTCGGCAAGCTGAGCCGCGAGCAGCTGCGCAGCATCGCCGAGACCAAGATGCCCGACCTCAACGCCAACGACGTCGAGGCCGCCGAGAAGATCATCGCCGGCACCGCCCGGTCGATGGGCATCACCGTCGCCGACTAGTAGCAACATGACGAGTGGACCGCCGCCCGGCCGAGCCGGCGCAGACGTGACATGGCGGGCCAGTAGCCAGGTTCTCACTAGCACGACAGTCCTGTTCCACCCGTGGGAGGGCCACGCGCTGGCCCACGACCACAGACTCCACCAAGGAGACCCGAAGTGAAGCGCAGCAAGGCGCACAAGAACGCGTCGGCCCAGGTCGACCGCGACAAGCTCTACACCCCCGCCGAGGCCGCGAAGCTGGCCAAGGCGACCACCACCACCAAGTTCGACGCCACCGTTGAGGTGGCGCTGCGGCTGGGTGTCGACCCTCGCAAGGCCGACCAGATCGTGCGCGGCACGGTCAACCTCCCGCACGGCACCGGTAAGACCGCCCGGGTCCTGGTCTTCGCGACCGGTGACCGTGCCGAGGCTGCCCGCGAGGCCGGCGCCGACATCATCGGCGCCGACGAGCTGATCGACGACATCGCCAAGGGCAACCGCCTGAACGAGTTCGACGCCGTCGTCGCCACCCCCGACCTGATGGGCAAGGTCGGCCGCCTGGGCCGAGTTCTCGGCCCGCGTGGTCTGATGCCGAACCCGAAGACCGGCACCGTCACGCCGGACGTGGCCAAGGCCGTGACCGAGATCAAGGGCGGAAAGATCGAGTTCCGCACTGACCGTCAGGCGAACCTCCACTTCATCATCGGCAAGACGTCGTTCGACGAGCGCCAGCTCATCGAGAACTACGCCGCCGCCCTTGACGAGGTGCTGCGTCTCAAGCCGTCCGCGGCCAAGGGGCGCTACCTGAAGAAGGTCACCTTCTCCACCACGATGGGTCCGGGCGTCCCGGTCGACCCCAACCTGACTCGCGCGCTGACCGCCGAGCTCGAGGGCTGATCTTTCTCACGCCCCTGAAGGCCCCCGCAGGATTCCCGCGGGGGCCTTCCGCATTCCCCGCCCCGCATCTCCCGGGGTTTTCTGGTTCTGTACGGCACGCAGGGTCAGGCGCCTCCGTGTCCGGTGGTCGCTGCCCGTCCAGGGGACGCCTCCCGAGAGCCGCCGCTTCCCGCCGTGACGGACGGCCACCACGTGACGCTGCTCTCGCCGCTTCCCGCCGCTTCCCGCCGCTTCCTGCCGCGCTGGACAGACCCCGGCCACGTGCCCTGGGTGGTGCTCAGTGGGGGCTTGCCGTACAGACGGATGGAGCGGGATCGCCTGCGAGCACGGGGCTCAGGGATGACCCTGGAGTTTCCCTGAGTTGCTCCAGGGAAGCCAAAATGCGTGAATCGGAGACGTAGTGTCGAAGGCATGCTGAAGCGCAGGATTACTCTCGCCGTCGCCGCGACGGGCGCCGCCGCCCTCGTCGCGGTCGCGGGTTGTGGATCGACCGGATCGACCGCGTCGGGCGCGGTACCCATTCAGGCCAAGCTGGCCGCCGCCGAGGTCCTGGAGCAGGCCGCGCAGAAGACGCAGGAAGTCACCAGTTACACCGTCGACGGCGTGGTCGACGTGTCCCATCCGCAGGAGGGCACCGGCAAGGTCCAGGGGCGCATGGTCTACCAGAGCAAGCCGCAGCTGGCCGCGGACCTGACGCTCGACACCGCCAACTTCGGCAGGCAGAGCCTGCCCGGCGGCGCACGCGCCGTGCTGCAGGGCGACAACGTCTATGTGAAGGCCGAGGCGCTGAACAAGGTGATGGGCGCCGCCAAGCCGTGGATCAAGATCCCGGTGAGCGACGGTGGCGCGGAGGCCAAGCAGTTCCTCGACCAGGTCCAGCGGTTCGACCTGGCGAACGTCACCAAGCTCGTCACCGCCTCGCAGAACATCAAGCAGCTCGGCACCGAGAGCGTGAGCGGCGTCGACACCACCCACTACGGCGGCACGTTCCCCGTCGACGCGGCCGTGGCGCAGCTGCCCGCCGACAAGCAGGCGCAGGCCAAGGAGCACATGGCCGAGCTCCAGAACGTCACCTTCGACATCTGGGTCGGCTCGGACGGCCTGCCGCGCAAGCTGGTCATGTCCGGCGACGAGAAGGGCGCGAAGTTCAACGCCAACCTGTTCTTCAAGGGCTTCAACGAGCCGGTCTCCATCGCCGCGCCGCCCGCCGACCAGGTCGGTGACCTCCCCAGGAACTGATCCCCGCGGGGGCGATTTGGCATCTTGACGGATCGCCCCCTATTCTGGTGCTTGCCAAAGACCGCCGGTCGTCGCTGGGTGCCTCAAGGCCTGGTGACCGAAGGATCCACAGAGCGTGGACGGCCCGCGTAGGTGAGATGCGAAGTTCTTCCGTGTGGTCTCCACATGGATGGAGCCCCGTGCGCCTGCGCCGGGGCTTGTTTCATGTTCAGAGGCCTTCGCCGGCGGCACATCTGGAAGGAGGCCCATGGCGAGGGCGGATAAGGCGACAGCGGTTGCCGAGCTCAAGAGCGAGTTCGAGGGCAGCAGCGCCGCCGTTCTGACCGAGTACCGCGGTCTCACCGTCGCACAGCTCAAGGAGCTGCGTAAGTCGCTCGGTGGGAACGCGAAGTTCGCCGTGGCGAAGAACACCCTGACCAAGATCGCGGCCAACGAGGCCGGCGTGACTGGTCTCGACTCGCTGCTGGTCGGCCCGACGGCCGTCGCCTTTGTGACGGGCGACGTGGTCGAGGCCGCCAAGGGTCTGCGTGACTTCGCCAAGGCCAATCCCCTTCTGGTGATCAAGGGCGGCTTCATGGAGGGCAAGGCCCTCGATGCTGCCGAGATCACCAAGCTCGCTGACCTCGAGTCCCGTGAGGTTCTCCTCGCGAAGCTGGCTGGTGCGATGAAGGCGAAGCAGTCCGCTGCTGCCGCCGTGTTCGCCGCGCTGCCCACCAACATGGCTCAGCTGGCCGAAGCCCTTCGCGCCAAGCGCGAAGAGGCGGGCGAGTAAGACCGGGGATTGCCGCAACTTCACCGCGGTCCCGTAACACCATTTAGCAAGATCCATACGGAGGAAACATCATGGCGAAGCTCAGCACCGACGAGCTGCTCGACGCGTTCAAGGAGATGACCCTCCTCGAGCTTTCCGAGTTCGTGAAGCTGTTCGAGGACACCTTCGACGTCAAGGCTGCCGCTCCGGTCGCCGTTGCCGCCGCTGCCGCCCCTGCCGCCGCCGCTGAGGAGGCCGCGGAGCAGGACGAGTTCGACGTCATCCTCGAGGCTGCCGGCGACAAGAAGATCCAGGTCATCAAGGAGATCCGCGCGCTGACCTCCCTCGGCCTGAAGGAGGCCAAGGACCTGGTCGACGGCGCTCCGAAGCCGGTCTTCGACGGCAAGGTCAACAAGGAGCAGGCGGAGAAGGCCAAGGCTGCCCTCGAGGGCGCCGGCGCCACCGTCACCGTCAAGTAAGACGGCGCGTCTTTTCGGAAAGAGCGGAACACACCCTGGTGCCGGGTGGGTTCCGCTCTTTTTGTTTTCCCGGAACCTTTCAGGGCACCGCCGGGGTCGTGTCCCGCCGTGTGACGAGGACCCTGCGACCGGCCCGCCCGTGGGTCTGGCGGCCTTGGGCCCTACGCATGGGTCGTGGCGTCCGAAATCCCCAGCTGAATGCCCAACCCCGAGCCCTCAGCGGCACGGCTGACCTAAACACCCGAGATCCCCGGCGCAACGGCTGACATGGAAGCCGGAAAGCCCAGTGCGGCGGGTGATGTCGAGAACCCGGCCTTCTAGCGGCACGGCCGACCGCGGCAGCTCGGGAGTCCAGTGCGACGGGTGATGTCGACAACCCGAGCGTCCTCAGCGGAGCGGCTGACCCTCGGCAATCCGAAAGCCCAGGTCGAACGACTGACCTCGGCAGCCCAAGCGGAACAAACGGGCGGCCTCGACAGCCGAGCCCCTCGCATCGTTCGGGGCGACGGGGGACAGGATCTTGCTGATGTTCCGCTTTTACCCCGACGCGCTGCTGGTGCTGCTGCTGTCGTTGGCCGCCTACTGCGTGGTGCGGGCGCAGGAGCGGGCCTCGACGCGGTGGCTGGTGCTGGCGGGGGTGTGTGTCGGGTTCGGGTTCCTGGCGAAGATGATGCAGGCGTTCGTGGTGCTGCCGGGGTTCGCGCTGGTCTATTTGGTCACGGCGCCCACCCCGCTCGGGCGGCGGCTGTGGCAGCTGGTCCTGGCCGGTGAGGCGGTGGAAGCGTGGCCGCGGTTGCCGGGCACGCCTGCGGCGATGGGCTCCGCCACGGTCGGCTCGAACAACGCGGCGGGCTTCCAGCTCGCCACCGAGCTCCCCGTGATGGCGGTGGGCGGTTTCAACGGCACCGATCCCGCGCCCACCCTCGCCGACTTCCAGCGCTACGCGAAGGAAGGGAAGATCCACTACTTCGTCGGCGGCGGTATGGGGATGGGCCGCCGGACGGGAGTCACGACGGGCGGCAGCGACGACGCCGCCAGGATTGCCGCCTGGGTGCAGGAGAACTTCACCGCGAGAACGGTCGGCGGCGTCACCCTGTACGACCTGACCGCAGGCTAGCCACGGCCGTGGCGTCCATGTAGTCACGGGTGTGGACGATCTTCCCGTCGCGTACGCGCAGGACGAGCAGCCCCGGTACGGTGTACGGCTGGCCGTACACCGTGACGGCGGTCTCGTGTTCGACCACGATCACCTCGGGGTCGGTGCTCTGGTGGATGACGACGTTGCGGATCTCTTCGACGGAGGCCGGCGTGGCACCCCACGAAGCCTTGTATCCGGCCCTGATCTCCTCCCTGCCGTTGTAGCGCTCCACCATGCCCGGCGTCCGGAAGGGGAACTCGTGGACGCCGTCCTCGGCGTAGAGGTCGGCGAGCTCGTCGGCCGACTTGTGGAGCATGGCGTCGTGGAACCGCGTGATGATCGTTGTCATGCGCCCCAATTTACTCAACAAACGTTGAGCGAACAAGCGAGAAGTAAAGTGACCGCGTGACTCCGACGCGCGCCGAACGCAGGGCCAGGACCGAGCAGCGGATCCTCGAAGCGGCCCGCGCGCTGTTCGCGGAGAAGGGCTTCGAGCGCACCACGATCAGGGCCGTCGCCGCTGCGGCGGGCATCGACCCCGCCCTGGTGATGCAGCATTTCGGCACCAAGCAGAGCCTGTTCGAAAGGGCGGTGCACGTCGGGACGGAGGACGCCGGGCGGCTGGTCGACGACCTGCTCGGCTCCCTGGGGGTCAAGCTGGGCGAGCTGCCCCAGGGCTCGCTGGCGATGATGCGCTCGATGCTCACCCACCCGGAGGCCGCCGCGTCCGCCCGCGCGACCTTCAGCAGGCAGATCGAGCAGATCGGCGCGGCGATCGAGGGACGGGACGCCAGGCTCAAGGCCGCGCTCATCACCCTGGTCCTGCTCGGTGTCACCGTCGGCCACCAGCTGCTCGACCTCGACGAGCTGCGCGACGTGCCGGCCGAAGAGGTCGCCAGGCTGCTGCGTCCCGCCCTCCAGGCTCTGACATAACCGCCCAGTAACAATCCCGCCGAATTATTGGAATGGATTCCAATTCGCGGGAAGCTCCGTTACAGCGCTCCCGTGTAAGTAAAGTGTTCGTCTCGTTACCACCAGCTATTGGAAGGTGACCTGTGGGCGTCGAGGTCGTGGTCGACGGCTTGACCAAGTCGTTCGGTCGGCAGGTCATCTGGGAGGACGTCTCCCTGACCCTCCCCGCGGGCGAGATCTCCGTGTTGCTCGGGCCCTCGGGCACCGGCAAGTCGGTCTTCCTCAAGACTCTCGTCGGTCTGCTGCGCCCCGAGCGTGGCCACATCTGGATCGACGGCTACGACCTGGCCAACTGCAGCGAGAACAAGCTCTACGAGCTGCGTCGCCTGTTCGGGGTGCTCTTCCAGGACGGCGCGCTCTTCGGCTCGCTGAGCCTCTACGACAACATCGCCTTCCCGCTGCGCGAGCACACCAAGAAGAACGAGTCCCAGATCCGCCAGATCGTCATGGAGAAGATGGAGCTGGTCGGCCTCCTCGGCGCGGAGGGCAAGCTGCCGGGTGAGATCTCGGGCGGCATGCGCAAACGCGCCGGACTGGCCCGCGCCCTGGTGCTCGACCCGGAGATCATCCTGTTCGACGAGCCCGACTCGGGCCTCGACCCGGTCCGCACCGCCTATCTCAACCAGCTCATCGTCGACCTCAACGCCGAGATCGAGGCGACCTTCCTCATCGTCACCCACGACATCAACACCGCTCGCACCGTGCCCGACGACATCGGGCTGCTGTTCCGGCGCGAGCTGGTGATGTTCGGCCCGAGGGAGATGCTGCTGTCCAGCGACGAGCCGGTGGTCAGGCAGTTCCTCAACGCCCGCAGGCACGGCCCGATCGGCATGTCGGAGGAGAAGGACATCTCCGAGCTTGAGGCCGAGGCGCAGCTGGGCCATGACCCCGGCTCGCTGCCGCCGATCCCGCCGCAGCTGATGCCCAGCGGCAACGGCATCCGCCGCACGCAGAAGCCGCCGGGCTCGTGGCTGGCGGCCAACGGGGTGATCCCGCCGAAGGGCTCCTTCGTCGACGAGCGCGGACGCAACTGGCTGGAGGAGTACCCCAGACTCGTCAACGCCCACATGAACGGCGTGCGCTGACCCATGACCACGTCCAGGACTCCCTTTTCGCGGCCTGAGGCCGTCACTCTCCAGGGTCAAGTACTCACAGAAGTGGGCCGGTTCGTCGCTCTTGTGGGCGACACGGCGCGAGCCGTGCCCAAGCGGCCCGTCCACTGACGCGAGTTCGTCCAGCAGGCCTGGTTCATCGTGAGCGTCAGCGCGCTGCCGACCGCGCTGGTCGCCATTCCGTTCGGCACGGTGCTCGCGCTGCAGTCCGGCAACCTCATCCGCCAGTTCGGCGCCCAGTCCGTCACCACGCGGCTCTTCGTGGGGTTCGCCGCGATCGTCCCGCTCTACGTGCTCGGCCCGCTGTCGTCCTACGTCGCCACCAGGCTGATCGCCACCGGCTTCTACGGCCAGTCCACCGGCACCTACGACCACTACTTCGAGCTGTTCCTCGTCCGGTACGACGTGCTGTGATCCTTCGGGAAGGTGATGGTCTTCTCGGTGATGGTCATCCTCATCCACTGCTACTACGGCTTCCAGGCCGGCGGTGCGAGGCTGATGCTCCGATGACCACGTTCAGCGCGGGGATCAAGCTCGCCCTGTTCGCGCTCGTGACCACCGCGTGCGTAGCGGTGCTGGCGATCACCATCTCCGGCGCCCAGTTCACGCCCGCGCTCGCGAGCGCGATGGGACACCCTCGCCGCCACCCTCGAAGGCTCCTCCGCCGAGATCAGCGGTTCGCTGAAAGGCCTCGGCGCCTGTCGGAGACCATCGCCTCCCGCGACGACAAGCTCCACGAACTGGTACGGAACGCGCGAACCGTCACAGGCCTGCTGGCCGACCGCGACGAGCGGCTGCGCGGCCTGGTCAGGGACGGCGGCCTGCTGCTGCGCGAGATCATCGCGAGGCGCGCGGCCATCCACGGCCTGTTGACCGGCACCGTCGCGCTCGCCGAGCAGATCGACGGGCTGATCGCCGACAACCGGGACACGCTGAAGCCCGCGCTGAAGGAGCTGCGCGGCTTCGTCGCCGTCCTGCGGCGCAACGAACGCGACCTCGACCGCTCGCTCGCGCTCCTGATCCCTTTCGCCAGGCAACTGGCCGACGCCACCGGCAACGGGCCGTGGTTCGACTCGATCATCCAGAACCTGATCCCCGTCCCCGCCTCGGTGAAGATCTCCGATCTGACGCTTGGAGGGCTCGCGCCGTGCGAAGCGCACTGCTCCTGATCCCGCTGCTCGCGGTGGCCGGATGCGGCTTCCGCGGCGTGGAGTCGCTGCCCCTGCCGGGCGCCGCCGACCTGGGCGAGCGCCCCTACCCGGTGACGATCGAGTTCGCTGACGCGCTCGACCTGGTGCCCCACGCGCTGTGCAAGGTCAACGACGTCACGGTCGGCAAGGTCACCGCCGTCGAGCTGATCGCGTGGCGGGCCGAGGTCGTGTGCACCACTCGCGTGGTGACTCGCTCGCGGGACGACACGCTGGCCGATCTCCGACACCTGCGCGCCCTGCTGGCCGGCCTCGACGCCGCGCGGACCAGCGTGGCCCGCAACCTCGACACGGCGCTGACCTTCCCCTTCCCTCCATCGGCGACCGGGCTGCTCAAGGGCGACTACGGCAACGCCGACGTGACGGTGGACCTGTCGCCAGGCACGACGCTGGAGAACGTGACGCGGTGATCCTCAGGCTCAAGCTCCTGGCCTTCGCCGTGGTCACCGTCGTGGCCACCGCCTACACCCTGGTCGCCTACGCCGGGATCGGCGCCGACGTGTTCGACCCCGCCTACCGGGTGCGGGTCGACCTCGCCGACGTGGGTGGCCTGTTCGACCGCGCCGAGGTCACCTACCGGGGCGTCAGGGTCGGAAGGGTCGAGGAGCTGCGGCCGACGATGGACGGGGCGGGCGCCGTGCTCAGGATCGACGCCGGCGTCCTGGTGCCGCGCGACGGCCTGAGCGCCGTGGTGGCCAACCGTTCGGGCGTCGGCGAGCAGTACCTCGACCTGCGCCCATCGGGTACGGCGCCGCCGTACCTGAAGGAGGGCGACGTGATCGCGCGCGAGCACACGCGGCTGCCGATCACCACCGCGGCCCTCCTGCGCGACGCCGACCGGCTCCTCGCCTCGGTGAATCCCGCCGACGTCGCGACCGTCGTGGAGGAGCTGGAGCATGCCTTCGGCAGGAACGGACCCCACCTGGGCAGGCTTTTCGACGCGAGCGACGAGCTGCTCTCCTCGGCCGAGGACGTGCTGCCGGAGACCAAGGCGCTGATCGGCGACGGGAGACCGTCCTCGGCACCCAGCTGGCCGAGGTGGGCCACCTCAAGTCCTTCGCCCGCGACCTGGCCTCGCTCACGGGGACGCTGCGCAGGGGGCGGGACGACCTGCGCGGCGCCATCGCGGGCGCGGGCCGCGCCACGCCGCCCACCGAGCGCCTGGTGGACGGCCTGGCGCCGCACCTGCCGCCGCTGCTGGCGCACCTCGTGGTCGGCGGCCAGGTCGCGTCCTCCAGGGTGCCCGCTCTGCGCCAGCTCCTGATCGGCTATCCGGCGGGCGTGGCGGGCGCCTTCACCGTCATCGACGACGAGGGGCTGCACTTCGGCCTCCACCTCAACCTCAACGCGCCGCCCTCGTGCACGGAGGGGTACGTGCGGCGGCGGCGCGACCCGCGGGACACGCGCGTGGAACGCGCCAGGCTCGACACCTACTGCAAGGCGCCCAGGGACAGCGAGACGGGGGTCAGGGGCGCCCGCAACGCGCCCGAGCCGCTGCCCACCCCGAGCATTCCGGGTCTGGAGGAATGGGTCGAGCGTTATGATCCCGCGATATGGCAGGCACTGCTGACTCCTCCCGGTCGGTGACCGTGGTGCGCAGGCTGACCATCGCGCTGGCGGCGATCCTGGTGCTGGTGGCGGGGGTCGCCTTCTGGTTGAGCGCGCAGCTGCGCGACGAGGAGGCGGCCGACGCCGACCGCCGGGCGGCGATCGAGGCCGCCGCGGCTCACGCGCTCAACCTGCTCTCGCTCAACTACAAGAGCGCCGACGCCAGCATCGCCAAGATCCTCGCGACCTCCACGGGGCCCGCGTACGCCGAGTACCACGCGGGCGCGCCCAAGCTGAGGGAGACCACGATCGCCAACAAGGTCGTGCAGACGGGGGCGGTGCGCGCCTCGGGGATGGTCTCGATGGCGGGCGACACCGCGAAGGTGCTGGTCGTCGCCGACTCCACGATCAACTGGGAGGGCACGGGCACGCCCAAGCAGGACCGCTACTACCGCTGGTCGATGGACATGTCCAAGGTCGGCGGCCGGTGGCTCGTCGCGAAGGCGGAGCAGGTGCTGTGAGGATCGCGATAGCGGCGGTGCTGGCCGCGGCAGTGGCCTTCCTCGGCTGGGTCTCGCTGCGGATGCAGGGGGAGCTTGACCACCTGCGGGGCGGGCGGGAGGCGGGGGAGCAGGCGATGGTCGCCGCCAGGGCGCTGGCGCCCGACCTGCTGTCCTACAACTACCGGACGATCGAGGACGACCTGAACAGGGCGCAGGCCCTGACCACCGGCGAGCTGACCGGCCGCTACAAGGACCTGCGCAGGACGCTCGTGCCGAGGGCCACCGAGCAGCGGACCGTCCAGGAGGTCACCGTGGCGGGGGCCGCCGTGCAGGACGCCACGCCCGACAGGGTGTCCGTGCTCCTGTTCGTGAACATGGGGACGACCAAGCAGGGGCAGGGAGACGCCGAGCCCCGCCAGCAGGTGATCCAGAACCGCGTTAGATTCGTCATGGTGAAGGATGGCCCGCGGTGGCTGGTGGGCGACCTCTCGACCCTCGTGGGGAGCAGTTGATGTCGGGCATGTCCCGACTTTCAATTGTTATCAAATTCCAGGTTTAGCGAGCCTCTGGGAATGGGTACAACCGTCACGGTTCCACCGATCGTCAGCATGGGTTCAGACCTCGGTGTGACAGAGCGTTAGCGGCCCCGGCTCGCGGGTATCGTCTTGGGGCCTGGAGCTAGCCATCTGTCGCCAAGGGAAGAAATCCCAGCGTCCAGGCTTTGAGTTGGCCGAAAGTCCGGCTCGCGGGCTTGACGTTTCCGCTCCGACGGGCGATGCTGCGGACAACGTGGAGCATGCAGCGAGAGCGAAGTGGACAGGCGTGTGCCGTTCGGCTACACTGCCCCTTTGCGCTGCCCTTTGACGACCCGCTTCTCTTGCTCACGTTGCGAGGTCGTCTGGCGTGCGTGTAGTCAGTCCGCCGCGAGCCCTCGGAAGGACATCTGTTGGCAGCCTCGCGCAACGCCTCCGCCGTACCCGCCGGTCCCCGTCGCGTTTCGTTTTCGCGTATCCAGGAGCCCCTCGAA